>DATEML010000342.1:0-5231 GCA_035275585.1 Steroidobacteraceae bacterium | reverse complement strand
TCGATGGCCTCGAACCTCACGGGCCAGGTGCGCAATATCGCGGAAGTGTCGACGGCCATCGCGCGCGGCGACTTGTCGCGCAAGATCACGGTGGACGTGCGCGGCGAAATCCTGCAGCTGAAGGAGACCATCAACACGATGGTCGACCAGCTCAACGGCTTCGCGGCCGAAGTGACGCGCGTGGCGCGCGAAGTCGGCACCGAAGGCAAGCTCGGCGGCCAGGCGCAAGTGCCCGGCGTCGCGGGCACGTGGAAGGATCTCACGGACAACGTCAACACGATGGCGAACAACCTGACGAACCAGGTGCGCGGCATCGTGAAAGTCGTGACCGCGGTCGCGAACGGCGACTTGCGCCAGCGCCTGACGGTGGAGTCGAAGGGCGAAGTGGCGGCGCTCGCCGAGACGATCAACAGCATGACCGACACGCTCGCGACATTCGCCGACCAGGTGACGTCGGTGGCGCGCGAGGTCGGCGTCGAAGGCCGGCTCGGCGGCCAGGCGAACGTGCCCGGTGCGTCCGGCACGTGGAAGGACCTCACGGCAAACGTGAACCTGCTCGCGGCCAACCTCACGACGCAGGTGCGCGCCATCGCCGAAGTCGCCACCGCCGTCACCAAGGGCGACCTCACCCGATCGATTCAGGTCGATGCGCGCGGCGAAGTGTCCGAGCTGAAGGACAACATCAACGCGATGATCGGCAACCTGCGCGCCACCACGGAGCGCAACACCGAGCAGGACTGGCTGAAGACCAACCTCGCGAAGTTCAGCCGCATGATGCAGGGCCAGCGCGACCTCGTGACGGTCGGCCAGATGCTGCTCGCCGAGCTGGCGCCGCTGGTGAACGCACAGCAGAGCATCGTCTACATCATGGACTTCGACGAGCGCGGGCCGATGCTCAAGCAACTGGCGAACTACGCCGATGCGCAGACGGACGCCGAGGAGCCGCGTCGCTATGCGCTGCGCGAAGGGCTGATCGGGCAGTGTGCCGCCGACGGCCGCCGCATCCTGGTCAACGACATTCCGCGCGAGGCGATCCACGTGCGCAGCGGCCTGGTCGCGGCGCGCGCCCGCAACCTGATCGCACTGCCCGTGCTGTACGAAGGCCAGGTGAAGGCCGTCATCGAGCTCGCCTCGATGCACGACTTCACCGCCTCGCACCTGGCGTTCCTCGAGCAGCTCACGGGCTCGATCGGTGTCGTGCTCAACACGATCGAGGCGACGATGCGCACCGAGCGCCTGCTGAAGCAGTCGCACGAACTGGCGGGCGAGCTGCAGGCACAGCAGAAAGAGCTGCAGCAGACCAACGAAGAGCTGGCGAACAAGGCGCGGCTGCTCGCCGAGCAGAACGCGGAAGTGGAGCGCAAGAATCAGGAAATCGAGCTGGCGCGCCGCGCGCTGGAAGAAAAGGCCGCGGAGCTGGCGCTCACCTCGCGCTACAAGTCCGAGTTCCTCGCGAACATGTCGCACGAGCTGCGCACGCCGCTCAACAGCATCCTGATCCTCGGCCAGCAGCTGGCCGACAACGCCGACAGCAATCTGAGCTCGCGGCAGGTCGAGTTCGCGAAGACCATCCACGGCGCGGGCACCGACCTGCTGAACCTGATCAGCGACATCCTCGACCTGTCGAAGATCGAATCCGGCACGGTCACGGTGGAGTCGGAAGACCTGCTGTTCACGCACCTGCGCGAGACCATCGAGCGCAACTTCCGCCACGAGGCCGAGGCGCGCACGCTGTCGTTCGTCACGGACTTCGACGCGAGCGTCGGTCGTCACATCACGACCGACTCCAAGCGCCTGCTGCAGATCCTGAAGAACCTGCTGTCGAACGCCTTCAAGTTCACTTCGCACGGCAGCGTGCGGCTGCACGTAGGCGTGGCGCAGAGCGGCTGGAGCGCGGATCACCCGGTGCTCACTCAGGCCGCCTCGGTGGTCGAGTTCGCGGTCACCGACACGGGCATCGGTATCGCGCCGGAGAAGCAGAAGATCATCTTCGAGGCGTTCCAGCAGGCCGACGCCGGCACCGCGCGCAAGTACGGCGGCACCGGTCTGGGCCTGGCCATCAGCCGCGAGCTCGCGCACCTGCTCGGCGGCGAGCTGAAGCTGACGAGCGTGCCCGGCGCCGGCAGCACGTTCACGCTCTACCTGCCGATCGGCTACATGGGCTCGGCTTACCTGCAGGGGCCGGCAGTTTCCGGCCGCCGCGACGTGAAGCCGATCTTCCAGCCGATCGCGCTGCCGGCCCGCGTGGAGGAGCTCAACGACGACCGCGAGCAGCTGCAGCCCGACGACCGCGTGCTGCTGATCATCGAGGACGATCCGCACTACGCCAAGGTGCTGCTCAACCTCGCGCGCGACACGGAGTTCAAGGCGATCGTCGCCAAGACCGGCGCGGAAGGGTTGAGCCTCGCGCGCAAACACCGGCCGACGGCGATTTCGCTCGACGTGTTCCTGCCCGACATGCTCGGCTGGACGGTGCTCAACCAGCTGAAGCGCGACACCGCGACGCGTCACATCCCGGTGCAGATCCTCACCGTCGAGGAGGAGCGCCAGTACAGCCTGGAGCGCGGCGCGTTCGCCTTCATGAACAAGCCGGCCACCACCGAAGGGCTGGAGGCGGCGCTCCATCGCATCAAGGAGTTCGCCGCGCCGCGCATCCGCGAGCTGCTGGTGGTCGAGGACGATCCGACCGAGCAGATGAGCATCGCCGAGCTGATCGGCTTCGACGACGTGAAGATCACCGCGGTCGGCAGCGGCGCCGATGCGCTCGAGGCGCTGAAGGAAAAGACGTTCGACTGCATCGTGCTCGACCTGCGCCTGCCCGACGTCTCGGGCTTCGAGCTGATGGAGAGCATCCAGCAGGAGGAGCGGCTGCGCGACACGCCGATCGTCGTCTTCACCGGCCGCGAGCTGTCGACTGCCGAGGAAGAGGAGCTGCGGCAGAAGGCCAAGAGCATCGTGCTGAAAGGCGTGCGCTCGCCCGAGCGGCTGCTGGACGAGACCGCGCTGTTCCTGCATCGCGTGATCACCGATCTGCCGCCCGCCAAGCAGCGCATGATCGAGACGCTGCACCAGTCGGACGAGCCGCTGCAGGATCGCAAGGTGCTGGTGGTCGACGACGACATCCGCAACATCTTCGCGCTCAACAGTCTGCTGGAGCGGCACAAGATGGCGGTGATCAGCGCGACCAACGGCCAGGACGCGATCAACCTGGTCGAGGCGACCGACGACCTGGCGCTCGTGCTGATGGACGTGATGATGCCGGAGATGGACGGCTACGAGACGATGCGGCGGATCCGCAGCAACCCGAAGTTCCGCCTGCTGCCGATCATCGCGCTCACCGCCAAGGCGATGAAGGGCGATCGCGAGAAATGCCTGGAAGCCGGCGCGTCGGACTACGTCGCGAAGCCGGTGAACACCGAGCAGCTGCTCTCGCTCGTCAGGATGTGGCTACACCGCTGAACGCATGACCGTAACGCACGACAACGTCGGGCTGAACACGCGCCTGCTGCGCGCTCGCACCGACAAGGTGAACATCCTGCTGGTCGACGACCAGCCGGCGCGCCTGTTGTCCTACGAAACGATCCTCGGCGAGCTCGGCCAGAACCTGATCAGCGCGCGCTCCGGCGTCGAGGCGCTGGCGCGCCTGATGAAGGACGAGTTCGCGCTGGTGCTGCTCGACGTCAGCATGCCGGGCATGGACGGCTTCGAAACGGCGGCGATGATCCACGATCATCCGCGCTTCGAGCGCACGCCCATTATTTTCATTACCGGCGTGCACGACTCGGAGTTCGATCGCCTCAAGGGCTACAAGCTCGGCGCGGTCGACTACGTCTCGATCCCGGTCGTGCCCGAGATCCTGCGCAGCAAGGTCACGGTACTGGTCGAGCTGTATTGCCAGCGCCTGGAGCTGCAGAAGCTCAATCGCAGTCTCGCCGACGCCAACGAGCAGCTGGAGCAGGCGAACACGACGCTGCAGGCGGAAAAGACGCGCGAGCTGGAAGCGCTCAACCTGCACTTGCAGAAGGCGAACACCGAGCTGGCCGCGTCGAACGAGGCGCTGCAGGCCGAGATCGCCGAGCGCGCACGGGCCGAGGCGCTGCTGCTGGAGGCTGATCGCCACAAGGACGAGTTCCTCGCGATCCTGGCGCACGAGCTGCGCAACCCGCTGGCGCCGATCCGCAACGCCGTCGAGATCATGTCGCGCTTCCCGATCGACAACCCGAAGCTGAAGTGGTCGCGCGACGTCATCGACCGCCAGGCGATGCACCTGACGAGACTGGTCGACGACTTGCTCGACATTTCACGCATCACGCGCGGCACGATCAGGCTCGCTCAGGAACCGGTGCGCAGCGAGACGATCATCGCGCGCGCAGTGGAAGCGCTGCAGCCGATGATCGCCGAGCACCGCCACGAGCTGTCGATCGATTGCCCCGACGGCTCGCTCATGGTGCGCGGCGATCTCACGCGCCTCGTGCAGATCCTCGGCAACCTGCTCAACAACGCCGCCAAGTACACCAACGACGGCGGCCGCATCCACTTGAGCGTGCGGCGCGACGGTGGCTTCGTCGAGTTCCTGGTCAAGGACAACGGCATCGGCATCGCGCCGGGCTCGCAGGCGAAGCTGTTCAACTTGTTCTCGCGCCTGGAGACGACCGACGATCGCACGCCCGGCGGGCTCGGCATCGGCCTCGCGCTGGTGCGCAAGCTGGTCGAGATGCATTCGGGAGAAGTCGACGTGCGCAGCGCCGGCGTCGGCCAAGGCAGCGAGTTCGTTGTGAGAATTCCGCTGCTGGACAGTTTGCCCGCTGCGGCAGTCCTCGCAGCCAGGAACAACGCCGCGGCGCAGGCGCGGCATCGCATCCTGGTGGCCGACGACAATCCGGACGCACTCGAGAGCCTGGCGCTGCTGCTGGAGTGCGACGGTCACGAAGTGTGGAAGGCCGCGAACGGCGCGGAAGCATTCGCGCTCGCGGAGAAGTGCCAGCCGCACCTCGCGTTGCTCGACATCGGCATGCCCGTCCTCGATGGCTACGAAGCCGCGCGCCGCATCCGCTCCGCAGCGTGGGGCAAGGGCATGATGCTGGTCGCGCTGAGCGGCTGGGGTCAGAGCTCGGACGTGCAGCGTTCGCGCGAGTCGGGCTTCGATTCGCACCTCGTGAAGCCGGCCAGCTTCGACGCGCTCGCTCAGTTGCTCAGCCGCGTGCCGGTCACGACCGGCGGCAAGTAGTAGT
>DATEML010000341.1:0-21118 GCA_035275585.1 Steroidobacteraceae bacterium | reverse complement strand
AGCGCAGGGTTGTCGGGCATCGAGAAAATGGTCGCGGTCACGACTTCGCCGCAGTCCGGCGAGAAGTTCGCGCCGCCATCGGGATCGGCCACGCCCGTACACCGATTGAAGAGCGGCGAAGTCTCCGTGATCGGGCGGCCGAACGTGTCGTACGCCCAGGTGATGTATTTCTGGCCGCCGGCCGGCGGCTGGCTGCGCGTGGGCGTTCCGTACTTCTTCAGCAGGGCCTGCTCGACGCTCTCCATCGTCGGGTTGCGGCCCTCCGCGAACCATTCCTCGCGCGCCGCGTTGATCACGCGCTCCTTGCCGGGCAGGCCGATCGTGCCGACGTACCACTTCGAGTCGCCGGGTTTCATGTCTTCGCTGACGCGATTGCCGCTGCGGCCAATCGTGTAGTCCTGCATCTCCATCATGATCTGCTTCGAAGTCTTCTCCACGCGCGGTTGCGCGAGCCGCGCGCTGAAGCCTTGCCGCAAGGTCTCGCCGTACGTCTGGATCTGGAAGCCGCGGCCGTCCGCCGTCACGACCATCAGGTCGTTGGTGCACAGCACGAGGTTCGCCGCTTCTTCGTACGTCATGCCGGGCCGCACGCCGAGCACGTCATCGACGGGCGCCTTGGCGTCGCGCGGCTTGGTTTCGATGCGCGCCGGACAACGCACGTCGCCGCGCATTTCCTCGGCGACCTCCTCCGCGGTGGCATTGCCGCTGCGGGGCTGCGCGCTCTTGCCGGTGCCGCCGCCGGGCGCACTGCCGGCGCCGGGACCGGCGCCCTTCGCCCCGCACGCGGCGAGGGCCAGCGCCAGGCTCGAGGTGACGATGCTTCGGATGAAGATGCAGCGGATGGCGTTCATGGCGATGCGCTCCGGATGTGCGGCTACTTGGAATTGGCGATGCGCTGGACGTTCTCGTTCAGCTTGAAGAGCACGATGACGAGCTCGCACCAGATGCGTGCACCGATGACGCCGCCGACGGTGATGGCGATGCCCCGCATGAACGTGCCGAAGGTCATGTACTGGAAGCCCATGTAGAACATCGAGCCGAGGCCCGCGATCACCGCGGCGACCAGCAGCAGCCAGTACACGAGCGTGACGACTTTCGGCGTCAGCATGGCGTCGAAGAACAGAACGTCTCGGATGCTCATCTCGCGATCTCCCCTTTTGCTGTGACGCATCGTTGCGTCGGTTTTTCTTACGACTGGCGTGCTAGATGCGCCAATCGCGGCTCGCGCGTCCTCACGGAGTGCTAACCAATTTCTAACGCGCCGGAAAGCGCGCAGGAAACATGTGGTTGCGTTATGCTCGAATCGGCTTGACCGTCCCGAAAGAGACGGATCGCGAGATACCCATGGCCCACGTCCCCACCGATGCGCGCGCCGCTCCGCTGTTCCGCTACCGGTTCGGCACGGCCGAGTTCGATGAGGCGCGCTTCGAGCTGCGCGTGTCGGGGTTGCCGGTCGAGATTCAGCGCAAGCCGCTCGAGATGCTCGCTTGCCTGCTGGCGCACGCCGGTGAAGTAGTAACGAAGGACGAGCTGCTCGATACAGTCTGGGAAGGACGCCCGACGGTCGAGAACGTGATCGCCAATGCCATCGCCAAGCTGCGCGGCGCGCTCGGCGACGAGAATGCCGAGCGCATCGTCACGCAGCCGCGCGTCGGCTACCGCTTCGCCGGTGCGTTCGAGCGCGTCGCCGTCGGGCGCGGCTGGGTCAGCCGCCTGGAACTGGCGGCGGGCGCACCCGTCCCGGGCCGGCCGAACTTCGTGCTGGAGTCGATGATCGGCCGCTCAGTGGCGAGCGAAGTCTGGCTCGCGCGCCACGGCAAGACGCACGAGCCGCGCGTGTACAAGTTCAGCCCCGACGGCGGGAGCCTCGCGGGCCTCAAGCGAGAAGCGACGCTGTCGCGACTGCTGCGCGAGAACTTTGGCGAGCAGCAGTTCTTTGCGCGGCTGCTCGACTGGAATTTCGAGACGCCGCCGTTCTTCCTCGAGTACGAGTACGGCGGTCAGAATCTCGCCGAGTGGGCCGAGACCGACGGTCGCCTTGCGCGACTGTCGCCGCAGCAGCGTATCGAGATGTTCCTGCACGTTGTCGATGGCGTTACTGCCGCGCATAGCGTCGGCGTGCTGCACAAAGATCTCAAGCCCACGAACGTGCTCGTGGCAGCGACACCGCCCGACGGCTGGCTGGTGAAAGTCACGGATTTCGGCAGCAGCCGCCTGCTGGAGCCCGAACGTCTTGCGGAGCTGGGCATCACGCAGCTTGGACTGACCATGACGGCCAGCGTGCTCAGCGACTCGGGCAGCGGCACTCCTTTATATCTCGCGCCCGAGCTGCTCACCGGCGCACCGCCAACAGTGCGCAGCGACGTGTACGCGCTGGGCGTGATGCTGTATCAGTTCCTGGTCGGCGATTTCCGCAAACCACTCACTCCCGGTTGGGAGGCAGACATCGCCGATCCTCTGCTGCGCCAGGACATCGCGGCCGCAGCGGCCGGCGATCTTGCGCGACGTCTGCAGAGTGCCGCCGAACTGGCGGATCGACTGCGCCATCTCGAAGAGCGACGAACCGAGGAAGAGCGACTGCGCGCCGCCGACGTGCGGGCACGCGCCGCGGAACAGCGCCTGGATCAGGCGCGCGCTCGCAAACCCTGGATTGCGGCAGCCGCTTGTGCGCTCGTGCTCGGCGCGGGCGTCAGCCTGTACCTCGCCTGGCAAGCGATGCAGGAACGCAATCGCGCCGAACGTGAGAGCGCCATCGCCGAATCCGTGAGTCGTTTCCTCGGCGAAGACCTGCTGGCGCGCAGCAGCCCGTATCGAAGCGGTCAACCCGATGAGAGTCTGGTCGGCGCGATCAAGGCAGCCTCCGGCGACATCGATCAACGCTTCGCCTTCGAACCTGCGGTCGCGGCGCGCCTGCACCAGACGATGGCGCGAGCGTTCGACGGCCGCAACGACTGGGACGACGCGAGCGCGGAGTACGTGCACGCGGCAAAACTCTGGGAGCAGGCGGACGGCGCGCTGTCGCAGGATGCGATCATTGCGCGGTTACAGCGGTTACAGATGGAAGCTCGTTCGTATCGCGCGGGTACGCTCGAATCTGCGGAGAAGCAGCTCGCGGAACAGGAAGCGCTCATCGCGCGCCTGGGCACGCTGCGCCCGGAAGTCGCCGCGTGGCTGGCCTCATCGCGCGGCATGGTGGCGCTGATCAAGAACGATCTGCCCGTTGCCTCCGAGCAGTTCCGGCTCGCCGCCGAAGGTGCGGAGCGCCTGCCGGAGTTCTTCGACCTGAAGACGCGGCTCGCTTTCAAGCAGCGGCAGGCGTTCTCGTTCATCCGGCTCGGCGACGGCAGGACCGCCGAGGTGCTGTTCCGCGAGCTCATCGCCGGCTACGACCGGCTGAACGGGCCGGACAGCGCCGAAGGCCTGCGGGTACGCATGAATCTCACGCAGGCTCTGATGATCCAGCGCGAGTTTGCCGCCGCGATCAAGGAAGCGGACGCTCTGCAGGAAAAGATGGTGAAGACGCTCGGCCCCGACAACGAGATGACGCTGCAGCTCCTGGCCACGCGCGCGCAGTCGCATGGCTCCCTCGAACAATGGGATGAGGCGATCCGCGACGGCCTGGAGGCCCATCGGCTCGCGGTGGCGAAACAGGGAAGGCAGACGTTCTACGCGATCGCAACGCTGACCGACTCGGCGACGGCGCAGTGCCGCGCAACGCGAGTGAAAGAAGGTCTGCAGAATGCCGAGGCCGCCTACAATGATGCGCTCGCGGCGTTTGGACCTGCGGCTGCGCTCACTCAGGCGGTCGCCTATACGCGGGCTGCGTGCCTCATCGCAGGGGAGCGCGTCGACGCCGCGGCTACGCTCCTCGAGGGAGTCGATCCGAAGAACGTCGCCGCCCTCGCCGGCGATCCCAACTGGGGCGCCAACCTCGATCTCGCGAAGGCGCAGATTGCCTTCGCGCGCCACGACTACCCGGCTGCGCGCAAATACCTCGATGCAGCGAAACCGGGATTCTCCGTGCCAAAAGCCGAGGCTTACCAGGTCCGCGCGGTGAGCGTGCTCGACTCGGCGCTGCTGGCTCGGGCCGCGTCGCGCCCGACGCAATAGCGCGGCGATCGACCGGCGACTATTTGCTGTCGAAGGAGCACTGCTCCATCACGAGTCGCCATTCGCCCGCGTGTTTCGCCCAGACCATCACACCGCGATGCTCCTCGCTGAAGGCGGCACCATCGAACGAGCCGGCCGATTGCCGGCGGTCCCGCATCACCACCGCTGCATCGCCGACGGCACGAACCTCGATATCGGTACGCGCGAATCGATCGAGGCGGTAGCTCGGTGCACGAATGATCGCCAGGATCGCCTGGCGATCGAGGACCCTGCCGCTCGGAGCGATGTAGACGTAGTCCTGGGCCATCAGCCGCTCGACGGTCGCGGCGTCCTTCTCCAGCCACGCCTGAAACCAGCGGCTGTTCAATTCATGCAACTCGGTCAGCATCAAAAGTCCAGATGTGCGCCGATACCGTTCGCGACGGCGCATTCGTAGAAGGCGGCCGCGACGTAGAGATCATACAGAGCCATCCCCACGGACTTGAAGACAGTCGTTCGATTGATGTCGATCGTGCGCCGGCCGGTGACGAGCTCGGCAATGTGAAAGACATCGGCGTCCCGGAGAGCCCCACTTTCGAGCGGCCGGATCACGTCGCCTGTCTCATGCAAGGCGGCTGGCGAGTCGATCGCCAGATGGCCGGCGATGCGGCAGACCGATGTCGGCAGTTCCTGCTGGCTCGGCTTGAAGGAGCCGATGCCGATGAAATGCCTGCCTTCGAGCAGCTCCGGCTCATCGGGAAGCACGGGCGAGGACGCAGTGGTTGCCGTGATTACCAGGCTCGTGCGCTTCAGAAGCTCGTGCGCATCGGCGCAGCGAGCGCGCTGCACGTCAGGCAAGCGCGACGCGAGCTCGCTCTCGAAGCGCCTGGCCGCTTCATCCCTGCGAGCAACATAGAATATCGTCCGGATCGGACGTACTGCACAGGCGAAGATTGCCTGCCACAGCCCCTGCACGCCGACTCCCACGATACCAACCGAGTCCGTCGCGCCGGGCGTCATGTACTGCACGCCGAGCGCTCCGACGGCGCCAGTCCGCTGGCATGTCAGCGCCGCTGCGTTCATCAAGGCAAGCGGCGCGCCCGTATCGGCATGCAGCAGCAGCATGGCGCCATTCGTGACAGGCAGATCGCGCTGCGCATTTGCGGGTGTCACGGCAACGCACTTGATTCCGAGGAACGCGCGATTGCCCGCAGGCATCGTGAGCAGGGTCGTCCCCTGCCAGTGAAGATGGCCGCGATCGGGTATCGCCGCCTCCCCGGCTGGCAGCGCCCGAACGCCGCTCGCGACGGCCTCGATGATGCGGGTCGCCGGCAGCAGGTCGAGCAGATCGGCGTGATTCAGGATCAGCACGGTAAAGCATTACAACATCTTCATGGGCGGGCTGCCCAGCTTGACAGCGGCAAGCGGCCTGTCGCAAATTATCTGCCTCGGCAACCATTGCCTTGGCAATTATTTCATGGCAACGAAGCATTACGACGTGCGGACCTTCAGCTCGGCGGAAAGCGTCGGCTATCTCATGAAGCTCGGTCATGCCCTGATGCACGACGCCGCGACCGCGGCGTTCGCAGGGCATGACATCAGCTTCATCCAATGGATCGTGCTGCTGAAGATGCGCGAGGGCGTCAGCACCTCGTCGGAGCTGTGCCAGATCATGTGGCACGACACCGGCGCACTGACGCGGCTCCTCGACCAGCTCGAGGAACGGGGCTATGTGGAACGGCAACGCAGCACGGAGGACCGGCGCGTCGTGCAGCTGCAGCTCACCGCGGCAGGCCGGCGCAAGACGACCGAGCTGACGCCCCTCGTGGTCGAGCGCCTCAACACCGCCCTCGCCGGCTTCAGCAAGGCTGAGTTCGAGCAGTTCATGCGGCTGCTGAAGAAGCTGATCGCGAGCCTGCGCGAGATGGAGCAAGCGCGCGAGGCTGCGTCATGAGAGTCGTCGGTTGCATGCTGCTCGCAGCCTTGCTCGCCGGCTGCGTGCTGCCCCAGCGCGAGGACCCGGCCGGCACGCTCATCGAGCAGCAATCGCTCGGTCTCGAGGGCGGGTCGCCCTTGCAGCCAATCGATGTCGACTGGTGGAAGGCATTCAACGATCCGCAGCTCGATGCGCTGATGGATGAGGCACTGCGTGACAGTCCGACCCTTGCACAGGCGTTGGCGCGCGTGCGTCTGGCGCAGTCACGTGTGCAGAGCGACGTCGCCGCCAACCAGCCGCGCTTCGCAATCGACGCGGATGAGACGTGGCAGCGTTTCTCCGAGAACTACTACATCCCGCCGCCTTTCGCGGGCCAAACCATGTGGATCGGTCAGGCGACCGCGAACATGCATTGGGACATCGACTTCTGGGGCCGGCAGGCGGCACTGATCCGTCAGTCACGCTCGCAGGCCGTCGCCAGCGCGCTGGATGTCGCATCGGCGCGGCTCGCGCTCGCCGGCGCGGTCACCCAGGCGTACGTCGATCTCTACAGGTCATGGGAGCTGGTCGATATCGCAACGCGGACGCAGGAACAGCGCGAACAGCTGCTCAAGCTGACTCAGCAACGAACCGCCGCCGGCCTCGATACGCAGATCGAGCTGAAGATCGCTCAGTCAACAGTCCCGCAGGCGCGGGCGCTGCGGCTGCAGGCCGAAGCTGCACGCGACATCGCAGTCCACAGACTTGCAGCGTTGATTGGCACCGGTGCCGACCGGTACGCGCAGCTCAGCCGGCCGAAACTTACGCTCGATGCGACGTTGCCCCTGCCCGACCAGCTGCCGATCGATCTGCTCGCTCACCGCCCGGACGTGCTGGCAGCGCGCGAACGCGTCGAGGCGGCAACCGCGGGCCGCGCCGCCGCACACGCGGCCTTCTATCCGAACATCTCGCTGACGGCGCTCGTCGGCATGCAGGCCATTGGCCTCGAAGAGCTCACCGAGAGCGGCAGCCGCATCTACGGCATCGGTCCGGCCTTTCACCTGCCGATCTTCGACGCGCAGCGTCTGCGCGCTGCCTACAAAGGCGCGACGGCCGAACTCGACGCCGCGACAGCAAGCTACAACGGCGCGGTACTCGATGCCGTGCGCGAGGCTTCGGATCAGGTCACCCTCAACGCCTCGCTCACGCAGCAGATCGCAGAAGTGCGCGCAACGCTGGACGCAGCGAGCAGTGCGCATGAGCTTGCCGAACGTCGCTACGCCGCGGGCCTGACGACGCAGATCATCGTGCTCGATGCCGAGTCACGAGTGCTCGATGCACGCCGCGCCCTGGTTACCGCAGATAGCAATCGCCTTCTCGCCCGCATGAATCTGCTGCTCATGCTGGGCGGCAGTTTCGATCCTGCCGCGCCGCTCGCAGCGGCCGGCGCCGGAGCCCCCTGATGAGCACGCCTGAACCCGCCGCTACTGAAGAATCCGCCACGAGCAAGCGCCGGCAACGGCTGCTGATCCTCGGCGCTGTCGTCCTCGTGCTGGGCGTGGCTTATGCCGCGTACCAGTTCTTCCACGGCCGCTTCTACGAATCGACCGACGACGCCTACGTCGCCGCCGATGTCATGCAGATCACCAGCGAAGTCACCGGCACCGTGAGCAGCGTGCTCGTCGACGACACGCAGCACGTCGAGCGCGGTCAGGTCCTGGTCGAGCTCGACCGCGCCGATGCGCAGATCGCATTGGCGGCAGCGCAGGCCGAACTGGCGCGCACGGTGCGGCAAGTCCGCTCGCTGTATTCGCAGGCCGACGGCTTGCGGGCGCAGCTGCGCGAACGCCGCCTGCTGCTCGACGCCGCGCACGCAGATGTGAAACGGCGCGAGGAAGCCGGCGATGGCGGCGCCGTGTCCGCCGAAGAGCTCCAGCATTCGCGCGATCAGGTCGCGCAACTACAGGCGGCCCTGACCGCAACCGAAGAGTCACTCGCGAGCGTGCGCGCACAGGTCGACGACACGACACTCGAGAAGCATCCGCAGGTGCTGGCCGCCGCGGCCCGGATGCATGAGGCTGCGTTGAATCTGAGCCGCACGTCCATCGTCGCGCCCGCCGAGGGCACCGTCGCGCGACGCACCGTGCAGATCGGCACCCGCATTGCGCCCGGCGCGCCGCTGATGGCAGTGGTCGAGCTTTCCGGCGCCTGGGTCGACGCGAACTTCAAGGAAGTGCAGTTGTCGAGCATGCGCGTCGGTCAGCCGGTCGAGCTGCACGCGGATCTCTATGGCGACGACGTGACCTTCCACGGTCACATTGCCGGCCTGGGCGCGGGCAGCGGCAGCGCGTTCGCAGTCCTGCCGGCGCAGAACGCGAGCGGCAACTGGATCAAGATCGTGCAGCGCGTACCGGTGCGCATCGCGCTCGATCCCAAGGAGCTCGTCGACCATCCGCTGCGCGTCGGCTTGTCCATGAAGGCGAGCATCGATCTACACGACACCTCGGGCCCGCTCGTCGCGAAGCAGATTCGCGAGACGCCCCGCAAGCTCGTCCCCGGGGAAGACCGCGAAGGCGCGATCGAGCGGCAGATCGCCGCGATCATCACCAGCAACAGCGGCACGCACGGCACGGGACGCGGCACGCCGTGAGTGCGACGGCTGCAACGGCAACGCCGGATCTCGGCAGCTCGCGGGCACTCGTCGCGACCGCGCTCGCGCTCGGCACGTTCATGCAGGTGCTCGACACCACGATCGCGAACGTTTCGATTCCCACCATTGCCGGCAATCTCGGCGTCTCCAGCGACCAGGGCACCTGGGTCATCACCTCGTTCGCCGTGGCGAACGGCATCTCGGTGCCGCTGACCGGCTGGCTCATGCAGCGCTTCGGCGTCGTCAAGGTGTTCGTCGCCTCCGTGCTGATGTTCACGATTGCGTCGTTCCTGTGCGGCGTGTCGTGGAGCCTGTCTTCGCTCGTGGTCTTCCGCATCCTGCAGGGCCTGGTCTCCGGACCGATGGTTCCCGGCTCACAGGCACTGCTGCTGACGATCTTCCCTCCGCATCGCAAGGGCGCCGCGCTCGCGATCTGGTCGATGACCACGCTGGTCGCGCCGATCATGGGACCGATCCTGGGCGGCCACATCTCGGACAACTATTCGTGGCCGTGGATCTTCTACATCAACGTCCCGATCGGCGCGTTCTGTGCCTTCGTGTGCTGGCAGGGCCTGAAGCACCTGGAGACGCCGACGCGCAAGCTGAAGATCGACATCGTCGGCCTGAGCCTGCTGGTGGTGTGGGTCGGCGCACTGCAACTCATGCTGGACACCGGCAAGGATCGCGACTGGTTCGCTTCGCCGCTGATCCAGGCGGAGGCGGTCATCGCTGCCGTGGGCTTCATCGCGTTCGTCATCTGGGAGCTCGGCGAGAAGCATCCAATCGTCGATCTGAGCCTGTTCCGCAATCGCAACTTCGCCGTCGGCTGCGCGGCGTTCTGCCTGGGCTACGCCATCTTCTTCGGCTCGGTGGTGCTGCAACCGCTGTGGATGCAGAGCTGGCTCGGCTACACGGCGACCTGGGCCGGCCTGGTCGCTGCGCCGAGCGGCGTGGTGGCGCTGCTGATCTCACCGCTCGTGGGCAGGTACCTGGATAAATTCGACGCGCGCCTGTTCGCGTCCATCGCCTTTGCCGGCTTCGCCGTGTCTTACTTCATGCGAGCCGGCTACACCGCCGACGCCAGCTTTTCGGCGTATGTGATGCCGCTGCTGGTACAGGGCATCGGCATGTCGCTGTTCTTCATCGCCATGCTCAGCATCCTGCTGGACGGCGTTGCGCCGGAGCGGCTGCCAGCCGCCTCGGGGCTCTCGAATTTCATGCGCATCACGGCTGGCGCGTTCGCGGCTTCGATCGTCACGACGTTCTGGGATCGCCATGCCGCGTTCCATCAGAGCCGGCTCGCCGAAGCCAGCAGCGTCTACGACGTTCCGTTGCAGCGCGCGCTCGACACGTTGCACGGGCTCGGACTCAACGATCTGCAGTCGATCGGCGTGCTGGCGCGCACGCTGGCCAATCAGGCGTACCTCAAGTCCGCCCTCGACTTTTTCTGGATCAGCGGTTGGCTGTGCGTCGTGATGATCGCGTTGGTGTGGCTGACCCGCCGCCCGCAGCGTGCGGCAGTTGCCGCGGCGGACTGAACGCTAGCCGACGCGAGCCGGCACCGACGTGAATCCCCGGAATCGCGCGCGGCGTCCGCGCACCGATTCGCCAACGAGTTGCAGCGCCGGGAAGCGCAACACCGCGCGAGCGATTGCGACGCGGCCTTCCAGACGCGCAACGGCCATTCCGGCGCAGGCGTGCGCGCCGGCGGCAAACGCGAGATGTCGGTTCGGTTGTCGCGCGATATCGAACCGATCCGGATCGGCAAACTCGTCCGGATCGCGATTCGCGGCGCCGATACACAGCGTCAGATACGTGCCCGCTTCGAGCACGACGTCGCGCACAACGGTGCGCTCGACGACGAGACGGTTGCCGAGCTGATTCGAGCTCTCGAAGCGTAGACATTCCTCAACCGCCGTTGCGATCAGCTGCGGTTCATCGCGCAACCGCTGCAGCGCGTCCGCGTGCGTGAGGAGCAGATGCAGGCCGTTGCCGATGAGATTGGTGGTCGTTTCGTGACCTGCGTTGAGCAGGAACACGCAGTTCTGCGCGAGCTCCGTTTCCGTCAGCTGGTCGTCGCCGAGTAGACGCGTGAGCAGATCATCCTCGCCGCGCGGGTGCTTGCGCCGATCCGCAATCAGCTCGCGCAGATAAGCACAGAACTCCGTGACCGCACGATTGCCGGCCGCGAGCTGCGCAGTGGCCGGCACAGGCTCGAGCGCGCCCAGGATCGCGAGTGACCAGCCTCGCAACGGCCCTCGATCCTCACGCGGCACGCGCAACAGGTTGCCGATCACCTCGACCGGCACGGCGGCGGCGTAGTCGCTGATCAGATCGACATCGCGCTGCGCCTCCATTCGATCCAGCAACGTGTCGACCAGCGCGACGACGTCCGGCTCCATCGCCTTGAGCACGTGCGGCGTGAGTGCGCCGACGATCGGTCGCCGCACGCGCGTGTGATAAGGCGCATCGTTGAACACGAGGCTCGTCGTGTGATGCTCGTACAGCGGCGAGCCCACGCCGAACTTCGGTGCAAACGCCTGCTTCTTGTCGGAGCTGAAGGCTGTGCGGTCGCGATAGATGCGATCGAGATCCGCGTAGCGGCTGAGGAAGTATGTGCCGTCCGGACAGCGATGCACGGGATCGAACGTGCGCAACGCCGCGTAAGTCGGATAGGGATTCTCATAGAACGCCGGATCGAGCCGGTTGGGATCGAAGGCCGCAGCCAGCGCACCCTGCCGATCCGCGATCATGCGATCAAGGTCTGCAGCAGATCGACGATCGCATCCGGTTTCTCGACCTGTACGTTGTGCCCGGATCCCGCGATCTCGACGGCTTGTGACACGTGTGCGCGCAGCTCCGGCGTCGACACCATCGCGTCGCGCTCGCCGCGTGCGAGAATCACACGCGCTCGCGCACTTGCCACGAGCGAATCGAACGGCGCGCCAGCGACGGCAAAGGATCGTGGATCCTGCGCCAGCCGCCAGCCCTCCACTGCGTGCACGACGCCGCGTGCAAGCCACTCTTCTTTCGGCGCGACCGTTGCATCGAGGCCGGACACGCGTCGATAGCGCGCCCACGCTTCCTCCGCGGTCGCGTACCAGCGCACGGGCCGAGCCGCGAGCTCGCGCGCACCCTGCAGATCAGCTTGCGACCATGTGATCTTCGGCCCGATGCCGAGAACGCCGGCGACCTCGACGCCGAACCAGCGGCTCGCGAGGGCGAGCGCAATGTAGGCGCCGAGCGAGTGTCCGACTACGAACAATTCCTGAGTGCCGCGGACGAGCTCCGCAACTTCGTCAGCGTGACCGCCGACGGTGTACGCGCGCTGCCAGGCCGTACCGCCATGACCGCCGAGATCGGGCGCGAACCACCGGCCGATCGCGCGTTGCTCGATCTCTTGCCGCACGCCATCCCACACCGCTGCCGTTGCGCCGAGGCCGTGCAGGAGCAGGATGGCTCGCGAGCCGGTCCCGCCGCTTTCGCACCAGGTCATCCACTGCGCCCCTCAAATAGAAGTTTCCCAGTGTTGATGCGCGTGCCGGCGTAAGTCAACGGCACCAGCGACAGCAGAAAGGTCAGGTGATACCAGAGGGGGAACTTGTCCCAGAGCATGATGTGCTGCGGGATGAAGGCGAGCAGCGCCAGCACGCCCGGGACCAGTCGCGCGACGGCGGAACGCGTGATCAGTGCGGTGACGAATCCCATCGAGATCGTGGCGAGCGCGCCGATCGCGAGGCGCGCGAGCATCATCGGCACAGTGAACGTCATCGCGTCCGCGACGCTGGCGTATGCAGGCCACGAGGCGCGCATGATGAGACCGGCGACGGTCGCAACGATCAGCCAGGTCACGATGCCCGCGACGACGCCGAGAATGTTTCTGCCCATGCCCTTCCCCCCATTTGACTTTTGCCTGAGTCTAGTCAGTGCGCCGCAACCCGGCTTGGATAAATCGGCAGCCGCATTTAACAGCTGCGTGTTTGCTTGAGGGAAACGCCGCGGCCGGTTCTGTGACATTTTTTACGGTCGAGGAATGTGTGACGTGGGTCCGCCTGCGTGGAAGCGGCGCCTGCGTAGATTGTCAATGTCAGAGGGCGCGGTTCGCGCCACATCCGGCCAGGCACACCATCAAACTGGGAGATTACGCATGGGCGATCCGTACGATACGGCAAAGGAACGCATGTCGGTCCTGCCGCGCAGCCTGAAGTTCAAGGGCGAGCTTTCTGCCGAGGAGGACCTGCTGATCGAGGGGAGCATCGAGGGCACGATTCATCACACGCAGCGAGTGACGGTCTGCGAGGAAGGCAAGGTCAAGGCGAACATTCGCGCGCAGGTGATCAAGGTGGAAGGCGTCGTCGAAGGCGACCTGCACGCGGAGCGCTCGGTGTTCGTCGCCGAGTCCGGCAATCTGCGCGGCAACATCCATGCGCCGTCCGTCTGCCTGGTCGAAGGCTCGCATTTCAACGGCGCCATCGACATGGACATGAAGAAGGCAGCCCAACAGGGCTCGCGCAGTGACGGCAAAGCAGCGCGCGCGACAGCGCCCGGCAAGACCGGCACCGGCGCGGGCTAACTCATCGAATCCTCCTGGACAATGAAATGGAGATCTTTCATGCGCAACTTCGGATTTGAGGAACGCCAGGAGCCATCCGGCTTCCAGGCGAGCACTCCCCCTCCCGCTCGACCTGCCGCGACTCCGCGTCGCGACGTGGCAGTGCTGGGCCCTACCCTGCGCTTCAAGGGTGAGCTCAGTGCCGAAGAGGATTTCATCCTGCAGGGCCGGATCGAAGGCTCGATCAATCACACGCAGAGCGTGACGATCGGCAGCGAGGGCGTCGTGCAAGGCAACATTCACGCGCGTGTCGTGGTCATCGACGGCTCGGTCGAAGGAGACCTGCACGGCACGGAGTCCGTGGTCGTCAACGCGACTGGCCGCGTCACCGGCAACATCTTCGCGCCGCGCGTCGGCCTGGTGGACGGCGCGTTCTTCAACGGCCGCATCGACATGGGCGCGCGGCAGGCCGCCGCCCAAGGCCCGGCAAAGACTGCGCAGCCGGGCGTGGCGCTCTCCGCCGAGGAGACCGAGCGCATGCTGTCGTCGAAGCAGTAGCACTGGCAGCGGCGTCGCCCCGGGTCCATCGGGGCGACGCCGGATCGAAGCTTGATCCTCAGCGCAGGATGAAACCGCTGCTGAGCGGGTCTTCCGGATCGAACCAGAACTCGTGCTGGCCCGTAAAGTGCGCCGTCCCCGCAACCTCCGGAATGACTGCATCGTACGGGCCGTACTTCGTCGTCGCAGCCACGCGGACTGTCATGGTGCTGCCCAGGATGCTCTCGATCGTAATCGTCTCGTCCGCAGCGAGCTCGCCTCGTGCATGATGAATCGCGGCGCGGGCGCTGACACCTGACCCGGTTGGTGAGCGATCGACTTCCCCGTCCGCGAACACGCAGACGTTGCGACTGTGATGCTGCGCGTCGGCGGGCGGCGCGACGAAGATCGTGCCGTAGAGAAAGCTCAGGTCCCGCTCGAAGGGATGCTCGATCGGCATTGCCGTCATCACGGCATGCTTGATCCGTCGACCCGCGTCGATGAGACGGGCGTAGTCGGCAGCCGTGAGCTCCAGTCCCAGCGTACGTGCATCGACGAAAGCGTAGAAGGCACCGCCGTACGCGATATCGAAGCGCACCTTGCCGAGCCCGGCGACGCTCAGCTCTTCATCACGGCGATACACGAAGGAAGGCACGTTGCGGAACGACGTGCGCAGGATGCGCCCGGCTGCGTCCCGATGTGCCCGCGCTTCGATGCGGCCAGCCGGAACGTTGAACGACACGTCTGACTCGTCGGTCAGGCCGGTCTCGATCACGAAGCGGGTGAGCGCGATGATCGCGTGGCCGCACATCGTGCTGTATCCCTCGTTGTGCAGGAAGAATACGTCGAAGTCCGCGTCCGCGGACGGCGTGAGAATGGCGCCATACATGTCGGCGTGTCCGCGGGGCTCGAACATGAGGCCGGTCCTGAGGTGATCGAGGTGCTCGCGGAAGAAGCGGCGCTTCTCCAGCACCGTGCGGCCCTCCAGCGCAGGCAATCCGCCGGTGACGATTCGCACCGGCTCTCCGCCGGTATGCATGTCGATCGTCGCGATGCGCAGCGCGTTTGCAGGAGGGTGCGTCATTGTGCGTGCATCCTATACAAAGTGTCCGGCGAGATGCAGCAGTTGCGTATCTCGAACTGAAGCGGAGCTTCTGCGTTTAGACTGCGCCCCCATGATCAAACCGACACTCCTCACTGCAATTTTTCTACTGCCGGCGGCGACCTCGAGCGCTTTCGCACACCCTGTCGAACAGACGGCCGAGGCCGTGCTTCGCGCCAATCAGGAGGCGATGGGCGACTTCCCACGAGAGGGCACGTTGCGCGTGCAGTATTCAGCCGAAGTGAGCGGGCTCAAGGGAACGGCGACCTACACGATCGATCTCGCGACCGGCAGTTTCGTCGATGACCTGAACGCCTATCCGTCGACCGGTGCGACCGGTTTCGATGGCAAGACGCCGTGGATGCGCGACATCTCAGGCGTGTCCATCACCCAGGAAGGCGGCGATCGCATTCCGGTTGCTGTCAACGAGGCCTATCGCGACGCGAATCTCTGGTGGCGCGCGGATCGCGGCGGCGCACAGGTGAGCTACGTCGGCCGCGAGAAGGCCGGCGCAGCACAGCTCGATCATCTCGCAGTGACTCCGCAGCGCGGCTCACGTTTCGACGCGTGGTTCGACGCCGACTCGCACCTGCTCGTGCGTACGGCCGAGCCGCAGATGTTCTTCCAGACGCAGGAGAGCTACGACGACTATCGTCGTTTCGGCAAAGTCATGCTCGCGGGCACGCGGGTGATCGACTTCGGCACCGGGCCTACCACCCTCCAGAAAATGAAGGTGACGAGCGTGGCGCACGAGCCTGCACGCGCGCAGAGTGCCTATTCTCGCCCGACCGCACCGGTGCCGGGCGGCGAGCTCGTCGACGGCGCAGTCACGGACACCGTTCCGTTTCGCCTGCTCAACAATCACGTGTATGTCGAGGCAATGCTGAATGGCAAGGGTCCGTACACGTTCATCGTCGACACGGGCGGCCACACTCTGCTCTCCCCGCACGTCGTCGAGGAGGTCGGGCTCGAATCGGTCGGCGAGTCGGTAAGCGCGGGCGCGGGCGAGAAGACCGAGAAGACCGGATATGCGCGCTACCGCGAGATTGCAATCGGCAAGGCGCGACTGCGCGACCAGGTCGGAATAACGATCGAGATCTACGAGCCGTCGATCGAGGGCATCAAGGTCGACGGCATGATCGGTTTCGAATACTTCAGCCGCTTCGCCGTGCGGCTCGACTACGGCGCGCAGACCATGACGACCACGAACTTCGCGCACTTCGCTGCGAAGGACGCAGGCACGGCCGTGCCATTCAAATTCTACGATCACCTGCCGCAGGTGACGGGCGCCATCGATGGCCTGCCTGCACTGTTCGACATCGACACCGGCTCGCGCAGTGAGATCGACATCACCGGGCCGTACGTCGCGCAGCACGAGTTGCGCCAGAAGTACGTCAAGGGCGTGAGCGCAATCACCGGCTGGGGTGTCGGCGGTCCGGCTCGGTCGTACGTGGCCCGCGTCCCTTCACTGACGCTTCACGGCATCCAGGTCGATGATGTCGTCGCCGGTCTTTCCGAGTCGAAACACGGATCGTTCAGCGACGCGAACTATAGCGGCAACATCGGCAGCGGCTTGCTGAAGCGCTTCGCGGTCACGTTCGACTATCCGCATCAGGTGATGTATCTCGAGCGCCTGGCGCCGCAGCCGGCCGATGCCGGTCGATTCGACCGCTCCGGCATGTGGATCAACGCGGCCGCCGACGCGTACGAGGTCAAATACATCTACGCAAACGGCGCGGCTGCGAAGGCGGGGCTGGCCGAAGGTGACCTGATCACTTCGCTGAACGGTCAGCGTGCCGTCGCCGAGCATCTCTCCGACGCGCGCTCGATGTTGCGCACCCTGCCGGCAGGCACCGACGTCACTGTGACCTTCAAACGCGGCGGCTCCGAGGAGCGCACGACGCTCAAGCTGCGGGATCAGATTTGAGCCATTGCTTGCAGAGCCGCGCCGAGCACTTTCCTTGAACAGTGAAGTCCGAGTCATGCAGAGCGCACGTGCGCAGGACCCTCGCGTGCAACTCGTCGAGCCATCGGAACGGGCCGCGCTCCTCTTCTGCGCCGGACCTGCCGAGCCATTTGAACGACAGCCTCACCCGAGTCGACTCAGAGGTCTGCAGCTCGAGGCCGATGCTATCCGTGCCTCGTGAAATCTGAACGGATCGCGAGTCCGCAACCGAGCCCATGACTTTGATTCCTTCCTCGGCGCGCAGTTGCTGCTCGAGCTTGCTCAAGCACGCATCGAGCGGAACCCTGGAGTCGAGGACGATTTCCCCATAGGTGACCGGATCGCATGCGAACAGCAGCGGCACGACTGCGACTGCCGCAAGCATCTTGCTCGAGTTACCGTCGCGTCTGATCTCTGCATCAACCGTAACTGCTGATTTGGACATGCTGCAAATACTCTGGGCCGAAGCGCGCCAGTGCGCGGCTTTCAGCGCCATACTGTTCGCGTTCGATGTGCAGCAAATCGTCCAGCGTGACTCGCGGCACGACGAGCGGCAGGGTACGTGTCAAGTCCGCCAGTATCGCTTTCAGGGTGACGTTCGTCTGATCACCGGACCCCAACGGATAGAACAGGGGCGTGTCGACGCCGAACCGTTTGGCGAGCACCGAATAGAGGTTGGACAAGTACTGGAGCTGCTGTTGCACTGACCATTCGCGGCCGCAGGTGACCCTGGCGGCGTCGCTGTCCACGGGGTCGAAACCCACGCACAAGGACAGCCTGCGGGGCGATCGATAGATCGCATCGCTCTCCCCGAACCGGCCCAGGATCTGGCTGGGATCATTGACCAGCACAAATCCCAGGTCCGCAAGCAGGGAGCCAGCCAAGCCGTGGAATACCTGCGCGGCCGTGGGCCCGCGCTTGAAGTCGCTTGCACGCAGCATGGGCCACCTTAGCGGGGCAAACCCCGCGGCAGACGATAGATCGGGTAGAGGTTGAAACGTGCGTCCCAGGACGAATGCCGACGCAGGAAGAAATCCAGTCGCGCCGACGGGTTTGCGGCGAATGCCGGATCGCTCGCTACGCTTCGCTCGAACTCTGTCCGCAGCGCCGGATCCGCAGCCAGCATCTCGCGCGCGATCTGTTCGGCGACGTACCGTTCCATCTGCTCCTTTTGCTCGAAGCAGGCGTTGAACAGGCCCCAGGCAGCGAGCGAATCGGGTGCCTGCGGTTCCAGCATCGCCATCACCAGGCGCGCGAGGCGCTGCTCAATCGGCACCAGCAGCGATCCGGCAGCAACCGGTTGCACTTCATCGCGCCACTGCCCGATCAGGGTCACGCGTTGACATCCCTCGAACGGCGCCGCGGAGAACTCGACGCGCTCGGCGCGAAATGTCTGCACCGGCGCGCTTGAGATCGGGTCCTTGATCAGCTGGAACTCGATCCCGTGCGGATCGAGCTTCGCCTGCACGACCGCAGCATGACCGGGCGGAACGAGATACCCGCCGACCGGCGCCGTCACCGTGACCGAAGGCTGCACGCGATCGCGATAAGGCACGTTCCAGATCTGTGGCGTCGTCGGATCGTAGACCGTGACGAGCGCTCCCGAGATCGCCGAAGGCTCGCGTGTGTAGGCGTAGCCGCGGAACTCGATCCTGCGCGCGCCGGCATCGTCCAGCTCCCGCACCGAAGAACCAGCTTTCGACGGCTCGCGCCAACCGGCGGCATAGTCGAGGACGACTTCGCTGCCGCCCAAGCGACTCGCTTCGGCATCCGCTTGCTGCACCTGACGCAACCAGGCCGCACCGTGCGCGGCCGTGAGCTCGGCGAGACCGACGATGGTGTTACGCGTCACCCGCACACGCTGCTCGTAGGGTTTCCACGAGTGCGTCTCGACCAGGACGGTGAAGCGATTGCGCTGAGGAAAATAGCCGGTCGAGAAGCGCGGCGAATACACGGTGAGCACGAACCCGGACGACGGATCGTCGGTCGTCGCGAAATCCGGATAGAACGGCAGCGGCAGCGAACCCTGTGCGGCCAGCTTTTCGATGAGCCGATCGCGCAACGCCACGCCGCTTTCTCGAAGGCTGGGTGCGCCCTGGTTGATCGGCTCCACCTGGAGCGAGATGTCGGGCTCGAAGTCCGCGCCGTCCGTTACGTGCAAATCCGCGCAGATCAGCGGGTCCCACTCGTGGATCAGCCGCAGCATCGCCTGCATCTCGGGCGTCATGCCTTTGGTGTAGTCACGATTGAGATTCACGTTCTGTGCGGTCGTGCGCCATCCGGTGATCTCGGGACCATTCTGGTTCGGCCGGTTCCAGCGTCCGACGCGCTCGTGGCCGTCGGCATTGAAGGCGGGGACGAACAACACGGCGATCTGATCGAGCAGATGCGGAGCCGGCTCGCTCAAGAGCTCACGCAAGGCAATGAAGCCGGCATCCTTGCCGTCGCTCTCGCCCGGATGAATGCCTCCCTGGAGCATGAGCAGCGGAATTCCGCTTCGCCGCAGCTCCTGCGCCGTCCGCGCACGCGTGCGTGTTACGAGCAGCGCGCGCATCGGCCGGCCCTCGGCAGAGTGGCCGTACACGAACGAGTGCACGGCATCGGGCCAGCGCGCAACGAACGCTTCGCTCAGCGCCTCGACCTCGTCGAGTCGGCCGGTCTGACGAAAATTCGAGCGCTCCGCGAGGGTCGATAGCGTTGTATTCATTGGGCTATCGTCGCACAACGGCCCGAGTCCGAACATGCTGATCGTGTCCGAATATGGCCGGCACAGCGCAAGCCGCAGGCATATCATTGCCGTCCATATGAAGCGCACATTCCTCGTCATCGCAGCCGCGGTCATTGGCGGCATGCTCCTCGGGCGCCATTCCGCTGCGGCCGACGAAGGAGCAACCGTTGCGTATCCGGAAAACTTTCGCAGCTGGTCGCACGTCAAGAGCGGCGTGATCGGCCCGCAGCACAAGAATTTCGCGAGCCTCGGCGGCATTCACCACGTCTACGCGAACAGCGAGGCCATGACCGGTTACCGCACGCGCAAGTTTCCCGAGCAGTCAGTGATCGTGTTCGAATGGCTGGAGTGGGCAGAGAAGGACGGCGCGATCCTCGAAGGTCAGCGGCGCCAGGTCGACGTGATGGTGAAGGACTCGCAGCGCTTCGCATCGACGGGCGGTTGGGGATTCCAGCGCTTCGTGAAGGACACCCGCGAGCTGGCGGCAGCGCCGACGCCTCAGCAATGCTTCGCGTGTCACGATCAGCTCAAGGAAGACGGGCTCGTGCTGGGGAAATACCGCGAGTAGCCCGGTCTAGTCGCTGCGCCCCTTCTTGCGCACGACGTATTTCTCCATGTATGCATGCAGTACGTCGCGATGCTCTGCCCGGTACGCAGCGTAGTCCTCGGCAATCCCCTCGTCGGCAGCGCTGATCAGGACGTAGGCCGCGAGCATCCCATCCTTCGCGAGCAAGCTCACATTGCGCAGGCTTGCGTCCTCGAGCTCGGCCGGCGGCTTCGACTCATCGAGAACGGCCAGCATCGTTTCGAACGCTCCGACCTCCTCGGCGAGCGAGTGCCGATACTCCTTTGCATCGGGAAACTGCTTCGCGAACAGCTCGGTCCGCCATAAAACGCGGTGCGCCGAATAGACCAGCCACGAACCGACGTCCGCCGGATCATTCGCCTTGTCCAGATCGACGTTGATCTCGACGTCCTTCGTCACCGGGTCGGTGGAGGCACTCTGCGGCTGCGCCGGTGGCTCGATGCGCGGATGCGCCAGCTCGTGGCCGGTCCGGTCGGCCCATTGCTGCAGTCCCGCCCACGCGCGCCGCGAGTACGGCTCCGCAACCACAGCGTCGATGAACTTCTGCCGCGCCGCGTCTTGCTGATTGAACTGCATCAACGCGTCACCCCAGTAGCGATACGCGGTCTCGCGATCCGGATCGAGCGCGATTGCCTGCTGAAACCATTCGGCGGCGGACTCCAGCTTCTTCATCACGAAGTACACGTCACCGGCATACAGGCGTGCTTCGTAGGAGGTCGGATCGCGCAGCGCGATATCCTGGTAGCCGGCCAGTGCGGTCGCGAGGTCGCCTCTGCTGAAAGCCGCTTCCGCTGCCTGCATGGTCGACTCCTTCGCCGCGCCGATCGGCTGCTGCACGCGCTCGAGGATGACGTGCAGGAGGTTGCTATCGTCGCCGAGCGACTTCGCGCGCTCTCCCTCGCGCCGCGCCCGTTCGAAGGTCGCGGTGCGTTCCGCGCCGTCCGGCAGGTTCTCGAATTTTACGAGCAGGCAGAACGCAAGACGCTCCGCGTAAACGGCGCTGGTCGGATCGGC
>DATEML010000340.1:0-27003 GCA_035275585.1 Steroidobacteraceae bacterium | reverse complement strand
GATCGAGCGCTGCCAGGGCGCCGGCTGCTCGAGCTACTCGCAGATCGGCACGTCGGCGACCACGACGTTCAACAACAGCGGCCTGACTGCGTCGACCACGTACAGCTATCGCGTGCGCGCGACCGACGCCGCGAACAACATGAGCGGATTCTCCAATACCGCGACCGCCACGACGTCGGGCGGCGGTGCGGCGCCGATCGCGTTCGTTCAGACGAACAACGCGGTTCCGCAGTCGCCCCAGACGACAGTGACCGTGCCGTTCACGGCGGCGCAGAGCGCGGGCAACCTGAACGTCGTGGCAGTCGGCTGGTTCGACACCACATCGAGCGTCCTGTCGGTGACGGATACCCGCGGCCACACCTACGTGCGCGCGGTCGGGCCGACGACGCACGGCGTCGCGGGCACGCATTCGATCTATTACGCAGCCGGCATCGCAGCATCGGCAGCGGGCACGAACAGCGTGACGGTTACATTCAACGCAGCCGTGCAGTACCCGGATGTGCGCATCGCGGAGTACAGAGGCATCGACCCGACCAATCCGGTGGATGTCGTCGCGGCCGCCTCCGGCAGCAGCGCGACCAGCAACAGCGGCGCCGTGACGACCACGAACGCCAACGACCTCCTGGTTGGCGCGAACTACGTGTCGACGAGCACGACCGGCCCCGGCAGCGGTTACACGCAACGGGTCATCACCAGCCCGA
Organism: Steroidobacteraceae bacterium; assembly: GCA_035275585.1. Lineage (GTDB taxonomy): Bacteria > Pseudomonadota > Gammaproteobacteria > Steroidobacterales > Steroidobacteraceae > Steroidobacter. Next base: position 26,302 of record DATEML010000340.1, on the reverse strand, counting down.
ACGGCTCGATTCTCGAGGATCGCATCGTCACGACGACCGGCAGCAACAGCGCGACCGCGCCGTTGCAGAGCGGAAGCTGGATCATGCAGCTCGTGGCGTTCCGCGCGGCGTCTGCCGGCGGCGGCGACACGCAGGCGCCGACCGCACCCACCGGCCTGGGCGCGAGCGCCGTATCGAGTGCGCAGATCAACCTCAGCTGGACGGGATCGACCGATGATGTCGGCGTGACCAACTACCTGATCGAGCGTTGCTCGGGCGCCGGCTGCTCGAACTTCGCGCAGATCGGCACCTCTGCGACCACGAGCTTCAACAATACGGGTCTCGCTGCCTCGACCAGCTACAGCTATCGCGTACGTGCGACCGATGCTGCGAACAACCTGAGCGGCTATTCGAACACCGCCAGCGCCACGACGCAGACGATCGTCGATACGCAGGCTCCGACGGCGCCGACCAACCTGACGGCGACGCCGATCTCGGGCACGCAGATCAACCTGAGCTGGACCGCGTCGAGCGACAACGTCGGCGTCACGAACTATCTCATCGAGCGCTGCCAGAGCGCGGGCTGCACGGACTTCGCGCAGATCGCGACGTCGGCGACCACCAGCTTCAGCAACACCGGCCTGACGGTCGGTACGACGTATCGGTATCGCGTGCGCGCGACCGATGCGGCGAACAACCTGAGCGCGTATTCATCCATCGCAACGGGCGTTACGCCGGTGCCGGATACGCAGGCGCCGACAGCGCCGAGCGGGCTGAGCGCCACGGCGGTTTCGTCCAGCCAGATCAACCTGAGCTGGACCGCCTCGTCCGACAACGTTGCGGTCACCAACTATCTCGTCGAGCGTTGCTCGGGCGCGGGCTGCTCGAACTTCGCGCAGGTCGGCACGTCTGCGACCACGGCGTTCAACAACACGGGCCTGACCGGCTCGACCAGCTACAGCTATCGGGTGCGTGCGACCGACGCGGCCAACAATCTCAGTGGCTATTCCAACGTTGCTTCCGCGACCACGCAGCAGGGGCAGCAGTTGCCGCCGCTCTCGTTCGTGCAGGGTGCGAGTGCTATCCCGCAGGCCCCCGTGAGCTCCGTGAACGCCGCATTCCCGGGCAACCAGATCGGCGGTCGTCTGAACGTCGTCGCGATCGGCTGGTTCAACACGACCTCGCAGATCACGTCCGTAACAGACACGGCCGGCAACACGTACGTACTGGCCGCCGGCCCGACGACCCAGGCACAGGCTGGAAGGCATGCGATCTACTACGCGGCGGGTATCAATGCGTCGGGCGCGAACAACCGGGTCACGGTGACCTTCAACAACGCCGTGCCGTTCCCGGATCTACGCATCGCAGAGTACGCCGGCGTCGACCCGAGCGACCCGCTCGACAGTGGCGTCGAGGCGTCCGGCACCGGCGCCACCAGTAGCAGTGGCGCGCTCACGACGACCTCGCCCAACGCGCTGCTGGTCGCCGCCAATTACGTCACGACTGCCACGAACGCGCCGGGCAGTGGCTTTACGACGCGGATGATCACGAACCCCAACGGTTCGATCCTGGAGGACCGCATCGTGAGCGCGGCCGGCAGCTATACCGCCACCGCGTCGCTGTCGCCGGCAGGCTCATGGATCATGCAGATGGTCGCCTTCCGCGGCGGCCCGCCGCCGCCGCCGGATACGACTCCGCCGTCGATCTCACTGAGCGGTCCGGCGCCGGGCACGACACTGTCCGGAACCGCGACGCTGCAGGCGATGGCCTCGGACCTCGGCAGCGGCGTCGCCGGCGTGCAGTTCCAGGTGGACGGCATCAACGTCGGTCCTGCGATCAACAATCAGCCGTACCAGCTTTCGCTGAACACCGCCCTGTTCGCGAACGGCACGCACGTGATCACCGTCTACGGCTGGGACCAGGTGCGGAACATCGCAACCGCGACCTCGGTGACGGTGACGTTCAACAACGGCAGCCCGGGCGCGCCTGCGGTCACCGGACTGTGGCAGGGCCCGTTCCCGTGGCCGCTGGTGTCGATCCACTTGAACCTGCTGTCGGACGGCCGCCTGCTCGCGTGGGACCAGTTGTCCACGGGCACTCCGGATCCGCGCGTCTGGGATCCGGTGACGAGCGCCTTCACGGTCGTGCCCGTGAACGACGGGTCGAACCTGTTCTGCTCGGGCCATTCGACGTTGCCGGACGGCCGGCTGTTCGTCGCGGGCGGCGAGGTGTCGGGGATCGGATCGGCAACGGCCAACAGCCACGTCGGTCTCGCCACCGGGCACATCTTCAACCCGGCGACGAACCTGTGGACCTCGACGTCCAACATGCAGTACGGGCGTTGGTATCCGACACAGACGACGCTGCCGGACGGCCGCGTGCTCACGCTGCAAGGCGAGACCAACTGCTTCGGCTGCGACGCGACGGTGCCGGAGATCTACAACGCCACCAACAACACCTGGACGCAGCTGAATTCGGCGCAGCTGAATGCGCCGTGGTATCCGTACACGTTCGTGCTGCCGAACGGCCGGATCGCCGTGGCAGGCGGCGCCGAGAATGCCGACGTGACCCGCGTGCTCGACCTGACGAACAACACGTGGACCACTGTCGACAATCGCGTGATCGACGGCGGCAGCGCCGCGATGTACCTGCCCGGCAAGGTCATCAAGTCCGGCACGTCCAATTCCACGGAAGGCGGCGTGTTCTCTTCCACCGCCAATGCGTGGGTAATCGACTTCACCGCGGGCTCGCCGGCCTGGCGCGCCGTGCCGTCGATGGCGTTCCCGCGCACCTATCATGTGATGACCCAGCTGCCGGACGGCAGCGTGCTCGTCACCGGCGGCGGCAGAACGACCGGGTTCGCCGACATTCCGAATGCCGTGAAGCAGGCGGAGCTGTGGTCGCCGACTTCGGAGACCTGGACGACGCTCGCCTCGATGTCGGCGCCGCGTCTGTACCACCAGACGGCGGTGCTGCTGCCCGATGCGCGCGTGCTCGTCAGCGGCAGCGGCCGCGGCTTCGGGCGCTCCGATCCGACCGATCAGCTGTCGGGCGAGATCTTCGCACCGCCGTACCTGTTCAAGGGACCGCGGCCGACGATCACCTCGGCGCCATCGCAGCTCAGCTACGGCCAGGTGTTCAACGTGAACACGCCGAATGCAGCGAACATCGCCAAGGTGACTCTGGTCCGCACGAGCAGCGTCACGCACACGTTCAACATGGATACTCGCTACCTGCCGCTGACATTTACGGCTGGATCGGGCAGTCTGTCGGTCACCGCCCCGGCGAATGCCAACCTTGCGCCGCCCGGATACTACATGCTGTTCATCGTCGACAATGCCGGCGTGCCCTCAGTCTCGGCGATGGTGCGCTTCTAAGCGTTCCGTGGCGGTTATCGGCACGCTGCTGCTCGCAGCAGCGTGCTCGAAACCGACCGCGGAGCCGCCCCAGGCCGCTAGTGCGGCCAAGCCCCTGTACTACCGCAATCCGATGGACCCGTCGGTCACCTCGCCGACGCCGGCGAAGGACTCGATGGGCATGGACTATGTGCCCGTCTACGCCAACGACAGCAGCGGCCACGCTGTGCAGTTGTCACCAGAGCTGATCCAGTCCCTGGGCGTGCGCACGGTGCCCGTCCGCAATGAGCCGCTGCGCCTGCAGACGCGCGTTGCGGGCGTCGTCAGTTACGACGAGCGGGGAATTCGCGACATCCGGGTGCGGGCCGAAGCCTGGGTCGAAGACTTGCGCGTGCGCACGCAGGGCGAGGCCGTGCAGGCGGGCCAGTTGTTGTTCCAGGTCTACTCGTCGCGACTCGAAGTTGCGGAGCAGGAGTACCTGAGCTCACTGCAGTTCAACGACGCTGGACGAATCGCTCTGGCGGAGCAGCGCCTGAAGGATGTGGGAGTCGAGTCCGCCTTCATCGCGCGGCTGCGCGAGGAGCGCGCCATGCCGCGCCTCATTCCGTTTCATGCACCGGTTAGCGGCGTGGTCACGGAGCTGAACGTGCGGGAAGGCTCATTCGTGATGCATGAAACGCTGGTGATGCGGCTCGCGTCGCTCGATCGCGTCTGGGTGATTGCCGAGGTGCCGCAACGCTTCGCAGCGCTCGCGCGTGTCGGCGACACCGCATCGTTCACGATCGACGGCTATCCCGAACGCGATTTCAGCGGCCGGATCGCGTACATCTATCCGCAAATCGACGCGGACACCCGCACGGTGAAAGTGCGGATCGAGGTGCCGAACGGCGACGGCGCGCTGAAGCCGAACATGTACGCCAGCGTCACGCTGAGCGGCGGCAGCGACGCCGCGGTCCTGCAGGTGCCGCGCGATTGTGTCATTCGCGACGGCAGCGGCGCGCGCGTGATCGTCGCGCTCGGCGAAGGTCGCTTCGTGCCGCGGCAGGTGCGGCTCGGCGCTGAATCCGAAAACACCGTCGCGATCCTCGAGGGCGTGCAGGCTGGCGACCAGGTGGTCGCCTCGGCCGTATTCCTGATCGACGCGGAGGCCAGCCTCAGGTCGAGCCTGGCCCGCTTCGAGCCCGGGCCGAAGCAGCCCGGCGAAGCCGCCGCGGCGCGCGATGACCAGCACTGACGACGGGGCGCTCGTCGCCCGCATCATTCGCGCGTCGCTCGCTCATCGCGCCGTTCTGTTGTTCGCGGCGCTGGTGCTGGCTGTGCTGGGCGTGCATGCGATCCGCAGCATGCCCATCGACGCCTTGCCAGACCTGAGCGACGTGCAGGTCATCGTGCGCACCAGCTTTCCGGGCCAGGCGCCGCAGATCGTCGAAGACCAGGTCACGTTCCCGCTCACCAGCGCGTTGCTCGCCGTGCCCGGCGCGACAGCGGTCCGCGGCTATTCGCTGTACGGCGACTCGCTCATCAACGTGATCTTCGCGGAGGGCACGGACCCGTACGCGGCGCGCACGCGCGTGCTGGAGTACCTGGCGCAGGTGACACCGCGTTTGCCTGCCAATGCCCGCGTGGCGCTCGGCCCGGATGCCACTGGCGTGGGTTGGATCTACGAGTACGCGCTGGTCGATCGCAGTGGGCAGCACGACATGGCTGCGCTGCGCACGCTGCAAGACTGGCGTTTGCGCTTCGATCTGCAGTCGATCGCCGGCATCGCCGAGGTTGCAACCGTCGGCGGCATGGTGCCGCAGTACCAGGTCATCGTCGATCCGCAGCGACTGCTGTCGCATGGCACGACGCTGCAGCAGGTGCGCGCGGCGATCGCTGCCGGCAATCTCGAGACGGGCGGCGCCGCCATCGAGATGGCGGAAGCCGAGTACCTGATTCGCGCGACCGGCTACATTCGCGGGATCGACGACTTGCGCCGCATTCCACTGAAGGTCGGCAGCGCCGCGGCCGTGACGCTCGGCGACGTGGCCGACGTGAGAATCGGGCCGCAGACGCGCCGGGGCATCGTCGATCTCGATGGCGTCGGCGAGGTCGTCGGCGGCATCGTCGTGATGCGCTACGGCGCGAATCCGCGCGAGATCGTGCGTGCCGTGCAGCAGCGCCTGCAGGCACTGCAGCCCACTCTGCCGCCCGGCGTCGAGATCGTCGAGACCTACAACCGCGCGGATCTCGTCGACCGCTCGATCGACACGCTGCGCCTACGCTTGCTCGAGGAGTGCGCGATCGTGCTGCTCGTGTGCTTCGCCTTCCTGCTGCACGCGGGCTCGGCGGGCGTCATCGTCGTCACGTTGCCGCTCGCCATCCTCACTGCTTTCGCGGCCATGCGCTGGCAGGGACTGAGCGCCAACATCATGTCGCTCGGCGGCATCGCGATCGCGATCGGTGCGCTGGTCGATGCGGCGATCGTGATGGTCGAGAACGTGCATCGCAAGCTCGAGCAGCAGCCCTCGGACGCGGCACAGCGACTGCAGGCGGTGATTCGCGGGTGCGTCGAAGTCGGGCCGACGCTGTTCGTCACGTTGCTGATCGTCGCGATCTCGTTCGTTCCGGTGCTGGTGCTGCAGGGCCAGGAAGGTCGCCTGTTCACGCCGCTGGCTCTCACGAAGACCTACGCGATGCTCGCCGCTGCGCTGCTGTCGATCACGGTCGTGCCGGTGTTGATCTGGTATTTCCTGCGCGGCGAGATTCGGCCCGAAGCCTCGAACCCGCTGAACCGGGCGCTGGCGGCGGCTTATCGACCGGTGCTCAGCCTGGCGCTGCGGCAGCCGGTGCAGCTGTTGGTCATCGTGAGCGTAATCGTGCTCGTGACGCTCTGGCCGGCCTCGCGGCTCGGCAGCGAGTTCATGCCACAGATGGACGAGGGCGATCTGCTGTACATGCCGATGACGCTGCCCGCCATCTCGCCGGACGCTGCGCGCTCTCTGCTGCAACAGACCGATCGCCTGATTCGCGCCATGCCGGAAGTCGAGCGCGTATTCGGCAAAGCCGGCCGCGCGGACACCGCCACCGATCCGGCGCCGCTCGAAATGATCGAGACTGTGATTCGCCTGAAGCCGCGCGATCAGTGGCGTCCGGGCATGACCCTCGAGGGAATCCAGCGCGAGCTCGACCAGCGGCTGCAGCTGCCCGGTCTCGCCAACACGTGGTCGGCGCCAATCAAGAGCCGCATCGACATGCTCAGCACCGGCGTGCGCGCGCCGGTCGCGGCGCAGATCTTCGGCCCGGATCTCGCGTCGATCGAAGCGATCGGCGGGCGCATCGCACCGCTCCTGCGCGAGGTGCCCGGCGTGCGCAGCGTCTACGTCGAGAGAGCTTCGACCGGCCGCTATATCGACATCGACGTCGATCGCGCGCGCGCGGCGCGGTTCGGGCTCAACATCGCGGACGTGCACGCCGTGATCGAGCTTGCCGTCGGCGGTGCAGTGATCTCCGAGGCCGTCGCCGGGCGTGTGCGCTACCCGATCATCGTGCGTTACCCCGACGCCTGGCGCGACTCGCTGGAGAAGCTGCGCGACCTGCCGCTGCTGGGTCCGCGCGGCGAGCGGCTCACGCTGGGCGAGGTTGCAACGGTGCGGATCGCTGACGGCCCGAGTGTGGTGCGCAGCGAGGACGCGCAGCCTGTGGGAGCGGTGCTCGTGGACATCGATAGCGACGACGTCGGCGGCTTCGTGGCCGAGGCGAACGCACGCATTCAATCTGCCACGGGGCTGCCGCCAGGCTATTCACTGCGCTGGACCGGGCAGTACGAGCATCTGCAGCGCGCCATGGAGCGCATGCGGCTGGTGATTCCGCTCACGCTCGTTGTCATCGTCGCCATGCTGTATCTCAACTTCCGCCGGCTGGACGACGTATTGCTCATCCTCGGCGCGCTGCCCGCGGCGCTGGTGGGTGGAGTCTGGCTAATGTGGGCGCTCGGCTATCCGATGAACGTCGCCAGCGCGATCGGCTTCATCGCGCTCGGCGGCCTCGCGGCGGAAACCGGCGTCGTGATGCTGCTGTATCTCAATCAGGCCTGGCAGCGCCGGTGCGCGGCCGTCGCCGCGCCGACGCCGCAGGATCTGCACGAAGCGATCGTCGAAGGAGCGCTGCTGCGCCTGCGCCCGAAGCTGATGACGGTGTTCACGCTGCTCGCCGGCCTGTTGCCGATCATGATCGGCGGCGGGGCGGGCTCCGAGTTCATGCGGCGCATCGCGGCGCCGATGGTCGGCGGCATCGTCAGCTCGACAGTGTTGACGCTGATCGCAGTTCCGGCGTTGTTCTGGCTGCGCCATCGGCGCGAGACGAGTTCGTGACCCAGAAGCAGAACCCCGCTTGCGCGGGGTTCTGGTTCGTTCCGATCGATACAAAGATGCCGTCAGGTTCGGCGGCGAGGACGGGCGAAGCCGATGCCCAGCAAGCCGAGACCGAGCAACGCCAGAGTGCCGGGCTCGGGTACTCTCGTGACGGACTCGACGTAGACCGCGAAGTCGTCGAAATCTCGGTCGCTCGAGCTGAACGGCAGGTCTTCCCACGCGAGGATGTAGCTCGATGAGCCCCAGATGCCCGGCAGCTTGCCCGGCAGCTTGATCATGTCGCCATCGCCCTGGAACGCCACCATCTGATCGCTGCCTCCGGCGTTCAAGGCTGCCTGCGAATAGAAGGTGTCGTTCGGCGTCTGCAGGTAGTACCCGAAGTGGCCGCCGGCGAAGTTGATTCCGGTGGCCGCGAAGTTCCGGTAGGCCATGCCCGTGTCGTCGAAACTCAGCAGGACCGAGCTTCCCGCCGAGTCGGGACCGCCGAACAGTTGCACCGTTTGAGTCGGGTCGTAGATGTCATAGATGCCGAACCGATTCTGATCGGCGAACCCCGCAAGCTCGATGACGATCGTCGCGATGGAAGAGCCCGAAGCCTCGATTGCCCAGGTCTCGTCCGGCGCCGCCTGATCAGTCGTGACATTGGGTGCCTGGCTGACCAACGAGCACGTCGCGCACGTCGGGCTGCGATACAGTCCGTTGATTGCGGTCTGGAGAGAGCTGCCGGCGATAGGCGTAGCGTGCGCATTGGCAGCTGCCACCAGGACGGCGCTCGCAAGAGCGCATTTGACAAATTTCACTTTAGCTCCTTATGTCTTCTGCAAAACGGCTGCTGCCGTGTTCGCTCCAGATCAAGCAACTGCCGTGCCACCGCTTCGAAACAACGATCTAGCCGCTCCAGCGCAGCAGGCCGTAAGACAACCCGACGTCAGCGCGCGCGACACTTGTCGTTTGCTGGCGCGCCGGGCATAAGAACGAACCCATGGATTCGACAGAAGTCGTTGTCATCGGCGCCGGCGTCGTCGGGCTCGCGGTCGCGCGCGCGCTTGCGCAGCTGGGACTCGAGACCGTCGTGATCGAGCAGCATCCGCGCCCGGGCGAGGAAACCACCTCGCGCAATTCGGGCGTGATTCACTCCGGCATCTACTATCCAACCGGCAGTCTCAAGGCTCGCCTGTGCGTGCGCGGCCGTCAGCTGCTATACGAGCTGTGCGAGCAGCGCGGTGTGGCGCATCAGCGCTGCGGCAAGATCATCGTCGCCGACGCGCTGCAGACGCCGAAGCTGCAAGCGTTGCAGCAGCAGGCGATCGCCAACGGCGTCACCGATCTGACGATGCTGAGCGCGGAGCAGGTGAGGGCGCTCGAGCCCGAGGTGCAATGCGCTGCGGGTCTGCTCTGTCCGTCGACTGGAATCGTCGACGTTCACGAGCTGCTGCTCACGCTGATCGCGGATCTGGAGGCGCGCGGCGGTGCCATGGTCGTGCAGTCGAAATTTCTCGGCGCCGAGGCCGCGGGCGACGGCATCGTGGTGACGGTCGAGAGCGAGGGCACGAGTGCGGAGCTGAGCTGTCGCTGGCTGGTGAATTGTGCGGGCCTGTGGGCCCTGCCGCTGCTGCGACAGATCAAGGGTTATCCGGCGAATCGCCTGCGGCAGCCATTCTTCGCCAAAGGAAACTACTTCGCGTGTCACGGCGTGCGGCCGTTTCGCCGGCTGGTCTATCCGATGCCGAACAACGCCGGGCTCGGCATCCACGCGACGCTGGATCTGGACGGCACGACGCGCTTTGGGCCGGACGTGGAATGGGTGGCGCGGCCGGACTACGGCGTCGATCCGGCGCGTGCGGAATCGTTCTATGCAGCGATCCGCGAGTACTGGCCGGCGATTCCCCAGGGCTCGCTGCAACCGGCCTACGCGGGCGTGCGGCCGAAGCTGGTCGGCCCCGGCGCCGCACCCGCGGACTTCGAGATCGAAGGGCCGCAGCAGCACGGCGTCGCAGGCCTCGTCAGCCTGCTCGGCATCGAATCTCCCGGCCTGACTTCCTCGCTCGCAATCGGCGAGCTCGTGGCCGGGCAGATCGCCGTCACTGCGCGGTGACGTTGGTCGGCGGCAATGGACGCTTGCTCACTCCGCCCTTGAAGGCCGCCGCGAGTGCCCAGCCCGGATTGCCGCCAGCGCCGTAGCGATACGCGCCGACGTCGGTCGATCCGCTGCGCGCCGCGCCGTTGAAATCCGTCGCCGGCACGTACTGGCCCGCCGCGGCGCCGATCAGCGCCGAGCCGGTCTTCGGGAACACGTCGATCGGCGGCACGCCGTAGTGGCCGTTGACGAGATCCGTGGCGATGCCGCGGCCTTCGACGAAGCCGCTCGATGCGCCCTCCAGCCCGCCGTGACCGACGTTGCCCGCGACCGTGACCTGGCCGAGGTTGCCGCTGATCAGGCGGATCGCGGTGCCGCTCTGCGAATACACGGCGTTGTTGGCGACGAGCACCGGGCCGACGACGTTGCGCACTTCGATGCCATTACCTTCGGTGATGATCGTATTGTTCACGACCTGCATGTTCGCGGGACTGCCGGCCTGGTGGCTCTGCAGCGTCACGGGTCCGTCGAGCACGATGTTGTTGCGGATAATCGCGTCGGCCGCCGACTGGATCGCGTTGTCGTTCACGTTCCAGACGAGGTTGCCCTCGATGATGTTTGCCGGCCCGTTGCCGACGGTGCTGTAGGTGATGATGCCGGGATAGTTCGTGTCGTGAATCACGTTGTCGCGGATCACGTTGCCGTAGCTGCCCTCCTTGAGCTCGATACCGTCGCCCTGCTCGACCGTCGGCCCGTTCGTGTGGTGGACGTAGTTGTTGGCGATCAGGCTGTTCGCGAGTCGGCAGTCGTTGTTGTTGCAACCCAGGTACATTCCCTCGCCGGTGCCGTTGGTATGGTGGATGTGGTTGCGCAGGATCTTCAGTCCTTCGTAAGTGCCGCCCGAGTTGGCGGACAGGGCGACATCGCCGGTGTCGTGAATCTCGCAGTCCTCGATCGTGATGAAGTCCGAATCGATGAGGCGGACCCCATGCGAGCCACCCGTGAACTCGATGCCGCGTACCACGAAGTAGCGCGAGCCGGAGATCTCGAAGACGTTCTGTCCGCTGTTGGTCTGCTGGATTACCGGGCTCTCACCGGTCTTGGCGCGCATCACGATCGGCTGCGCTTCAGTGCCCACCACGGTGGCGCGAAAGCCGCTGCTGACGGTGTAGGTCCCGCCCGCCAGCACCAGCTCCTGCCCCGGCTGGAGCGCCGCCAGGGCCGCTCGTAGGTCGCCGCTTGGGGTTATGTCAACGGCGAAGGCCGATCCGGCGCCGAGCAAGGTGGCGAGCAGCAGTCCCACGCGGTGCGTGCAGCGTGCAGAGGTCATTGCGGAAGGTTCCCCGAGGATCGTGGACAGGTTGCGACGGAAGAATGGCCGATCCTGAGCCGGGCGGCAAAGCGTCTCAATGGGGGGACACCTGAACAGTGTCGCTTCTCTTCGCATCGTCGCTGGTGCAGGGCCGGTACTCGCCCAGCTACCTACTCATCCGGGATGGTGTCCTCGGCCAGCTCAATGCCGGCAAAGCGCCGCATCGACTCCGACTCGTCCGGCGCGTCCTCGGCACCCGGATCCGACAAGTTGAACCAGTTTTGCACGAAGTAGCGGTTCTGCATGAAGTAGATGCGCAGCATCCGCTCCATCACCGGCAGGGGCCTCGATCCTTGGCGTGACCTGTGCAGAGGTTCCTTGGCAGTCGCTGCTATACGTGTGTTGATCACGATCAGACGCAGACGTCGTCGCGCGCGCATGAGGCTGTGCTGTAAGAGCATGGCCATACATGCCTACCTCCTCAGCCAGCCGCAGACTCCGCCTGATTCGAGTTTGGTAAAGACGCCCACGCACACGCGTGACCGCAGTGCTAGGATCCCCGCGAAGCAGGGAATTCGAACGAGGAGCCGGACCGCAGATGAGCGCGCGCGCCCTGTATCGACGGATCATGTCGATCCCACATACCAACTACAACTTCCGCAAGCAGATTGATCCGTGGTCACTGATACCAAAGAACGCGGTGGTCTACGATATCGGGAGCAAAGACTCCAAGTCACGCGCGGGCTCGTTGCCGGAAGGCACACGGCTCGTCTGCGTTGATATCGAGGATCAGCCTGGCGTCGACCTGGTTGCGGACGCGCACGACATGCACATGGTCGAGAGCAATTCTGTCGACGCCGTATTCACAATCAGCGTGCTCGAGCACGTCGACGATCCCACCCAAGTGCTGCGCGAAATTCACCGCATATTGAAGCCCGGCGGGCTCCTATACGTGAACGTGCCATTCATTTTCCCATTCCATAGCGATCCGATCGACAACTACCGGTGGACGGTGGACGGGCTCAAGAAGGCATGTAAGCACTTCGAGTGCATCGAGAACGGCTTCAACCGGGGACCCGCCTCGACGATGGCTCAGCTCAACGTGCACTACCTGGCACTTCTGTTCTCGTTTCGCAGCGTCAGGCTGTATGGGTTTCTGGTCGACTGGTTCATGTGGCTGCTCGCATGGACGAAGTACCTGGACATCTACGTCGCCAAGCACCCGAAGGCGAAGGTCATTCACGCCGGATCGTTCTTCCTCGGACGTAAGCCTGTTTCCGGCTGACTCACGTCATCGACGCTGCGAAGCTCTCCACGTGACGTATGGGCAGCGGACGTCGCAGCGAATCCCATGCCTCCCGCTTTGGCCGGATGGCAACGCCCGGAGTGTCGATGTGCTTTGCAGCGCGACTCCGGGCGGGACTTAACATCTGCGAGTCTTCGACGCTAAGTGCATGACAAGAATGGATAAAGTGTCCGTTGGCACCGGACCTGCAAAAGACTTATGGACTCCACAAGAATCAATATCGGACTGCGGACTCTCACCACATGAAACTGACCCTGATTTCCAAGCTCTTGTTCGCCGCTGTCGCCCTCCTGGGCCTGGCTGGCACGGCGAGCGCGACGATCATTTTGACCCCCAGTACGCCGGGCGTGATCCCGGGCACGGGCAGCATGGGCCCGTCCAACTGCGAGCCGGGGTGCGTGAACACGATTTTCGGCACCAGCGGGCTTTCGCTGCTGTACAAGTCCGACGTCAGCGACAACTGGCTGGACCTCGGCGTCGGCGACGATTCCGGGCCCTACGCGAGCTCCTACCGGACTCTGTTCTCCGATACGATCATTGACCCGTCCGACGCACGCATCACCTATCAGGGCGGCAGCGATATCGACTGCCCGTCGTGCTACCTGGCCATCAAGGACGGTAACCACTCGCCCGCCTACTACTTCTACAACCTGTCGGCCTGGAACGGGACAGAAGAGATCAGGCTGCAGGACTTCTGGCCGAAGGGTGGCGCAATCTCCCACATCTCGATCTGGGGCGGGACGCCCGTGAAGGTCGCCGAGCCGTCAACTCTCGGGCTGCTGGGACTCGGCCTGCTGGCCTTGGGTTTCGCCCGTCGCGGCAAGCGCACCTGACAGCGCTCTCTTCGAGAGACGAAAGACCCCGCTGCGGCGGGGTTTTTTGTGCCCTGTCGAAACGCCTTACAGTCGCCGTCTGCGACCCTCGCATGCTGTATAGCAACTGCATGAAGTTAAACGGATTTCAAGGGCGGGCACGAACCGTGCAGTAAATACGGCCGTGGAGCACCAGCCATGACGGCTGCGGCAACGGAAACGGGGAAAGAAATGCGAGCACTTTTCAAGGCGATGGTGGCGACGGCGGCATTGGCTGCTCCGCTGTATGCGAATGCGATTCCGGTGACGTTCGACCTGTCACGAGCGAACTCGTCAGTGCAGGTGACAGAGTTCACGCCAGGCAACCTGTGCGTGCTGTGCGGCGTGTCCGTCGCGCTTGATTCGGCGCTCGGCTCGGTGAACGAGACGCTGAACCCCGGCGAATCCTTCGACTTCGATTTCTTCAACATCAACTTCTACGGTCTCCTCGGCGGCGGCAGCGGCAAGATCGCCGCGACGCTCGCCTTCGACTCGCCTGCGGGTGCCCCGGTGGCAGGTGGCAACGGCGCCGGCTGGTTCTTCACGTTCCTCGGCGCTGTGACCGACGGAGCGCTGGTGTGGGAAGGTGGCGGCAGCAGCTCGTATACGCTTGCCGACGGAACCTCCTACGTCGTGGACTTCAACGATCTCAAGGGCATTACGGTCGGGTCAGCCACGGTGACCGGCACGATCACACTGCGCAACGGCCCCACGGTCAGGGTGCCGGAACCGACGACGCTGATGCTGTTCGGCATCGGTCTGCTCGGCCTCGGGCTGGTACGCCGTCGCAAGCGCGTCTGACGCAAGTTCGGTCGCCGCGACACGCGGTGCGCTGACGACAGAAAAAGAAAACCCGTCCGCAAGGACGGGTTTTTTCTTTTAGGGCTGCTGAATTCTAGCGCTGCTTGAAATCTTCAGGCGTCAGCTGGTGACGCGCGAGCAGCTTGTAGAAGTCCGTGCGGTTGCGCTTCGCCAGCCGTGCCGCCTGACTGACGTTGCCGCCGGTGATCTGCAGGATCTGCGACAGGTAGTTGCGCGTGAACTCGTCGCGCGCTTCGTCGAAAGAGGGCAGACGCGTCGGGCCGCCGCCGAGCGCCGCCTGCACGAGCTCCGCGCTCATGATCGGGCTGGTCGCGAGCGCGACGTTCTGGCGCACTACGTTTTCCAGCTGGCGCACGTTACCCGGCCAATCCGCGCTGACCAGCAGCTCGACGGCCTCCGGCGCGTAGATGTGACGCTGCAGGCCGCTCTCCTGCGCGATCTTCTCGAGGAAGTGCGACACCAGCAGCGGCACGTCTTCGCGCCGCTTGTTCAGCGACGGCATCTCGATGTGCACGACGTTGAGGCGGTAGTACAGATCCTCGCGGAAGTGCCCGCCCATGATCAGCTGCTTCAGATCGCGGTGCGTGGCGGAGATGATGCGCACGTTGACCGTGGTCGCTTCGGTGCTGCCGACCGGGCGCACCTGGTTCTCCTGCAGCACGCGCAGCAGCTTCACTTGCAGGCGCATCGGCATGTCGCCGATCTCGTCCAGCATCAGCGTGCCGCCATCGGCAGCCTGGAACAGGCCGCGATGCTCGCGGATCGCACCGGTGAACGCGCCTTTGACGTGACCGAACAGCTCGCTCTCCAGCAGGTTCTCGGCCATCGCGCTGCAGTTGATCGCGACGAACGGCCGGTTGCGGCGCGGGCTGGCGCGATGGATCGCGCGTGCGAGCAGCTCCTTGCCGGTGCCGCTCTCGCCCGTGATCATGACGCGCGCGTCGGTGCCCGCGACCATGTGCGCCTGCGCCAGCCGCTCTTCCATGATCGCGCTGCGCGTGACGATTTCGCTGCGCCAGTCTTCGGTGGTATCCGCGAAGCCGGAAACCTTCAGCGCCTTGCCGACCTGGTCGAGCAGCTCCTGCTTGTCGACCGGCTTCGTGAGGAATGCGAATGCGCCGCTCTGGGTCGCCTGCACCGCATCCGGAATCGTGCCGTGTGCGGTGAGGATGATCACGCGCAGCCCCGGCGCGCGGCTCTGAATTTCCTTCAGCAGCCCGATGCCGTCCATCTGGTCCATGCGCAGGTCGGTGATGACGAGGTCCGGGCGCACGCGCCCGAGCGCAGCCAGCGCCGCCGCCGCGCTTTCGACGGCGTCGACTTCGTAGTTTTCCGCGCGCAGACGGATCGTGAGCAGCCGCAGCAGCCCCGGATCGTCGTCAACGACTAGTAGACGAGCTTTGCGTTTCACTTGAGTTGGCATCGCGACTGCCAGGGGGCGAGGGACTGCGTTCAATGATGGACCTCTCGATTTCTTTGATCGCGTTGAGCTTCTGCTCGGCCTCGGCAAGGGCACGGCGCAATCGCGCATTTTCCTCGATTTGCGCTTGCACCCGCTTGTCCGAGTTTGCCTGCGACCGGGTACGGTCGTCGACTGTCGCCAGCAGCCGACGATTCTCAGCCTCGAGCTTCAGGCGCGCATTCGTCTCGTGGAGCAGGACTGCCGCGAAAGTGCGCTCCTCCTGCGTCATGCGCTCCGGAGTGGCGAGCAGAGTTTCCAGGTGTCTTTTGCCTTCCTGCGGCTTGCTCGCCGGGTGTCCCGGAGTGACCAGCGCGACGGCATATCGCAGCGTGCTCGCCGTCGTCGGCGCACGCGTGTACTCGCGCTCGACTTCGTAGAAGACGTCAGCTTGCCGCGCCGGGTCCGCGCTGCCGAGACCCTCCATCGTGTCGAGATAGGAGTGCAGGCCGCTCGCGGAAATCTGCGCCGGTGCGACGATCGGCGCCGGCAGCGGCTCGTTGGTGAGCCGGTCGGTGAGCGCACAACCGGCGAGCGCGCTCAGCAGACTCGCGACGACGCAACGGCCTAGCATGGCTATGCCGGCTCCGTTTCCAGTTGCGGCGCGAGCGGCAACCGGATGCGAAAGTGCGCTCCGGGAAACACGCCGTCCAAGATCTCCACCGAGCCTCCGTGGGCCTGCACGAATTCCGAGACGACCGACAGGCCGATCCCGGTGCCTTTCAGATGGCCGGCCGTGGGCGCGCGGCCCGAATAAAACGCTTCGAAAATGGCGCTGCGCTCTTCCTTCGAGATGCCGGGGCCTGTATCGGCCACATCGAGCACCAGGAGGTCCTTGTCCGCGTGGGCGTGAATGAAAATCGTACCGCCGCGCGGGCTGTATTTGAGTGCATTCGACAACAGATTATCCAGGATCAGTTTCAGCTTTGCCCGGTCGGCGCGCAACTCCACGTCCTGCACCTTCAGGTCGAGGTGCACGCGTTGCGCGAGCAGCGTCAGCTGGTGCGTTTCGAGCGTCGACTTGATCAGCGGCCGCAGGCGGAATTCGCTGATCTCCAGCCCCGAGTGACGTGCCTGCCAGGCGCTGAACGACAGCAGGTTCTCGATCAGTTGCTGCAGCTTGATACCGTTGTCGCGCAGGATGGTCGTCACCTCGCGCTGTGCGCTGTCCAGCTCACCGACCGCGCCGTCCATCAACAGTTCCGTGCCTTCGCGAATGCTGGCGAGCGGCGTCTTGAGCTCGTGCGACATGTGCCGCAGGAAGCGGTTGCGCTCCTGCGCGAGCTCGAGCAGGCGCATGCGCAGCCACTCGAGCTGGCGGCCGAGGTTGACCAGGTCGGTCGGGCCGCGCACGCCGATCGCCTTGGAGAACGTGCCCTTGCCGAGCTGGCTGATGGCGCTGTCGATCTGGCGGATCGGCCGCATCAGCAGGAACGTGAACACGGTGACCAGCAGCGCCGTCAGCAGGATCAGCACGGCCGACTGCCAGAACAGGTATTGCTGCGTCTCGGCAGTCGCGGTCTGCAACCGCGACAGGCCGGTCTCGATGCGCTCGCCGGTCGTGGCGGATAGCGCGAGCGCCGCATCCCACATCGGTGCAATCGCTCCGACCGCGTCGCGGACGAGATCTGATGCAACCGGACCGCGCGCCAGGAGCGCACCGTCGACTCGTCGCAGCGATTGTCGCAACGCCTGCAGTTGATCGCGGCCAACGCCGTCGGGTGCGGCTGTCTCGATGTTGTTGAGCGTGACGAGGAAGCGCTCGCGGCTGTCGCGATAGACGTCGACCAGCCCGGGGTCGTTCAGCACCTGGTACAGCTTGGCGCTGCGCTCGATCGACGCGATCTGTTGAAACAGCTGCTGAGTGAGATGCGCCGTCTCTACGCCGCTGCGGACCAGCGCCGCGCTCTCTTCCGACAGCGCGCGCACCTTCGTGGCCGCGATCACCACCGCCAGCAGCAACGGTACCGAGACCAGCGCGAAGCCGGTCAACATCAAGCTGCTCAGGGACTTGGGGCGGGGCAGACGCATCCCGGGCATTCTAGCGCCTTAACACCGCCTGGAGCTTGTGCCGCGCGTCGCAAACCGCAACGACGCGGCGTACTTTTGGCCTAGAAATTTCGCTGCAATTGCGGCTCTCGCTGCAGCCGGCGCTCCCACTCCAGCTGCGAGCGGACGATTGCCTCCAGGCTGTCATGCCGCGGCGACCAGCCGAGAACCTGGCGGATACGCTCGGCCCGGGCGACCAGCGACGGCGGATCGCCGGCGCGCCGCGGCGCCTCGACCGTCTTGAGCGGACGCCCGTTCAGTCGATCGACCATCGCGATCACTTCGCGGACGCTGTAGCCGTGGCCGTAGCCGCAGTTGAGCGTCGCCGATTCGCCGCCCCGGCGCAGGTAGTCGAGCGCCCGGATGTGCGCATCGGCGAGATCCTCGACGTGGATGTAGTCGCGTACGCCCGTGCCGTCGGCAGTCGGATAGTCGGTGCCGAAGATCGAGACGTGCGGGCGCTTGCCGACGGCGACCTCGCACGCGACCTTGGTGAGCAGCGTGCCGTTGATCGTCGATTGGCCGATGCGTCCGCCGGGATCGGAGCCGGCGACGTTGAAGTACCGCAGCACGACGTAGCGCAGTGCAGTCGCCGCGCCAAGGTCGCGCAGCATCCACTCGCTCATCAGCTTCGACGTGCCGTAAGGATTGATCGGCGCGGTCGGCGAATCCTCCGCCGCCGTGCCATCGGCCGGAATGCCGTACACGGCGGCGGTTGAAGAAAATACGAAGTGCTGGACGCCGGCCTCCTGGCAGGATTGCAGCAGGCTGCGCGTCGAGCACGTGTTGTTACCGTAGTACTTCAGCGGATTCGTGACGGACTCCGGCACGACGGTGTGGGCTGCGAAATGCAGCACCGTTTCGATGCGGCGCTCGCGCAGCAGGCGGCCGACGAGCTCGCGATCGCCGGTGTCGCCGACCACCAGCTCGCCATGGACGACCGCCGAGCGGAAACCGGAAGCGAGCGTGTCGAGGACGACTACATTTTCATTACGCTCGCCCAGCTGGCGGACGACGTGGCTGCCGATGTACCCGGCGCCACCGGTCACGAGGATTGTCATGATCAAGAAGTATCCGCCATCGCCCCCAAGTTCCACAATTCGATCCACAATGCGCGCATGCCCACTCGCGACAGCCCGCATCCTTACAATCGTCTGACACCCGACGTCATCATCGCGGCGATCGAGTCGCTCGGCTACGTTTCGGACCGCCGCATCCTCGCGCTGAACAGTTACGAGAATCGCGTCTACCAGGTCGGCCTCGAAAGCGGCGCGCCGCTGGTGGTGAAGTTTTACAGGCCGCAGCGCTGGAGTGCGGCGGCGATCGCCGAGGAGCACGGCTTCGCACTCGAGCTCGCGGCGGCGGAGATCCCGGTCGTGCCGCCGCTGGTGCAGGACGGCCGCACGCTGTTCGAGTACGAAGACTTCGGCTTCGCTGTGTTCGAGCGGCGCGGCGGCCGGTGGCCGGAGCTCGGCACGCGCACCGAGCGCGAGTGGATGGGCCGCTTTCTCGGCCGCATTCATCTCACCGGCCGGCGCCAGCGGTTTCGTCATCGCGGCCGCATCGAGATCGAGCGGCTCGGCCAGGAGCCACGCGACTACCTGCTCGCGCGCGACTGGATCCCGCCGCACCTGCAGACCGCATACGAATCGCTGACCGAAGATCTGCTGGCGGAGATCCGCGCCGCGTTCGACACCGCGCAGGGCGTCGCCGAGCTGCGTCTGCACGGCGATTGCCATCGCGGCAACGTGCTGTGGACCGATACCGGGCCGCACTTCGTCGACCTCGACGACTGCCTGATGGGGCCGGCGATCCAGGATTTGTGGATGCTGCTGTCGGGCACGCGCCGCGAGATGAGCGAGCAGCTCGCGCACCTGCTGGAGGGTTATTCGCACTTCGCCAGCTTCGACTCGCGCGAGCTGGTGCTGATCGAGAGCCTGCGCACGCTGCGCATGATTCACTACTCCGCGTGGTTGGCGCGCCGCTGGGGCGATCCGGCGTTCCCGGCGGCGTTCCCCTGGTTCATCGAGCCGCGCTACTGGGAGAACCAGGTCCTGGCACTGCGTGAACAGCTGGCGGCGATTGCGGAAGGGCCGCTCGAGCTGTAGAGAGCAGCGCATTGGGCACTAGTGCCTAGTGCCCAATCACCGGCCTGTGGTAGCGTCGGCGCGCCCGGAATGGACCGGATGACCTCAGCAACCCATGAATTCGCCATACCTGGGACCGGTTCGATCGGCCATCATCGCTGCGTCTGCGGCGCTGCTGCTTGCTGCGTGCGGCGGTGGCGGCGGTGGCGGCGGCGGCGGACCGCCGCCCGCGGACGTCACCATCAACGGACGCATCACGTTCGATCGCATCCCGTTCGACGCGACGCTCGGCAACGGTCTCAATCCCGCGGCCCCGGTCCAGTCGCCCGCGCGAGAGGTGACCGTGCAGGCGATCGACGCCAGCAGCAGCAGCGTGCTCGCCACGGCCACAACTGACAGCAACGGCAACTACTCCGTGGTGGTGCCGTCCAACCGCAACCTGTTCATCCGCGCGCGCGCCGAGATGGTCAAGACCGGCGTCGCGCCGACCTGGAACTTCTCGGTCCGCAACAACACGAACTCGGATGCTCTCTACGCGCTGGACGGCGCTGCGGCGAGCAGCGGCACGGCCAACAGCACGCGCGATCTCCGTGCGCTGACTGGCTTCGGCACAACGAGCTACACCGGCGAGCGCGCCGCTGCGCCGTTCGCGATCCTCGACACCGCGTTCAAGGCGAAGCAGCTCGTGCTGACCGCGACGCCCAGCGCCGATTTTCCGGCGCTGAGCTTGTTCTGGAGCGACGACAACCGGCCGACGGCGGGGCGCTTCTGTCCCGACACCGGCGACATCGGCACGACCAGCTACATCGTGTTTTCGGCGGGCGAGGTGGATGGCTGCGCGGTGCCGCAAACCAACCCCGACGGCATCTACATTCTCGGCGACGTTACCGCGCCCGGCGCGGACACGGACGAGTTCGACGAATCGGTGATCGCGCACGAGTTCGGCCACTACATCGAGGATCAATTCGGGCGCTCCGACTCGATCGGCGGCGACCACGGCGGCAGCTCCACGCCGCTCGATCTGCGCGTCGCCTTCGGCGAAGGCTGGGGCAATGCCTTCTCCGCCATGGTGGTCGGCAACCCGATCTACCGCGATTCGTTCAACCTCGCGCAGGCGGATTTCCAGATCGATATGGAAACCGACGATCAATTGAACGAAGGGTGGTTCTCCGAAGCTTCGGTCGAAGAAATCCTGTGGGACCTGTTCGACCCGGCCAACGAGCCCGGTGACACGCTGGCGCTCGGCTTCGCGCCGATCTATGCCGTGATCACCGGCTCGCACGTCGTCGACAGCGACGCGCTGACCAGTATCTACACGTTCATCACGGCCTTGCGCGACGCGAATCCCGGCTCGGCAGCCGCGATCGATACGCTGGCCGACAATGAGAACATCTTTGGTGCGGACGATTTCGGCGCAGGCGAGAGCAATGACGGTGGCGATCCGGCAATTCTGCCTGTCTACAAGACGATCCTTCTCAATGCGCCGCCCATGTCGGTCTGCAGCCGCTCACCGGACGGCAACCTCGATACGAACAAACTTGGCAATCGTGTCCTCCTGCGCTTCGACAACAACGCGCAGCGTCTCGTAGCGATCCAGGTCGATGGTGCCGCCGCGGGAGGCGTGACAACCTTTGCGACCGACCCGGATGTTTTCGTTCTGCAGCGAGGTGCGCTCGTCCAATTCGGGACCAGCACGCCGGCCGGACCCGCTCCGCACACGGCGCCGGGTCACGAGACCATTCCGCAATTCGCGCTGCCGGCCGGGACCTTCATCATCGAGGTTTACGATTTCGAGCTCGACCTCGTCGCCGGCAATCAGCCGCGCTGCATGACCGTGTCGATCACGGGACCATGATGGGCAGCTCATTCAACAGGGGCATGATCAGGATGAACCGTCTAGCCATCTGTCTTTCGATCGCGGGCCTCGCGCTCGCCGCATGCGGATCGGAGTCGGAACCCGAGGCGACCGCGAAGTCGCCGCAACCCGCGACCCGTCCCGCCGTGCCGGACGACCCGAGCGCGCGCATGGCGCGCGCCGTCGGTAACGGTAAGCCCGGCGCTGCAGTCGAGATCCGCTACGACTTCGGCGGGAAGCCGACCATCGGCACGCCGACCGAGTTGCAGATCGTCTTCATCCCGCATGCGGGCGTCGATTCCATGGAGATCGCCGTGAGCGGCATGGAGGGCGTGACCTTGTCCGAGCCGACAACCGCCAGCTTCGCGCAGGTCGAGCCGCAGAAGCAGTACACGCACACCCTGTCGGTGCTGCCGGACCGCGGCGGCGTGTATTACCTGTCGGTGGTGGTCACAACCCAGATCGGCAACTCCAACCTGGCGCGCACGTTCTCGATTCCGTTCGTGGTCGGCAATGTGCCGGCACAGCAGAAGCAGGCGCCGCAGACCGACGCGGCGGGCGAGCCGGTTCAGCCGGCCAAGGCCAAGGAAACGACCCACCCGGGCTAGGGGTGTCGGGCTGAAGCCCGACCTACATGAAACCCCACCATAGGGTAGAATCCGCGGCCCTTCCGACCGCGGATTCCACCGTCCCGTGCCCACCGCTCAGCTCCGCAACATCGCCATCATCGCGCACGTCGATCATGGCAAGACCACCCTCGTCGATCAGCTGCTGAAGCAGTCCGGCACGTTCGCTGCGCGCGAGATCGTGCCCGACCGGGTCATGGATTCGAACGCGCTGGAGCGCGAGCGCGGCATCACGATCCTGGCGAAGAATACCGCGATCCAGTGGCGCGACTACCGCATCAACATCGTCGATACCCCCGGCCACGCCGACTTCGGCGGCGAGGTCGAGCGCGTGCTGTCGATGGTCGATTCCGTATTGCTGCTGGTCGACGCTGTCGACGGCCCGATGCCGCAAACCCGCTTCGTGACGCAGAAGGCGTTCAAGCACGGACTGCGGCCGATCGTCGTCATCAACAAGATCGACCGCGAAGAGGCGCGCCCGAGCTGGGTGCTCGATCAGACCTTCGATCTGTTCGACAAGCTCGGCGCGAGTGAAGCGCAGCTCGACTTTCCGGTCGTGTACGCCTCGGCGCTGCGTGGCTTTGCCGGCGACGAGCCGAACAAGCCGGCCGCCGACATGACGCCGCTGTTCGAAGCCATCGTGAAGAACTGCCCGCCGCCGGACGTCGACGCGAACGGCCCGCTGCAGCTGCAGGTGAGCTTGCTCGACTATTCGAGCTACGTCGGTGCGATCGGCATCGGGCGCATCAAGCGCGGCAAGATCCGCCGCAACAGCCCGGTCGTCGTCGTCGATCGCGAAGGCAAGGTGCGTAACGAGCGCATCATGCAGGTGATGGGCTTTCTGGGCTTGCATCGCGTCGAGGCGGACGAAGCGAGCGCGGGCGACATCGTTGCGTTCGCCGGCATCGAGTATCCGGAGATCTCGGACACGATTTGCGATCCGCTCGCGCCGGAGGCGTTGCCGCCGCTGGTGGTCGACGAGCCGACGATCAGCATGACGTTCGAGGTGAACAACTCGCCGTTCTGCGGCCGCGACGGCAAGTACGTCACCAGCCGCCAGATCCGCGAGCGGCTGCTGCGCGAGGCCATGACCAACGTCGCGTTGCGCGTCGAGGAGACCGACGATCCGGACAAGTTCCGCGTCTACGGCCGCGGCGAGCTGCACCTCGGCGTGCTGCTGGAAAACATGCGGCGCGAAGGCTACGAGCTCGCGGTGTCGCGACCGCGCGTGGTCATCAAGGAAATCGAAGGCCAGCCGTGCGAGCCGTACGAAACGCTCGCAGTCGACCTCGACGAGAGCTCGCAGGGATCGATCATGCAGGAGCTCGGCGAGCGCGGCGGCCAGCTCACCGGCATGTATCCCGACGGCAAGGGTCGCGTGCGGCTCGATTACATGATTCCGTCGCGCGGCCTGATCGGCTTTCAGACGGAGTTCCGCACGCTCACGTCAGGCACCGGGATCATGCACCACATCTTCGATCACTTCGGCCCGGTGCTCGATCGCGAGATCGGTCAGCGCACCAACGGCGTGCTGATCTCGAACGCGCAGGGCAAGGTGTTGGCCTACTCGCTGTTCAATCTGCAGGAGCGCGGCCGGCTGATGGCGTCGCACGGCGACGAGGTTTACGAAGGGCAGATCGTCGGCATCCACAGCCGCGACAACGACCTGGTCGTCAACCCGCTGAAGGGCAAGAAGCTCACCAACATCCGCGCTGCGGGCCGCGACGAGAACATCGTCCTGGTTCCGCCGATCCGCTACACGCTGGAGCAGGCGATGGAGTTCATCGCCGACGACGAGCTGGTCGAGGTGACGCCGACGCAGATCCGGCTGCGCAAGCGTGCCCTGAAGGAGCACGAGCGCAAGCGGGCCGGCAGGGAAGAAGAAACGGCAGAATAGGGGGGTCATAACCCTCGGTTTGTACAGCGGAAATTCCGCGTTCAGCTTTCACATAAAACCGGGAGCTGCTTCACACCTGAACGCGCGGCCATCGCCCTAGGATGCCGGGACAGCCTGTGCTGACGTGCGGGCTTTTTGCCTGGATTTTTGGGTGACTGGGACGATGCATCGACTGCTCGACAAGCAGGTCAAGGACGCGCTACGGCCGGACGGCGAGGTCGACCTCGCCAAGCTGCTTGCTGCCATCGACAGCACCTACGGGCGCGCCGACGATGAGCGGCGCGGCATCGTGCGCTCGATGCAGCTCATGTCCGACGAGGCGACAGCGCTGACACGCGAGCTGCGCGAGAGCACCGCGAGCCAGCTGCAGGCGGTGCTCGATCACGTCAAGGACGTCATCGTCACCGTCGACGACGCCGGCCACATCGTTTCCCTCAACGCCACCGGTCAGCGCGTGTTCGGCCACGCGGAAGCGGAGATCGCCGGTCGCTCGCTCAGCTTCCTGTTGCCGCAGCTCACCGACAAGCAGACATTACCCGCGCAGCTCGAGTCGCTGGCCGCGCGCCTCGACGACACGCAGGTCGACCTCGCGTCGCACGAGACGCTCGGCCTGCATTCCAACGGCACCTATTTCCCCGCCGAGCTCGCCGTCAGCAAGACGCAGCTGAATCGCCGCACGCTGTTCATCGTCTGCTTGCGCGATACGACCGATCGCAAGGCCGCCGACGCAGCGCTGCGCGACAGCGAAGCGCGCTACCGCACGCTGGTCGAGCACGCCCCCGAGATCATCGTGGTCGTCGATCTCGACCGCAATCGACTCGCGGACGTCAACGAGAACGCCGTGCGCTTCTTCAAGATGGACCGCGCGGTGCTGCTCGCGAGCAGTCCCGACGTTCTGAGTCCGCCGCAACAGCCCGACGGCTCGCAGTCCGTCGATGCCAATCGCGCGCAGTTCGAGATGACGCTGGCGGGCGAGACGCCGGTGCTCGAATGGGTGTTCCGCGATGCGCTCGGCAACGACATTCCGTGCGAAGTGCGCTGGGTGCGGCTGCAGTCCGGCGAGCATCGACTGATTCGCGGCAGCATCACCGATATCACCGAACGCAAGCGCAGCGAGTTGCTCGCTGCCGGCGAGAGGCGAGTGTTCGAGCGTCTCGCGGCGAACGTCGATTTGCGCATCACGCTCGAAGCGATCACCGAAGTGACCGAGCGTGCCTCGCCCGAGACGTCCTGCGCGCTGCGTCTGCTCGACGAGAGCGGTACGCGTCTGAACCTGTGCGCCGGCCCGCGCTTGCCGATCGAATACGCGCGTGCGTCCGACTCGATCGCGGTCGCGGTACGCAACGGTTCCTGTGCGGCGGCGGTCTACCTGCAGCGGCAGGTCATCGTTGCCGACATCGCTCGCGACGCGCTTTGGGACAATACGCGCGACGTCGTGCTGGCCGCCGGCCTGCGCAGCTGCTGGTCGACGCTCATCCACGCGTCCGACGGCCGCATTCTCGGCACGCTGGCGCTGTACTTCAGGACGCCGCGCAGTCCGCAGCGTCGCGACTTCGAGCTGATGGCGCGCATGACGCAGCTGGCCGGCATCGCCATCGAGCGGCGCATGTCGGAAGGTGCGTTGCGGGCGAGCGAGGCGCGCTATCGCCGCTTGTTCGACAACGTCATGGAAGGCGTCTACAGCTCGACGCGCGACGGCCGCTTCCTGTCGGTCAATCCCGCGCTGGCCCGCATGGTCGGCTTCTCTTCGCCCGCCGAGCTGCTGGCGCAGGCGCCCGAGACGATCTATCACAACCCGCTGGAGCGCGTCGCGATCATCGAGGCGCTCGAGCGCGACGGCGAGATCCGCAATGCCGAGTTCCAGCTGCAGCGCGTCGACGGCACGACGCTGACGGTGATCGAGAGTGCGCGCGCCGTGAAGGACGAGCACGGCAAGCTGACCGGCTACGAAGGCACGATTTCCGACATCAGCGAGCGCAAGCGCGCCGAAACCGCCGTGTTCGAGGAGAAGGAGAAAGCGCAAGTCACGCTGCAGTCGATCGGCGACGCCGTGATCACGACCGACGCGGCGGCCCGCATCGAGTACCTCAATCCGGTCGCCGAGGATCTCACGGGCTGGGATTCGAGCGAGGCGCAGGGCCGCTCGCTGCGTGAAGTGTTCAACATCCTGAACGAAGTGACGCGCGAGCCGCTCGAAGATCCGGTCACGCGCTCGCTGCGCGAAGGCACTGTGATCGCCGTGACTGACCAGACCGTGCTGGTCAACCGCCGCGG
>DATEML010000339.1:0-7860 GCA_035275585.1 Steroidobacteraceae bacterium | reverse complement strand
ATACAGATACGGGCCGCCCGCCTGCGGATAGACGCGTGCCAGCTGCGCGAACACGATTGCGAGCAGCACGCCGCCGCTCGCGGTGAAGATCCAGCCGAGGATGCTGTTGAGTCCGTAGGGAGCGAGCGACGCCGGCAGCAGGAACACGCCCGAGCCAATCATGTTGCCGACGACCAGCGCGAGACACATCCAGAAGCCGAGCTGGCGCGGCGGTGCTGTCGTCGGTTGCGGCTCGCTCATGAAATCACTGCTGTTGCGCCTTCTGGACGTAGACGGCCCGTGCCGCCTGCAGATATTCGAGCGTCTCGCGCCGCTCGCGCTCGTCGTTGTAGTCGGTCCGGCCTGCGGCCGCCGCGATCGTGCGGTCGAGCCAGTGTACGAAATATTGCGCGTCGGCAGGCGAATTCGTCGCGGCCCCGCCGACGCTGACGTAGACCGGGCTGGTCGTAGCGTACGGATACAGGTCCAGGATCAGCGGGTCGGCAGCGTCGTTCCACGCGCGCAGCACGATCCAGCCGCTCTGGGTCAGCTTGAGCTTGCCGCTCACGTCCGCCTGCGTGCGCCCTTTGCCGAGCCGATGGCGCGCGACCACACGTCCGTTCTGCACCAGCTCGAAATGATCGATGGCGACGGGCGAGCGCAACGCTGCACGATAGCTCACCGTCTGACCGCCGGCCGGCACGATCATCGTGGCGCCCGGTGCGTTGCCCGCCACGTCCAGCGCGAGCTGCGGACCGTTCGTGGCGAAAGTCCGACCTTCCTTGAGCGCAGACTTCAAGGCCGCGGGCTCGACATTGCCGTCGGTCGCGAGATAAACGCGATTCATGCCGACCGGACCGCGCAGGCTAGCGTAGTTCGCCATCGCGTCGGTGCCCGAACCGGTGGGCACCCGGAAGCCGAGGTTCAGCAGCTTGTACCAGACCTCTGCGGTCGCCTTGTGGTCGGCGAAGCCGACGACTTCGATGTAGTCGGTCTTGTTGAGCGCGACATCCACGGGCATCGCGTTCGTCAGCGACTCGGTCTCCGGCACGGGCACGGTGTCGAATGGATGCACGTAGCCGACCAGTCCGCCCTGCTTGTGAACGAGATCGGCGATGACGCCGTTGTGCGGATACGGCGAAGTCAGCGCGCTGTGCTGATACGCACTGAAATCCGGTGTCAGGTAGCGCTGGAGGTGCAGCAGGCCGAGATGGCCCCAGTAGCTCGTGTGATATTCCTGGTTACGGAAAATCGTGATGCCGCTAGCGTCACGTCGCGTCGCTGGATCGAAGCGCGCAATGTCCGGAATGCGCTGCTCCTTGTTGACGATCAGGTTGTAGATCACGTCGAGATCTTCGGCGCGCGCCTGCTCGATCAGGTTCTCTTCGGTGTTGCGGTAATGACCGCCGTAGTTCATGTGAACGTGCAGATCGGCGCTGACGCTGCGCGGAGCCCAATCGGGCAGCTGCAACGGCTGCAACGCCAGGATCACGGAGTTCGCGCTGCCCTTCTGCGTGTCCACCCTCTGGCGCACCGGCGTGTGTTCCACGCCGCGCCACGCAGTGACGTAGGTCTCTCCTACCGGAACCGTCACCTCACATTCGCCGGGACAATGGAAGTAGCGCACCTCGGACGGGACCCGCACGGGATCGAACCCGTCGTCCGCGTGCATCCAGCGATCGCGCGGCCCGTAGTAGCGATCGTCGGCGCCGAGGACGCTGATCCGGCCTGCTCCATTCAGCTGAATTCTCAGCGTCGCCATCGGGCGTGCGTACTGCTGCTCCCGCGCGACGATGCGGGTGCGCTCGCCTCCGACTGCGTCCAGCACCCACAACGACACGTTGCCATCTTCATTGCTCACGTACGCGATGCGTCGTCCATCCGGCGACCAGCGCGCCGCCGTCGCATCGAAGTCGCCGAACGTCAACGGTAACTGAGCATCGCCAGCGAGCGTCGTGAGCCACAGCTGATGCCACTGCCGTCCCTGGTAACTGCTGTAGAGCACTCGCCGGCCATCGGGCGCGACTTCAGGCCGCGCGCGCCAGCTGGTTTCTTCGTGCAGGAAGCACTTCACCTCTCCCGTGCCGTCGGCGGCAGCGCTGCACGCATCGCCGGTGCCGTAAGCGATCTCGCGATTCGAGACGAATAGCAGGCGCTCGCCGTCCGGCGTCCACGAAGGATTGATCGTGTGATCGTGCTTCGAATAGTAGTAACGCGCGATCTTGCTCTCGTGCGCTGCGACCACCGCACGCGGCGTACCGAGCTTGGCGCCATCGAGCGGCGCGACGAACAAGTTGAAGTGACCGCTGCCGGCCGTCGATACGTACGCCAGTCGCTTGCCGTCAGGGGAGTAGCGCGGCTCGAGATTCACCGCATCCGTCGTGGTGAGCTGCTGTGCAGCGCCTGACGCGACATCGAGCTGCCATAGCTCGATCGCATTGTTGTGATGACGCGCGAACACGATGAGCTTTCCGTCCGGCGACCAGTCAGGCTGATAGTCGTAGCCCGGGCCGTGCGTGAGCTCGACGGCGAGCTCAGTGCCGATCTTCTGCCGCCACAGCGAGCCGGCCATGCTGTAGACGAGAGACTCGCCGTCAGGCGACCACGCGACGCTCGACGGCCCGCTCGTCAGCTGCGGCAGGTACATCTCGCGGTAGTAATAGGAGTGCGGCAGGTCGATCTGCTTCAGTACCGGCTCGCGCTGCGCGCTGGCGGTAGCGGCTACCGCCAGCGCCAGCACGCCGATCGACGCCATCGCCGTACGTCTGAAGAAGCTCACGCGTTCTGCGATTCGACGAGCGTGGCGTCGAGGATCGTGATCGCTTCGTCGACGTGGGCCTTCGTGATCATCAGCGGCGGCATGAAGCGGATCGTGCTTACTCCGCACGACAGCAGCAGCATTCCGTTCTGGTAAGCCTGCCTGATCACCTTCTCGGTCAGCTTCGTCGCCGGCACCTTCGTCGTCCGGTCCTCGACCAGCTCCATACCAAGCATCAAACCCTTGCCACGCACGTCGCCGATGCACGCGTGCTTGCCCTGCAGCTCGCGCAGCTTGCCGATGAAGTATTCGCCGACGCGCGCTGCATTCGCGCAGAACTCGGAAGACACGAGATCGAGCGTCGCAAGCGCGGCCGCGCAACAGACAGGGTTGCCGCCGTAAGTGTTGCCATGCGCGCCGCGGTGCCAGCGCTCCATGATCGACTTCTTCGCGACGGCCATGCCGATCGGCAAGCCCGAGCCGAGCCCTTTCGCAAGCGTCATGATGTCCGGCTTCACGCCGAAGTGCTCCGCGGCGAACATCTTGCCGGTGCGGCCGATGCCCGACTGCACTTCGTCGAAGATCAGGAAGATGCCGTGGCGGTCGCACAGCGCCCGCAGGCCTTGCAGGAAGCCGTCGGGCGGCACCAGGTAGCCGCCTTCGCCCTGGATCGGCTCTATGAGGATCGCCGCGACTTCGTTCGAGGGCACGTTGCTCGTGAACAGCACCTTCTCGATGTAGTTGAGCACTGCCGCGCCCTGATCGCTGCCCGCGAGCAGCGGACGGTACGGATTCGGGTACGGCACGTGCGTCACGCCGGGCATGGTCGGGAAGAAGCCCTTCTGCTGCGTGTACTTGCTGGACGTGAACGACAGCGAGCCCATCGTGCGGCCATGGAATCCGCCGAGGAAACCGATGAAGCGGCCGCGCCCGCTGACCGCGCGCGCGAGCTTGAGCGCCGCTTCGACCGCTTCGGTACCGCTCTGGCAGTAGAAGCTCATCGCCGGCTCGCCGACCGGATCGAGCGCCGCGATCTTCTCGCCGAGAGCGATCTGGTTCTCGTGCCAGTAGTCGCTGGAGATGTGGATGAACTTCTGCGCCGCCTCCGTGATCGCCTGCACGACCTTCGGATGACTGTGCCCGGTGCCGGTCACCGCGATGCCGGCCATGAAGTCGAGGAAGCGGTTACCGTCGACGTCCCACGCTTCCGCGCCCTTCGCGTGCGAGATCACGAACGGATAATCGCGCGGGTAGGACGGCGACACGACCTGCGTGTCGCGCTTGAGCATCGCCTCGGCCTTCGGGCCGGGCAGCGCGGTCTTGATGTGAGGAGTTTTCATGGCGGCACCTACTCGACGACTGTCTGCGATTGCTCCCGCATGTACTGCGCGAGATAGTAAAACGACGCGATTGCCTTGCCCGTGTTGCCCGAGCCCTTCCAGCCGCCGAACGGCTGATAGCCGGGCCAGGCGCCGGTCGTCGCGCCCTGCGCGCGGTTGGCATAGGCTACGCCCGCTTCGATGTTCTGGAAAAATCGCTCGACTTCCGGCTGCGAGCCGTAGACGCCGGCAGTGAGGCCGAGCTCCGAATCGTTCGCGAGCGCCAGGCCCTCGTCGAGGTCGCGGATCCGCCGCAGCATGACGATCGGCAGGAACATCTCTTCGCGCCACAGCGGATCGTCGTCTCGCGCCTCGGCGAGAGTCGGCAGCACGTAGCAACCGCGCGCGAGGTCGCCCTCCTGCAGCGCGCGCCCGCCGAAGCGGATGTTCGCGCCCGAGCTGCGCAACCGCTCCATGTAGGAGAGGTAGTTGCGTTGCGCCTTCTCGCTGACTACAGGTCCGAGCCAGTTCTCGGCACGCGTCGGGTCGCCGACGCCGAGCGCAGCGACTTTCTTGCCGACGCGCTCGATGAGATCGTCGGCCACCGACGCCTGCACGTACAGCCGCGACAGGGCCGAGCACTTCTGCCCGCCCATGCCGAAAGAGCTGCGCACGATGCCCGTCGCCGCACGCTCGAGATCCGCCGCCGCGGTGACGATGCCGGCGTTCTTGCCGCCCATCTCGGCGATGCATGGACGTGGATACTTGCCGTTGGCGAGCGTGCGGATGATGTGCATGCCCGTCTCGTACGAGCCGGTGAACGTCACACCAGCAGCGCGCTTATCCTGTACCAGCGCATCGCCGATCGCGCCGCCCGGGCCCATCAGATAGTTGAATACCCCAGGCGGCAAGCCCGCGTCGCGCAGACAATCCGCGAGCATGCGGCCGGCCCACGGCGTTTCGCTCGCACCCTTCAGCACGACCGTGTTGCCGGTCACGAGCGCGGCTGCGACCGGGCCGCCCGCAAGCGCGAACGGGAAGTTGAACGGGTTGATCACGACCCATACGCCGTACGGTTTCATCACGCTGCGATTGCGCGAGACCGTATTCGGCAGCGGATCGTTCGGCAGCTTGTGATCGAATCCCTGCTGCCGCTCGAAGTCGTCGCAGTAGACGTTGAAGAAGTCCGCGGTCTCCTGCACTTCGCCGAGCGCTTCCATGCGGTTCTTGCCGACCTCGAGCGTGAGTGCAGCGCCGATGTGATAGACGCGCTGTTCGATCAGCTGCGCGACTTTGCGCAGCAGGCGCATGCGTTCCGCCGGCGGTGTTGCACGCCACTTCGGAAACGCCGCGGCCGCAGCAGCCATTGCGCGCTCAACCTCCGGCGTGCCGGCCTGCGCGAACGAGCCGAGCAGCCAGTCGCGATCGATGGGGCTGCGCTTGTCGCGCGCCGTCGCAGCGTCGACGTCGGTGCCGTCGATGTGCAGCAGATGCCTGCGGCCGAGCTGTGCGCGCACTTCGCGCATCGCGGCGTCGAAGCGCGCATGCATGTCGGGCGGCGGATCGAACATCGTCGAGTACGTGAGTTTGTACGTCATAGCCTCATCTCGCCGAGCAGCGCATCCAGCAACGACAAAGCGTCCTGCAACTCCTTTTCCTCGATGACCAGCGGCGGCGCGAGCAGGATCAGATTCCCGCGCGTCGCGAACGAAACATTACGTGCCAGCGCATCTTTCACGAGCTTGATGAGCGCCGGATGCGCATCCGGCCAGGCGCTCAGGGGCGTCTTCGATGCACGATCGCGCACCAGCTCGACGACGGCAAACAAACCGTGACCGCCGCGCACGTCGCCGATGATCGTGTGCCGCTGCTGCAGCTTCTGCAGCTCGCGGAACAACTGTGCGCCCAGCCTGCGCGAGCGCTCGATCAGGCCTTCGCTCTCGTACGCCTCCACTGCGGCAACACCTGCCGCGCACGACAGTGGATGCCCGCAATAGGTCAGCCCCGTGTACAGCATCTCGTTTTCGAGCTTGCGCGCGATTTCTGCTGACATCACGACGGCTCCGAGCGGCAGGTGCGCGCCGGTCAACCCCTTCGCGAGCGTCATCAGGTCCGGACGACCGTCCTCGCCGTAGCGTTGCCATGCAAACCATTCGCCGCAACGTCCGAAGCCGCTCATCACTTCGTCGGCGATCAGATAGACGCCGCGTTCGCGCGTGTATGCGCGCAGCAATGGCCAGTAGTTTTCCGGCGCAACGATGCCGTTGGTGCCGGCGTTCGGCTCCATCAATACCGCGGCGACCTGCGCCGCACCGTGACTGTCGATCAACTCGCCGATGTGCGCCGCGCTGCGCTCGCCGCATTCCGCAGCGCTCGTGGTGCCGAACGGGCAGCGATATGCGTACGGCGGCAATGCGCGCACGACTCCGAACGCCTGCGCATCGACCTGGTGACTGGTGCGGGTGTCGCCCGACAGTGCCATCGTCGCGTAGCTCGCGCCGTGATACGACCGGTCGCGAGCGATGATCTTGCCGCGCTGCTTGCGGGCAGCCTGGCGCGCGATCTTCACCGCGTTCTCGTTGGCATCGGCGCCGGCCAGCGTGAAGAACACGCGACCACCTGTGAAGCCGGATTTCTCCAGCAGCAGTTCCGCGAGCCGCGCGCGCGGCTGCGCACCCCAGGCGCTCGTGACGAAGCAGAGTTGCGCGGCCTGCCGCTGGATCGCGGCGACGACGCGCGGATGCTGATGGCCGAGGCCATTGCACTCCGCGAGGCTGCTCATGTCTAGAATGCTGCGGCCATCTTCTGTATGAAACCGCGCACCGGCGCCGCCCACGATCGTCGGCGCCGCCCAGTCCGCTTGCCGGCACCAGCTGTGCAGAACGGTTTCGCGCTCGGCGGTCATTTCCAGGGCAGCGAATCGAGATCGAGATTGCCGCCGGTCAGGATGATGCCGACGCGCTTGCCGCGTACGTCGATCCTGTTCTCGACGATCGCTGCGTATGGCACCGCGCCCGAAGGCTCGATCACGATCTTCAGCACTTCCCACACGGCGCGCATCGCGGCGACGATCGACTCTTCGGTCACCGTGACGACGTCGGAGACGTGGCTGCGAATCTCAGCGAAGGTGCGCTCGCTCATCGAGCTGCGCAAGCCGTCGGCAATCGTGTTGGCCTGCGTCAGGGGAATGAGCTTGCCAGCCTTGAAAGAGCGGCTCGCGTCGTCCGCACCGGCGGGCTCCGCACCGATCACGCGGATGCCGGGCTTGATGCTCGTCGCTGCAACTGCAGTGCCGCTGATCAAACCGCCGCCACCGATCGGCGCCACGATGATGTCGAGATCCGGCGCCTGCTCGAGGAGCTCGAGCGTCGCGGTGCCCTGACCTGCCATCACTCGCAAGTTGTCGAACGGATGGATGAGCGTCGCACCGGTTTCAGCGATGACCTTCGCTGCGGCCGCTTCGCGCGCCGGGATCGTCGGCTCGCAGAACACGATCTTGCCGCCCAGGCGCTCGACCGCTGCACGCTTCGCCTGCGGCGCATTGTTCGGCATCACGATGTACGCTGGGATGCCGCGCAACTTCGCCGCACGCGACAGCGCAGCGGCGTGATTGCCGGACGAATGCGTTGCGACACCGCGTGCAGCTTCAGCGTCGGACAACAGGAAGACGGCGTTGGTCGCACCGCGCGCCTTGAACGCACCGCCCTTTTGCAGATTCTCGCATTTGAAGAACAGCTTGCCGCCGGACTGCTGATCGAGCGTCGTGCTCGTCAGGACTGGCGTACGGTGGATGCGCTCGCGGAT
>DATEML010000338.1:0-12077 GCA_035275585.1 Steroidobacteraceae bacterium | reverse complement strand
ATTCGCAGTGACCTGCCCGGTCGCGGGATTGAAGACAGGCCCGAAGCGTCCCGAGGATCCTGCGCGCAGGCGGCCGCCTATGAAATGCCCGACCGTCGTTACTGCGCGAGCGGCTGTATCGAGTTGTGTGCTCATCGTGAGAACTCTATGCTCGTCGCCGGGACACTGCCAGCGGAGCGATTCCATGAGAAGTCGCAGCCTGCTTTGGATCTTCCTGGTGTTCGCCTTCCTGCCGGATCTGGCGTTCGCCGAAAAATGCCCCGTCACCGTACCCGGCGGCATGTATGGCAATGACGCGATCGATGTGGTGCTGCCGCCCGACGGGAAATTCGTGTTCCGTCCCAACGGTCCCGGGTTCATCGACCGGGACGGCGCACTGGGCATCAAAGTCGGCTGGAACGTGAAGGTCCCCGGTCTGCTCGATGTCACTGGACGACGTCTCGACGGGCCCGCGCCGCGTGCGCGCGCATACACGTCGTATCGAACCGGCAAGCCCGGTGGCCAGTCGAACTTCACGGTCTTTCCCACTCCGGGCTGCTGGGAGATCGTCGCGAGCGTCGGCGATCGAAGCCTGACCTTCGTCGTGGTCGTCGAGTTCGTTGCTCCCGGTCCGGCCGGCCGCATGAACGGCGTGCCGCAGGGACTGCGTCAGACGGGCGGCTGAACGAATGGGCGATCAGGCCGGGCTCTGCGCATGCGGACGCCCCGGCAACCGCTTCAGCGCGTAGCCCAGGCCACCGACGCGGAACCAGCGATAACCGAACTCTTCGAGTGCGATGCGATGCGCACCGTCGTCGTGCGCGCGGCTTTCGTTTTCCGCCAGCAGGTTCGTCAACAGGTCGCCGCCTTCGCCCTTGATGCGCAGGACCACTTCCACCGGCTGGCGCGAAAAATTGTGCAGCAGCACGACGCGGTTGCCGCGCCATTCGTACAGCAGACCGAGCACGCTCTTGTGCCCGGTCTTGAGAATCGAGCATTCGCCCCAGCCGATTTCCGGTGTTTCCTTGCGCTGGCGGATCATGCGAACCAGCCAGTTCAGGAATGACTGCGGATCGCGCCGCTGCTTCTCGACATTCACCTGCTCGCAGCCATAGACGCCTTCGGTGATCACCGGGTTCGGCAGGCGCTTCTCCGCCAGCGAGAATCCGCCGTTGTGCTCGCTGCTCCACTGCATCGGCGTGCGCACCGCTTCGCGCTCCGGCAGATCCAGGTTCTCGCCCATGCCGATCTCGTCGCCGTAGCGGATCACCGGCGTGCCCGGCAACGCGAACAGCATGCTGTATGCCAGCTCCATGTTGCGACGGTCGCCGAGCATCGGCGCGAGACGGCGGCGAATGCCGCGGTGGTACAGCTGCATCCCGGGATCGGGACCGAAGCGCTCGAACACGACCTCTCGCTGCCGCTGGGTGAGCCGGCCGAGATCGAGTTCGTCGTGATTGCGCAAGAACTGCGCCCACTGCGCAGTGTTCGGAATATCGGCCGTGCGGCGCAGCGCCTCCGCAAGCGGCCCCGCGTCTTCCGACGCAAGCGCGTAGAAGAGGTGCTGATTGACGAAGAAGTTGAACATCATCTGGATGCCCTGCCCGTCGTCGCCGAAGTAGCGCAGGGTGTCCTTCGGCAGCACGTTCGCCTCGCCGAGCATGATCGCGTCGCGCGAGCGCCATTGCAGGAAACGCCGCATCTCCTCCAGCCAGTCGAAGCGCAGCTTCGGCGTCTTGCGGCGGATCAGCGGCGACTCCTGGATGACGAAGGGCACCGCGTCGACGCGAAAGCCCGCCACGCCGAGCTGCAGCCAGTACCCCATGATGCGCATGATCTCGGCGCGCACGTCCGGATTGTCCATGTTGAGGTCGGGCTGGAAATCGTAGAAGACGTGGTAGTAGTACTCGCGCGCCTTCTTGTCGAGGGTCCACACTGCCTTCTGCACGCCGGGAAACACCATGCCCTTGTTCCAGCCGGCCGGCCGCTTCTTCGACCAGATGTACCAGTCGCGTAACGGCGAGCGCGCGTCGCTGCGCGCGGCCTGGAACCACGGATGCCGGTCCGAGGTGTGGTTGACGACGAGGTCGATGATCACGCCGATGCCGCGCTTGTTCGCCTGGTTCATGAACTCGACGAACTCGCCGCTCGATCCGTGGCGCGGATCGACGCCGTAGAAATCGGAGATGTCGTAGCCGTTGTCGCGGTTCGGCGAGGGCTGGAACGGCGCGAGCCACAGCACGTCGATGCCGAGCGACTCCAGGTAGTCCAGGCGCTGCATCAGGCCGTGAAAATCGCCGCAGCCGTCGCCGTTCCCGTCCATGAACGTTTCCAGGTCGAGGCTGTAGACGATCGCGTTCTTGTACCAGAGGTCGGTGATCACGTGCGTGGCACCTTGCGGGGATGGATCCTGCGCAACGTTCCTGGACATGTGCGGGTTGCCCGGAACAGCAACGCGCCGCGCTTCGTATATAGGGATGGGGATCTGGTCAGCTATCGGCTGGGCGGTCGCGGGGGCAGTGGTCGCGATGCTGTCCTTCATGCTTACGCATCGACGACTTACGCCCTACCTGCACCTGCAACTCGACGACTTGCAACCGCTGCACGACGGCTTGCAAACGCTCGCCTGCCTGACCGGCGGAGCCGTCTACTGCGGCAATAGCGTCTCGGTGGTGCAGAACGGTGCGCTTTTTCCGGCGATGGCGGCGGACATTGAGGCAGCGCGTCACACGGTGCACCTGGAAACCTTCGTCTGGACGGCGGGTGAAGTTGAGCGGCGCTTCGTCGACTTGCTGTGCTCGAAAGCACAGCAAGGCGTGAAGGTCCGGGTGCTGATCGATGCGCTCGGCGGATCCAGCGCAACTGCCGCGCGCCTGCAACGGATGCGCGATGCCGGCGTCCAGCTTGCCCAGTACTGTCGTCCGGCGTGGTGGAATCTCCGGCGTTTCAATCACCGCACGCACCGCAAGCTCCTCATCATCGACGGCGCGATCGCTCACACCTTCGGTCACGGCATCGCCGATCAATGGCTCGGCGACGGCGAGGACAAGGATCACTGGCGCGACACTGGCGTGCGCATGGAAGGTCCCGTGGCCTGCGCGCTGCAATCCGTCTTCATGGAGAACTGGATCGAAGAGACGCAGTGCGTGCCGGCGGGAGACGGATGCTATCCATGCCTCGAGCACAAGGGCGACGTGCAGGCGCACGTCGTCAGCAGCTCCTCGGAAGAGGTCGGCTCCAAAGTCGCGTTGCTCTACACCCTGGCGATCGCATCGGCGCGCAAGGAAGTCATCATCCAGAATCCGTACTTCGCCCCCGACGACGGCTTCTGCGAGCTGCTCGCGAACATGGTGAAGCGCGGCGTGGCGGTACACCTGATGGTGCCGGGCAGGAAGACGGACAGCCCGTTCGTGAGATTGGCCGGGTCGCATCTCTATCGAACGCTGCTGGAAGCCGGCGTGCGCGTCTACGAGTTCGAGCCGACGCTGCCGCACCAGAAGATCGTGATCGTCGATGGCATCTGGTCGCACGTCGGCTCGACTAATTTCGACGCGCGCTCGCTGGCACTGAACGAAGAAGTGGGCGTCGGCATCCTCGACCAGAAGATCGCGACCGAGCTCAAGGAAGCTTTCAATGCTGACTTGAAGCGCAGCTCGGAGCTGCAGCTGGAGCGTTGGCGCCGACGGCCGCTACTGCAGCGCGGCTTCGGCTGGCTCGCCTACCAGCTGCACTCTCAGTTGTAGCGCACGCGCGGATTGTCCGGGAACGGCTGCGCTTCGAGCGGACGGGACGCGACCTGCAGCGACTGCAGCGCTTCCTTCGCTCGCAGCCATTCGCAGAACACATCGATCCCGATCCCGCGCCGACTGGACAGTCCGAGCACCGGCGCTTCGCAGCCGATCGCCCGCAAATTCCCGTGCAAACGCGCATCGTCGAAGCCCGGCGTGTGATCCAGCAGATCCGTCTTCGTCAGCAACACCAGGTCGGCGGCCCGGAACAGCGTGGGCTCGCGCTGCGGCCGATCGTCGCCGTCGGCGACGGACAGCAACACGACGTTGTGATGCTGCCCGAGACTCAGGCTCGCCGGGCAAGCGACATTGCCGTCGCTCTCGATGAACAACAGATCGAGCTCCGCGGTGACGACGTCGCGCAGCGCCCGCTGCAGCATGAGCGCATCGAGATGCCGGGAACTGCCCATCACGACCTGGAGCGTGGCTACGCCCAGCGCGCGCATCCGTCCGATGTCCTTGTCGGTACTCAGATCGCTCGCGATGATGGCGACGCGATAGTCCCGCCGCAGCGTCGGGATGCAGGATTCGAGCAGCGCCGTCTTGCCGGCGCGCGGCGTGGACACGAGGTTTATTGCCGTGACGCCGTGGAGATCGAGATAGTCCCGGTTGCGACACGCCAGCGTCTCGCGGCTCTGCTCGTCCGTCGCACCCACCCTACCCGCCGTGCCCGCCAGTTCGAGTTCGCAAAGCTCGCACATGACCGCACTCCCTTTTTCCTTGTTGTACGTACTACGTAGCATAGCGCGGTCGCGGATGCAGAGCCGACAGGGGCGACTAGGTCTTTGGACCTAGAAGACTGTAAGAAGTGCCGACACCGTTGCCTGAGCAACGGTGTCGGGCGCTCGCTGAAACGACAATCAGATCTGCTGCCTGTCGGGAAACTGCCGAAAGATGCTGCGGACGACTTCGTCGACCGCCGGACCCGGGTTGCGCAACGCCTCCTCCGGGATCTTTCCTTCCGCCACGCCCTGCCACACCGACGAATTCCTGGCGACGTCGACCAGGTCGATGCGCAGCGTGCCGGTCTTGTACTCGACCGTGTCGATGTCGCGCGGATAGCCGAACCCGCCGAGCGGACGCAATCCCATGGCCGGCGCCGAACGCACGCCGCTGCGATCCGCGACCTTGAGGAAGAGGTTGACGCGCAGCTGCGGAGCACGCACGTCGTACTTGTAGCCGAGCTTCGTGAGCTGCTCGATCGTCGCCGCGCGCAGGCGGTTGCTCATGACGGTCGAATAGCGCGCCCGATCGCCGAGCAGCTGATCGTAGAAACCGAAAGTCTTGTACGACGTGAGATTGGCGGTGGGATCGCGGTCGGTGCGGACCTTCGGCCCGGACGCGGCGCAGGCCGACAGGAGGACCGCCGTGGCGGCGACGATGAGCACTTTGAACCGACGCATGATGAAACTCCTCGATGATGATGATGAAGGTGATGAACGGATTGGGAACGCTGACTAGGACGCCGGACGGATGAGCCCGGCGAGATCGTTTTCGGACAGCTCGCCGGCGAGCGCCGCGAGCTTCAGCTGCGTGAGCAGGTAACCGTACCGGGCGTCGGACAGGTCGCGCTTCACGTCGTAGACCTGCTGCTGCAGGTTCAGAACATCGAGGTTCGTGCGATTGCCGACTTCGCGGCCGAGCTCGCCGGCCTCGAGCGATGTCTGCGCCGAGACCAGGCTTTGCTCGAGCGCCGCGACGCGCAGCGCCCCCGACGTAACCTGCGTGTAGGCTTCACGCACGTCCAGGTCGACTTCCCGCCGCGTCGCCTCGAGCTCCTGGCGCGCCTGGTTGCGCTGCGCGACCGCTTGCCGATACTTCGATTGCAGTGCACCGCCCGCGAAGATCGGCACGCTGAATTGCACGCCTACCTGCAAGGTGCGCGACTGGTCCGGGTACGCCAGCGACGCCAGCTCGCCGTCCTGGCGCGAGTCGTCGTACTTGGCGACCATGTCGAGCGAGATTCGTCCGGCCAGGCGCGTACGCTCGACTTGCGCATCCGCCATGTCGAGCTGGCGAGTGCGAACGAGCACTTCGATGCTGTCGGCGCGGGCACGGTCCCGCCATTCCTGCGCGTCCTGCGGCGAACGCGTCGCGAGCCGCGACGCGATCGGCTCGGGATCTTCGCCGTCGCGGCCGGTCAATGCGAAGAAGCGGGCGCGGCTCACTTCCAGGTCGCTCTGCGCGGCGATCTGCGCGGCGGCGAGCGAATCGAAGTTGGCCTGAGCCTCGGCGACATCCGTCACGCGGGCGCGCCCACTGTCGAACCGCTCCTTGGCAGCCGCCAACTGCTCCGCGACTGCTTCTTTCTGCGCGGTCGCGAACGCGAGCGAGTCCTGCGCAAGCAGCACTGCGAAGTACGCCTGCGACACACGCAGGATCAGATCCTGCTGCGCGGCCCGGAAGGTCAGCGCGGCGATCTCGGCCTGCGCGGACAGGTTGCGCGCGTCGGCCTTGAGATCCGGCCGGTACAGCGGCCTGCTGATGCTCAGGCCATAGCCGTACACGTTGCCGCTCGTATCCGAGCTGAGCAGCGAAGACAGGTCGCCGGACGTGCGGGTCTCCATATCGACCTGGCCGATCTGGCCCGTGAGGTTCACGCGCGACCGCAGAGCCGCGCGACTCTGCACGGCATACTCACGGCCCGCGTCGGCGGCGCTCACTTCAGCGGCAAAGTCGGCGTCGTGTTCCAGCGCGGCGCGATGCGCTTCGATGAGATCGAGCGCACCCACGGACGGGGCGACACAGGCGAGCAGGACTAACGGAATCAAGCGGCGCACGAGACGACTCCTGAAGAAGAAGTGAGGGGTGACTGGACACTGGTGACTGAATCGGCAACCTGCGAACGCGACGCGCCGTAGCACATCGCGTACAGCGCGGGCAGGAACAACAGCGTGAGCAGCGTTGCGACGAGCAAGCCGCCCATGATCGCCCACGCCATCGGGCCCCAGAACGTCGAGCGGGTGAGCGGGATCATCGCGAGGATCGCGGCCAGCGCAGTCAGCGAGATCGGGCGCAGCCGGCGCACCGCCGACTCGACGATCGCGTCCCACAGCGAGCAGCCGCGGGCCAGGTCGCTGTCGATCTGCGCGATCAGGATCACGGAGTTGCGCAGGATCATGCCGAACAGCGCGATCACGCCGAGCATCGCGACGAAACCGAACGGCACGCGGAAGATTCCGAGGATCGCGGTGACGCCGATCAGACCGAGCGGGCCAGTAGCGAGCACGAGCGCCGTCTTCTTCATGTCGCGCAGCTGGAGCATGAGCAGCACCAGGATCACGACCAGCGCGACCGGCACGACGGCCATGATCGCGGCGCTGGAGGTGGCGCTCGCCTCGCTGCTGCCCGCGACGACGATTGCGTAGCCGAGCGGGAGTGACTTCGCGAGTGCGTCGACCCGTGGCTGGAGGGCCGCCGTCACGTCGTTGCCCTGCGCGCCTTCGACGTCAGCACGCACGGTGATCGTCGGCACGCGATTGCGACGCCAGAGCAAGCTGTCTTCGGCGTCGAGGCTGAGCCGCGCGACCTGCGACAGCGCAACGCTGCGGCCATCCGCGAGGTAGACCTTCGCGTCCTTGAGGTTGCCCAGGTCGGTACGTTCGGCCTGCTCCAGACGCGCAACGACCTCGATGGACTCGTCGCCCTCGCGGAACTGCGTCGTCGTGAGACCGGACAGACCGATCTGCATCGTGCGCGCGATTTCACGCGAGCTCAGGCCGAGCGTGCGCACCTTGTCCTGGTCGACCTCGGCACGCATCACCTTCACCTGCTCGCCGGCATCCGAGTTGACGCGGCGGATGCTCGGGTGCTCGCGCATCAGCGATGCAAGCTGGTCGGCGATGCCGGCCACTTTGCGGTCGTCCGGCCCGCTCACACGGAACTGCACCGGATAGCCGACCGGCGGGCCGTTCTCGAGCCGCGTCACGCGGCCGCGCACCAGCGGGAAGTCGTGCTCGAACAGGCCCTGGATGTGAGCCAGCACGCGCTCGCGACTCTCCTCGCCGTGCGTCATGACCACCAACTGGCCGAAGTTGATGTTCGGCGTCTGCTGATCGAGCGGCAGGTAGAAGCGCGGGCTGCCGACACCGACGTACGCAGTGACGGAGATGATGTCTTCGTTGCCTTCGAGCGCCACTTCCATCGCACGGACCTCACGCTCCGTGGCGGCGTACGACGCGCCCTGCGGCAGCCACAGGTCGACCATCAGCTCTGGTCGATCCGACTCCGGAAAGAACTGCTGCGGCACGAGCTTGAACAGCGCGATGGAGAGCACGAACAAGCCGGCCGTGGCGCCGACCACGACGCGACGATTGACGACGCACCAGTCGACTACACGGCGGAAGCGCGCGTAGACGGGGCGCTGATACACGGCGTCCTCATCGTGGCCCCCACTCTGAGAAGAGGTGGGCGCCATGTTGTCGGGCAGCAGCTTGTATGCGATGTACGGAGTGAAGATCACCGCGACGATCCACGACAGCATCAACGAGATGCCCACGACCTGGAAGATCGAGAACGTGTACTCGCCGGCGTTGGTCTTCGCGAGACCGATCGGCAGGAAGCCCGCCGCCGTGATCAGCGTCCCCGTGAGCATCGGGAACGCAGTGCTGGTGTACGCGAAAGTCGCGGCCCGGATGCGATCCCAGCCCTGCTCCAGCTTGAGCGCCATCATCTCGACGGCGATGATCGCGTCGTCGACCAGCAGGCCGAGCGCGATGATCAGCGCACCGAGCGACACGCGCTGCAGATCGATGTCGAGCATGTACATCGCGAGGAACGTCATCGCGAGCACCAGCGGGATCGACAGCGCAACGACGAAGCCGACGCGCATGCCGAGCGCGATGAAGCTGACGGCCAGCACGATGATCACCGCTTCAGCCAGGCTGTGGACGAACTCGCCGATCGAGTCCTGCACGACTTTGGGCTGGTCGGACACTGCGTTGATGGCGATGCCGACCGGGAACTCCTGCTGCAGGCGCGCCACGGTCTCGTTCATCTCGCGACCGAGGCGGATCACATCGCCGCCCTTGCGCATGCTCACTGCGATGCCGATCGCCTCTTTGCCCTGGAAGCGCATCTTCATGGTCGGCGGATCGGCATAGCCGCGGCGCACCGTGGCGATGTCGCCGAGGCGGAAGGTGCGATCGCCGGTGCGAATGCCGATTTCGCGGATCGCGTCGAGCGAGGTGAATGCGCCGGAGACGCGCACGTTGACGCGCTCGGCGGTGTTCTCGACCGTGCCGGCGGCGTCGATGCTGTTGGTGGAGCTCAGCGCCGCGACGATTGCCGACGGGTCGACGCCCAGCGACGCGAGCTTGGCGCCCGAGGCCTCGATGAAGATCTTCTCGTCCTGCTCGCCGACGAAGCTCACCTTCATGACGTCGGCGAGCTGCAGGAACTCGTAGCGCGCCGTCTCGGCGAAGTCCTTGGCCTGCGCGTAGCTGAAACCGTCCCAGGTCAGTGCGTAGATGTTGCCGAACGTGTCGCCGAACTCGTCGTTGAAGTACGGACCCTGCAGGTCCGACGGCAGCGAGGGCCGCATGTCGTCGATCTTCTTGCGCACCTGGTACCACACCGCGGGCACTTCCTCGGCCTTCACGGACTCGAGCAGGCTCACGGTGATCTGCGCTTCGCCGCCGCGCGAGTAGCTGCGGGTGTAGTCGATCTCGGCGACTTCCTGCAGCTTCTTCTCGATCTTGTCGGTCACCTGCTCCGACATCTGGCGCGCCGATGCGCCGGGCCAATAGGCCTGCACGAGCATCGACTTGAAAGTGAACTCGGGATCCTCCTTACGCCCGAGGTGTTGGTAGGCATACAGGCCGGCGATCGCGAACAGCAGGATCATGAACAGGATCAGCTGCTGGTTGCGCAGCGCCCATTCGGACAGATTCGGTCCGCGCATGATCAAACCTCCCCGGCGGCGCGCGCTGCCGCGCGCCGCACGTGCTGGCCTTCGAACAAGAGATGCACGCCGGCAGTGACGACGGTATCGCCGGCTTGAATGCCGTTCGCGATGACGACCGCGTCCTGCGCCACGTCGGCGACTTCGACCTCGCGCGAATGCACGAGCGA
The DNA here is from genome assembly GCA_035275585.1 of Steroidobacteraceae bacterium. Taxonomy (GTDB): domain Bacteria; phylum Pseudomonadota; class Gammaproteobacteria; order Steroidobacterales; family Steroidobacteraceae; genus Steroidobacter. The sequence continues at coordinate 2,238 of DATEML010000338.1, read as the reverse complement.
GGAGTCGGACGTGACGATCCAGACGAAGGACTTGCCGTTCTTCTGGTAGAGGGCCGTCAACGGCAATCGATACGCGTCGGCCGCGCGCTCGCCGTCGAGGCGGACGCGCGCCGTCATGCCAAGCTCGATCGCGGCGTCACGATCGACGATCGCGATACGTGCGGTGTACTGGCGGGTCGCGCTGTCGGTCATCGGTGCGAGCTCGCGGACGCGCCCGGCATAGTGCTTGCCCGGACGCGCCCACAGCTCGATCTGCAGCTCGCGCGCTGCCCGAATCTCCTCCAGTCGTGACTCCGGAATTCCGACGACGACTTCGCGCTCGCCGTCGCCTGCAATCGTGGCAACTGCCTGGCCGGCCTGGACGACTTCGCCGGCCTCGGCGCGCAGCTCGGTGACGACGCCGTCTTGCGGCGCGAGCAGCACGGTGTACGAGTTCTGGTTGCTCGCCAGCGCGAAATCCGCTTCGGCAGCGGTCAGCTTCGCGCGCGCGCTTTCCATCTGCACACGGTCGCGATCGAACTCGGCCTGGCTGATGAAGCGGCGCTGGAACAGGCGCTGCGCACGCTGGAAGTCGAGCTCGATCTGCGCGTGTTCGGCACGCGCGCTGGTGAGCGCTGCACGCGCCGAACCGACGTTCAGCTCGGCATCGACGGCGTCGAGCTTCGCCAGCGGCTGATTGCGATGCACGCGGGTGCCGACTTCCACGAGCCGCTGGGCAACGCGCCCGCTGACGCGGAAGCCAACTGTGCTCTCGTAGCGGGCGCGGACCTCGCCCGAATAGTCGGACGGGCTCCGCCCATCGTCGGTCGTCACCGTGGTCGTGCGAACGACGCGTGCGTCGTCGGCCGGCGGCTGCTTGGCGCCGCACGCGGCGAGCAGCATTGCAGGCAATGAAAGCGCGAATGCGCGGAGCAAACTCATTTCTGCGACTCCTTACGGGAAGCGTGGGAATTGACGGTGGGGCGCGCCGGGCCGCCGATCGCCGACCACAGCTCGTGCGCCGAGCGGAAGGGGCGCACCTGGCCGGAGCGGACGTCCTCGACATGGCCGGCAAACCAGCGGGCGGTGCGGCGATACACGCGCACCACGTAGCTGCGGGGTTCGTTGCGAGTGGGCTTCGTCATGGGCCGGCACTGTGGAGCGCGCCGGCCTATTTATTGGCTACGGATTCGTAAACTCGCGGGAAGGAACGGATAAGTTATTGTTTAGTAAGACTAGATCTCTGCAAGCCGACGCACGGTATCCGGGTACCGCTGCACCATGCGAATGAGCAATGCGGCCTGCGCATTGGGTTTCGCCCGGCCTTGCTCCCAGTTCTCGAGTGTCCGTACGTTGGTGCGCAAGTACTCCGCGAAGAGCCCGCGCGACAGATTCATGTCCTTGCGGACCTTGGCGAGCTCGCGAGGCGTGATCCTTGGGGCGGGTTTAGCTTTGAGCGTGTGCGTGCGCAACGTGCGCTTGCCGGTGCGTTGCCCGGCGAGCGCATCGAAGCCCTCCGTCAGTTCGGCAAACAGGTCACGCTTCTTTTTCATCGATCTTCCTCACCTTCAGCTCGCCCTTCACGAGTTCCTTCAGGGCAGCTCGCTGCTTGGGCGTCAGGTCGGACATCTCATCCTTGTCGTACAACGTGAACAGCCAGAACTCGGGTCCGCGGATCCAAAAGTAGTAGATCACCCGCAGACCGCCGCGCTTGCCCTTCCCTCGTCGCTCGTCAGCGAAGCGCACTTTCCGAAGACCGCCGGTCCCTTCGATCAAATCGCCAGCTTCCGGATCGGCCATCAGCGTGTCTTGCAGGCGCCGCAAGCCATCGTCATCGAGATACTCGTGGCGGTGCCGCTCGAAGGCCGGCAACTCGACAAAGACGGCCTTCATCGAAGTATACGCAAGTTACGTATAGAGTGCACTCGGCGTTCTCCCGTCCGAGGTGGTCATTCCGTGACTCCTCTCAAGCTTCAAGAACCGGCCACCAGTAATGACCGGTTCGTCAGGCAACCCGCACCCTTGCGTCAGCCGCGATGGGCTGGCGATCATACGGGTCGACAGGCGAGCAGACAGAGACGTGAAGCAATGAGCGACAAGCACACCGGTTCGTGTCTGTGTGAGGCGGTCCGCTTCGAAGTCGAAGGCGACTTCGAGCAGTTCTATCTCTGCCACTGCGAGTACTGCCGCAAGGACACCGGGTCGGCTCATGCCGCGAATCTGTTCTCGTCGACCGCCAGGCTGAAGTGGCTCAGCGGA
>DATEML010000337.1:0-3518 GCA_035275585.1 Steroidobacteraceae bacterium | reverse complement strand
GAAACGTACGGCTCGATCGCGCCGCGCGCGTAAAGATCGAACAGCTCGCGCGTCTCTTCCTGTACGGCCTTTGGATCACGCTGTGCGTGCGCGCCGAACAACGCGCCCTGGATGTCGCATTGCTTGAGCAGCGGCAGGTTCAGCGGAATCTTCGGGATTGCGCCGGCGGCGAATCCGATCACGAGATAGCGTCCGCCCCACGCGATCGAGCGCAGCGCCGGTTCGGCGTATACGTCGCCGACCGGATCGAGCACGACGTCGACGCCCTGCGGTCCGACCTGTTCCTTGAAGAGTTGCGACAGCGCCTTGCCATCGCGCGCCGCCTCACCGGTCGGATACACGAAGCCCGACGACGCACCACGCTTCAGTGCCAGATCGAGCTTCTGCTGCGTGGAGACCGCGGCAATCACACGGGCGCCGCTCGCACGACCGAGCTCGACTGCCGCAAGCCCGATTCCGCCCGCCGCTCCCAACACGAGCAGCGACTCACCGGACTTGAGCCGTGCACGCCGGCTCAGCGCGTAGTGAACCGTGCCGTAAGTCGCCATCAGCGTCGCGGCGTGCTCGAAGCTCATCGAGTCGGGCAAACGCGTGCAGGCAGTCTGCGCGACCTTCACCAGCTCGGCCATGCCGTTCCACCCGGGCATCGCGAGCACCCGATCGCCGGGCTTGAAGTCGCGCACGCCCTCGCCGATGCTGCTGATGACACCCGCAATCTCGCCACCCGGCGCGAAAGGGCGCGGCGGACGCAGCTGATATTGATCGGCGATCAGCAGCGCGTCCGGAAAGTTCACGCCGCAGGCGCGCATGCCGACGATGACTTCGCCAGCGCCGGGCACGGGATCCGGCGTGTCTTCGAGTACGAGGGTTTCCGGTCCGCCCGGCCGCGTACTGAGCAATGCCTTCATGTGCCGTTGCCGGGCGCAACACCCGCCTCCGCCGCTGCAAGCTGAAGAAAGCGCAAACCGGGGCCGCCCGGCTGTTCGCTGTGGATGGCGCCGGTGAGATCGGCAATCTCGCCGAAGCGCGCCGCGATCGTTTCCGGTGTGCGCTCGCCTTCGCGCAGGTACACGCCGCGCGTCTCCTGGATCACGACGCGCGAATAGCCGCCGGCAATTGCGGCGAGGATCGTACGGCGCGGAGCTTCCTCGCTGACCAGGAACACGGCCGCCGCGCTCACCGATTCGGGAGTCATCAGCGCCAGCGCGCCTTCGGGCAGCAGGCCTTGCGTCATGCGCGTCGCCGCCGACGGACACAACGCGTTGACGCGGATGCCGTACTTCTCGCCTTCGATCTGCAACACGTTCATGAGACCGATCAGGCCGGTCTTGGCGGCGCCGTAGTTTGCCTGGCCGAAGTTGCCGTAGATGCCCGAAGTCGAAGTGGTCATGAGAATCCGGCCGTAGTTCGCCGCCCGCATGTGCGGCCACACCGCGTGGCTGCACACCGCCGAGCCGAACAGGTGCACGTCGAGCACTGTGCGGAAATCCGTGAGCGTCCCCTTGGCAAAACTTGCGTCGCGCAGGATGCCGGCGTTGTTGACGAGGATGTCCACCCGTCCCCAATGCTCGATCGTCCGCGCGACCATGTGCGCCACCTGCGCGGGATTTGCGACGTCAGCGCCATGCGAGATTGCCTCGCCGCCGGCGCGGACGATCTCATCGGCGACGCGTTGGGCCGGCTCGGAGGATCCGCCCGAACCGTGAACATCGCCGCCGAAGTCGTTGACCACGACCCTGGCGCCCCGCGCCGCGAGCGCCAGCGCGTGCGACCGGCCGAGGCCAGCCGCTGCACCGGTGACGATGGCGATGCGACCGTCGAACCGTATACTCATACCTGTGGCCGCCCTGTCAGTCTCATATCGCAAGTAACTAACTCACCAGTAAGTAACTCAAGCGAACGGGCGATGTCAACGCGGGAGCACTCACCACCATGAGCTGGGAACGGGAACTCGAAGAGCTGCGCCAGCGCCAGGCGCTCGCGCAACAGATGGGCGGCGAGGAGAAGATTGCACGCCAGCGCGCCGCCGGTCGTCTCACCGTGCGCGAGCGCATCCAGGCCTTACTCGACGCAGACAGCTTCCACGAGCTGGGCTCGATCACCGGCGTCGCGACTCACGACGAGACCGGCGCGCTCACCGGACTCACGCCGACCAACTTCGTGTTCGGTCGCGGCCGCATCGACGGCCGGCGCGTCGTCGTCGCGGGCGACGATTTCACGGTGCGCGGCGGCGCGTCGGACGCGTCGATCATCGAGAAGCAGGTGGCGGCCGAGCAGATGGCCAACGAGCTGCGCATGCCGATCGTGCGCCTGATCGAAGGCAGCGGCGGCGGCGGCTCGATCAAGTCGCTCGAAGCGCTCGGCTACACATACGTCCCATACCTCCCGGCGTGGGAGCACATGGTGCGCAATCTCGCGACGGTGCCGGTCGTGAGCCTCGGCCTCGGGCCGATCGCGGGCTTCGGCGCCGCGAAGGTCGCGCAGAGTCACTATTCGTTACTGGTGCGCGGCACCGCGCAGATGTTCGTGGCGGGTCCACCCGTCGTGGCTGCAGTAGGACAAAAGGTATCGAAGGAGGAGCTCGGCAGCAGCCGCATCCACGCGTCGAACGGGGCAATCGACGATGAAGTCGCAAGCGAACAGGAAGCGTTCGCGCGCACGCGGCGCTACTTGTCGTACCTGCCCTCCTCCGTGTACGAGCTGCCGCCGCGCGCGCCGAATACCGATGACCCGGCACGCCGGGAAGAATTTCTGCTCGCCGCGGTCCCGCGCGATCGTCGCGAGGTCTACCGCATGCGACCGATCCTCGAAGCCGTCGTCGACACCGGGTCGTTCTTCGAGATCGGCGCGCGGCATGGCCGCTCGATCATCACCGGACTCGCGCGACTCGACGGCTGGCCCGTCGCCATCATTGCGAGCGATCCGTTCGTCATCGGCGGACTGTGGACCGCCGCGAGCTCCGCGAAGCTCGAGCGTTTCGTCAGTTTTGCCGAGACGTTCCACCTGCCGGTCGTGCACTTCGTCGACAACCCCGGCTTCATGATCGGCAAGCAGGCCGAGCAGGAAGGCACGATCCGTGCGGGCGTGCGCGCGCTCACCGCCGTGTATCAGACGCGCGTACCGTGGTGCACGATCATCATCCGCAAAGTTTTCGGCGTGGCGGGCGCAGGGCACCAGAATCACACGCGCTTTCACTATCGCTACGCCTGGCCCTCCGCCGACTGGGGCTCACTGCCGATCGAGGGCGGCATCGAGGCTGCGTACAAAGCCGAGCTCGAGGCCGCTCCGGATCGCGACGCTTTGCTCGCGGAGATCTTTGAGCGATTGAACCGCATGCGCTCGCCGTTTCGCTCGGCGGAGCGCTTTCAGATCGAGGAGATCATCGATCCGCGCGATACGCGTCGCCTGCTGTGCGAGTTCGCGTCGATTGCCGCACCGCTGCGCGAGCCTGGACCGGTCGCGTTCGCCTATCGTCCCTGACCGCGCTACTCGCGCGCGCCGAAGTGCTCGACGGCGAG
>DATEML010000336.1:0-8502 GCA_035275585.1 Steroidobacteraceae bacterium | reverse complement strand
ATGATCCAGCTCATCAACTGCTTCGTGGTGAGCGTCGTGTGAAACGGCGGCGCCCCGGCAGGCGGCGCGGCCGCAGACGGTTCCTTCGAGCCGCTGCAGCCAGCCAATACCATTGCGCACAGTGGAAACCAGTTTTTTGTTCTCATGAGGTCTGACGATTCTCCACACAATTCAACGCTTTCGCGCCTCAGACTGTACGCTGTATTGACAGCGGATTGGGCTCATTGTCTTATCGCCGGACTTGGGGGGAGACACTAACGATGCGAGCATTCTCACGCGCTCTGCTGGTGACAGCGGCTGCAATTTTCGCGACCGGCGCACTGGCCGCAGCCGCACCGGCCAAGGGGCCGCGGACCAAGGACGGCAAGCCCGACCTGAACGGCATCTGGCAGGCGCTCAACACTGCGAATTTCGATCTGGAGCCGCATGCCGCGAAGGCAGCACTCGCGATGGTGCCCGGCCAATTCGTGCCGGTGCCGGCGCCCGAGATCGTGAAGATGGGTGCCGTCGGCTCGGTGCCCGCGGGCCTCGGCATCGTCGAGGGCGACACGATCCCGTACCTGCCGGCCGCTCTCGAGAAGAAGAAGGAAAACCAGAAGAACTGGCTGACCTCCGATCCCGAGATCAAGTGCTATCTGCCCGGCGTGCCGCGCGCCAACTACATGCCGTATCCGTTCCAGATCTTCCAGAGCAAGGACTACGTGTTCTTCGCGTACGAGTACGCCGGCGCCGTCCGCAACATTTATATGAAAGACCCGGGTGCGCCGCCCGCCGATTCGTGGATGGGTCAATCGGTCGGCAAATGGGAAGGCGACACGCTGGTCGTGACCGTCACGGGCTTCAACGACCAGACCTGGTTCGACCGCGCCGGCAACCACCACAGCGATGCGCTGAAGGTCACGGAGCGCTGGACGCCGAAGGGCGCGGATCACCTGTGGTACGAGGCGACGATCGAGGATCCCAAGACCTTCTCGAAGCCGTGGAAGATCAGCATGCCGCTGTATCGGCGCGTCGAGCCGAACGCGCAGCTGATGCAGTTCAAGTGCGTCGAATTCGTCGAGGAGCTGATGTACGGCGATCTGCGCAAGAAGCCGACTCAGCCCGCACCGCCGAAAGAGCAGAAAGAGTAAGAGGTAACTGCAAATGCGCATGAAGTTGTTCGTGATGGCCGGCGCCGCGCTGGCGACGGCTGTGTTGGGAGGCGCATCCGCGCTGGCGCACCATGCGTTCGCCGCGGAGTTCGATGCGAACAAGCCGGTGAACCTGCGCGGCCCCGTGACCCGAGTCGAGTGGATCAATCCGCACGCGTGGATCCACATCGACAACAAGAACGCCGACGGCACGATCACGAAGTGGATGGTCGAGGGCGGCACGCCGAACACGCTGCTGCGCCGGGGCATCACCAAGGATTCGCTGCAGATCGGCACCGAGATCGTGGTGCGCGGCTATCAGTCGAAAGACGCGCTGTGCAAGCCGGAGTGCCGCGCCAACGGCCGTGACGTGACGTTCCCGGATGGTCGCAAGCTGTTCATGGGCTCGTCCGGCACGGGCGCGCCGAAGGACGGCTCGGATCAGACCGAGAAGCAATGACCGGGGTGAAGCTCAGCAGCCAGGAAAAGATCGCGGTGGGCATATCCGCCGCGATCCTGCTCGCCGCCGCGGTCTATTGGACCGTGCAGATCGTGGACGTCGTCGCCACAGTCAAGCTCGCCGGTTCCTTGTAGGTCGGGCCTTAGCCCGACTTCCCTTCTACCCCGAAAACCCGATCCAGCGGCCCGAAGCCGCCACCAGAAACCAGATCGTCAGCGACGCCAGCGCCATGAGCTTGAGCGTCCAGGGATTGAGCTGCGCGTGATCCTTGCGCAGCAGCGGCTGCTTGATCGAGAACACGAACACGATTCCAATGCCGAGTGCGATCATCTTCGCCCAGTAGAACGGGTTGTGATAGCACTTGGTGGCGACGCCGGCGAGCATGAAGAAGCCCGTCACTACCAGCACGACGAGCGCCAGCTTGAACCAACGATGAGCCTGCTCGGTGACCTTGTTCGACGGCACGTCGCGCAGCACGACATTCAACAGCCGCAGATCCGAGCTCAACACAGCCGCGCCAAGCAGCGCGAGCGCCATCAGGTGCACGGCCTCGATGCACGCAAACGTCGCGGCCTGGTCCTTGACGAACACTCCGATCGGCGACGCTTCCAGCGCTTCGAAATACGGCAGCAGGCTCATCCGTGCTGTCCCCCTTCCTCACCGGCGACGCAGCCGGCCGCCCAGTCGATGAACGGCGGGTTGTCCTGGCCACAGTCGTACCAGTCGTAGGCGATGAATCGACCGCACGTGACGACGCTCGCCCACAGCGTGAGCGACAACGCGGCCGCGATGCGCGTGCGACGCGGCGGCACCGGCGCGGCGTCCCAGGTGCCGACCGACGCTTGCATGTGCTTGCGGAACAGCCATGCGTTGATGAACGCGGCCACCAGCAGGATCACCTTGAGCCGGAACCACAGGCTCTGCGTCGTGCGGATCGGAATGCCGACGTACAGCAGCACGCCGGTGACGACCATGATCGAGAAGCCGATCAGCATCGGCCGGTCGAGCCGCTCGGCGATCTTCGATGCAGGCACGTCCTTGAGCCACAGGCCGAGCATGCGCAGATCGATCACGATCAGCATGCCGAGGCTCACCATCAACGTGATGACGTGGATCGATTCGATCCACCCGTACATGTAGAACGACTCGTGCAGGGCGACGCTGAACCAGGTCGCGCCGATCGCCTCGGCGAACTTCAAGAGCCACTCGTTCAACGGTGGATTCCTACTGTTTCGGCGCCGCGGGCGCCGCCGGCGGCGCATCCATCTTCGTTTGCCGCGTCTTGAAGCGCCAGCCGCTGGCGGTCTTCACCAGCGTGTCGTTGTACATGCCGGTGGCGACGATGCCCTTGGTGCTCACGTCGACCAGCATCAGGAACACCGAGGCGCTCGCGCCGTCCTTGCTCGGCTCGATGCGCAGGTTCGTGTTCCAGTGCCGGCGGTTGCCGCCGTTCATCTTCTCCTTCCACTGCTGGATGAAGCCGACCAGCTGGTCGTGCCCGCTGAACTTGTTGAAGGTGCCGTCCGGCGTGAAGGTCGCGGCCCAGGCTTCGCCGTCGCCCGAGTCGATCGCGTGGTTGTACGTCGCGTACAGCTGTTCGATGTCGACGTAGTCCTGCGTGGTCAGCCCGTCGGCCCACGCGATGCTGGTGAAGCCCAGAATGGTCACGGCCGCCGCGACGAAGCTGAAAAGCCTGCTCATGGTTCTTCTCCCCGCTGCAAGGATGATGGCCAGTATCCGCGATCCCGCGGCCGGCCGCCCCGTTCTTGATGAAACTTCAGAAGATCGTGTAGCCGCCGTCGATGACGAAGCTGTCGCCGGTGTGGAAGCGCGACGCGTCGGAGGCCAGGTACACGGCGATCCCGGCGAAATCCTGCGGCTCGCCCCAGCGGCGCATCGGCACGCGCCCGATCGCCTTCTCATTGAACTTATCCCACGACACCAGGGTTGCCGTCATGTCCGTGCGAATCCAGCCGGGCAGGATCGCGTTGGCCCGCACGCCGTAGCGAGCGTACTCGACGGCGATGCCGCGGATCATCGCAATCACGGCGCCCTTGGTCGACGCATAGGCCTGGTTGCGCGGCGCGCCGTGGATCGCCGACGTCGACGAGGTGACGACCACCGAGCCGCCGGGATCGCCGCCTTCGGCGCGCGTCATCATGTGCTTGCACGCCTCGCGCAGCGTCCAGAATACGCCGTCGAGATTGGTCATCGTGACCCGGCGCCACTGCTCGGTCGTCGTCTCCGCGAACGAGGAGCGCCCGCCGCCGCCGACGCCGGCGTTCGCGGCCACGAAGTCGAGCCGTCCCATCGTGCGGATCACCTCCGCGATGCCGTCCGTCACGGCCTGCTCGTCCGCCACGTCGACGCGCTGGACCAGCACGTCGCGGGTGTGTGCGCGCAGTTTCTCCTCGGCGATGCGGTTCTTCTCGGCGTTCTGACCCCAGATCGCGATCTTCGCGCCGGCCTGTGCCAGCCCCTCCGCCATGCCGAGCCCGATGCCGCCGTTGCCGCCCGTGACCAGGGCGACCTTGCCGGACAGGTCGAAGAGTTTTTGCGCCACAGTTCACCCCTCATTAAGGTATATACGATCACATGAGCAGCCGCGATCCCGCAATGAGCGAAGCCTTGCGTCGCGTGCTCGCGAAGCTCGACAGCCCGGTCAAGGACATCGCAAACCTCACGCGCCTGTCTGCGGGCGCCACGAACGAGACATGGTCGCTCGACGCCGTCCGCGATGCGGGCGTCGAACCGCTCATCCTGCGGCGCTCGGCCGTGGGTCGCGGATCAGGTGTGCTCACGCTGCAGGCGGAAGCACACGTGCTCTCCGCCGTGCACGGCTGCAACGTGCCGGTGCCAAAGGTTCGTTACGTGCTCGCGCCGCAGGACACGCTCGGCGAGGGCTTTCTGATGCAACGGATCGCCGGCGCGACCTTGCCCAGCAAGATCCTGCGGGATCCGGCGCTCGCATCCGTGCGCTCGCAGCTCGCCAGCCAGCTCGGCCGAATTGCCGCCGCGATTCATGCCGTCGATTTGTCCCGCCTTCCGCAGTTGCCGCTGCTGGATGCGCAGCGACAGATCCAGCACCTGCACTCGCAGTACGAGGCGCAGGAAACACCGCGACCCGTCTTCGAGCTCGCCTTCCGTTGGCTGCGCGAACACCTGCCGTCCGAGGTCACGGCCGTGCTCGTGCACGGCGACTATCGTCACGGCAATCTGATCGTCGGCGAACGAGGCGTGCACGCAGTGCTCGACTGGGAGCTCGCGCACGTCGGCGACCCGGTCGAAGATCTCGCGTGGCTGTGCATTCCGCCGTGGCGGTTCGGCGAGCTCGACAAGCCCGTCGGCGGCTTCGGTATGCGCGAGGACCTGCTCGACGCTTACGAGAGTGCAAGCGGCCTGTTGGTCGACCGGGCGCGGCTCGAATGGTGGGAAGTGCTCGGGAGCCTGCGCTGGGGCGTCATGTGTGCCGACATGCCGAAGTGGCTGCGCAGCGGGCGCGATACGAGCATCGAGCGTGCGCTCATCTCGCGGCGCGCGTCGGAGAGTGAGTTGGATTTGTTGCGACTGCTGGCGCCGAGGAATTGAACCATGCAGGACCCACCGACAGTTGCCGAGTTGCTCGATGCCACCGCCGCATTTCTGCGCGAGGTGGCGGTCCCGCAATTGTCGGGACATGCCGCGTTCCATGCGCGCGTTGCCGCCAACGCACTCGACGTCGTCAAGCGCGAACTCGCGCTGCGTCCTGCGGCGGAACGCGACGAGCACGCGAGACTCACAGCGCTGCTGCACAGCGCCGGCTCGCTCGAAGATCTGAATGCATTGTTGAGCCGTCGCATCGCCGCCGGTGAGCTGAGCCTGCAAACACCCGGCCTCGCCGCGCACCTGTGGACGACGACGCTGGCGAAGGTTGCAATCGATCAACCCACGTACGCGTCGTACCGACGCGAAACCGGGACGTAACGCCATGGACTTCTCGCTGCCGCCCGACCTGGTGAAGTATCTGAAACGGCTCGATGCGTTCATCGCCGCGGAGATCGCGCCGCTCCAGGCGCAGGACGACAACCAGCGCTTCTTCGACCATCGCCGCGAGTGGGCGCGTACCGACTTCGAAGGCGGCGGCCTGCCGCGACGCGAATGGGAAGAGCTGCTCGCGGAAGCACGGCGCCGCGCCGATCGTGCCGGCTTCTATCGCTTCTCACTGCCGCGCGAATATGGCGGCGACGGCGGCTCGAACCTGTGGATGGCGGTAATCCGCGAACATCTGGCGGCGCAGGGCCTCGGGTTGCACAACGACCTGCAGAACGAGCACTCCGTGGTCGGCAACTTCCCGTTCATCGTCATGGTGCGCGATTTCGGCAGCGGCGCGCAGAAAGAGCACTTCATCCGCGGCAGCCTCGACGGCAAGGTCATCGTCGCCTTCGGGCTCACCGAGCCGCAGCACGGCTCGGACGCGACGCACATGGAAACGCGGGCAGTGCGCGAGACGCGCAACGGCGTCGACGGCTGGCGCATCGACGGCGAGAAAATGTGGACGACCGGCATGCATGTTGCAACTCACTGCGTCGTCTTCGCGCGCACCAGCGGCGAAGCCGGACGCGCCAAAGGGATCAGCGCGTTCCTCGTGCCCACGCAGATGCCAGGCGTGAAGGTCGAGGAATATCTGTGGACGTTCAACATGCCGACCGATCATCCGCGCGTGAGCCTCACGAACGTGTGGGTCCCGGATTCGGCAGTGTTCGGCACGATCGACCACGGCCTGCCGATCGCGCAGGCATTCGTGCACGAGAATCGCATTCGCCAGGCGGCTTCATCGCTCGGCGCAGCGGTGTACTGCATCCGGGAGAGCGTGCGCTACGCGCGCGAGCGCAAACCGTTCGGCAAGGCGCTCGCTGAGAACCAGGCGATCCAGTGGCCGCTCGTCGAGCTCGCGACGCAGGCCGAGATGCTGCGGCAGCTGATCCGCAAGACGGCGTGGGAGATGGACCAGATGCCGCATCCGGAAGTCGAGCATCGACTGTCGGACAAAGTGTCGATGTGCAACTACTGGGCGAACCGCATGTGCTGCGAAGCCGCCGATCGCGCGATGCAGGTGCACGGCGGCCTCGGTTACTCGCGCCACAAGCCGTTCGAGCACATCTACCGCCATCACCGGCGCTATCGGATCACCGAGGGCTCGGAAGAAATCCAGATGCGGAAGGTCGCGGCGTACCTGTTCGGCTACGCCGGACCGTCAAAAAAGGCCGAATGACTCTGTAGGTCGGGCTTCAGCCCGACGGCTTTTCTCCCTCGCACGACGGCGGCGTGTAGGGCTCTCCGGTGTCGAGCGCGCGCGCAATCTGCTCGATGCGCTTGACGTTGGCGAACGTGTCCACGATGAGCAGAGTGTTCTTGCATGGGAACGCGACCAGATGCGCGACTTGCGGCAACAGCGGACGCAGGATCGGCACCAGTTGCGCTGCTGGCGCGCTCTTCAGAACGATGAGTCTGTTCACGTACTCTGCGTCCGCGTAGGACTCTTTGCCCGTCGCGAGCGGCAGCGGCATCTGCCGCACGTTCGCGTCGGGAATCACGTGCACGTAACCGCCCTCCTCCATGGCAGCGAAGCCGTGGACGCGCAGGACCAGCAGCAGCGTGGCGTAATCCAGATTCGTCGGTTCCTGGCCGACCACGGCAATGTCGGCTCGCACGCGCGGATCGATGATGAACTTCTTGCCCGTCCGCTTTGCGACGGCGGCGACCACCTTTTCAATGGGCGCCGCGCCGGCCGATGAAGTTGCCGAAGCCTCACTCTGCGCGCCGGCACACGGTGCCGCGAAGAGCGCGAGCAGCGTAATCGCGCCGATGACGGTGGTTCGCGGTCGGGTTCTCATCTGACATGCTCCTCTTCAGGGCTATAGAGATTCGAGCGGACTCGGCACGGGCGGGCGGGTTCTCTGCATGTAGCGCGGGATGTCCTCCAGCGGCACGAGCCCCTGCCGCAGCAAATATCCCTGCGGCCCCACCGCGTCTTCTTTCGTCAGTTCAAACGCCAGCGTTCGCGCAGCGGGGTTCCAGTCGAGGTGACTTTTCTGCGCGTAGACATAGACCGGCCGGGCAGCCGGATACGTGCCGTCGGTCAACGTGGCCCGCGTGGGCGCGGGTCCCTCGAGCATCGTGCCGCCCAGCTCTGAGCGACGGACCGCGTAGGTCGAATAGTCGACAAGGACGAGCCGGTTCTGGACCGACGCCACCTGCGCGAGGAGAGGATTGTCCAGATCGAGGTCATCGAGGTGGTCATCGCGGCGCAGTTGACGACAGACGTCGGAGTCGTAGCCGTAACGTCCCCGACCGCTCTGCCTCAGGAACGCTTCGCACCCTGGCACGATCACGAGTTGCAGAAAAATCGACCGGCTCGTGCCCTCCCATGGCACGCGGACATCGATGCTGCCGTGGTCGAGGCGCGCATCGACGTCATGCCAGGTCTTGTTGGGGTTGTCGATCAATTGCGCAGGGTCGGCCGGATCGGGGATGCGCTCGGCGAGCGCGAGAAACACTTCGCTCGGCGTCAGGTCCAGTGAATCGGACGCCGGACCTGCCGTCAGCACGACGGCCTGGTAGCCGAGCTTCCATTCGACGACGTCGATGGCCCACTTGCGGCACCGGGCGAGCGCGGCGTCGGAGATGCGCTGGGACGCGACTACGAAATCCCCGTTGCCGCACAACCAGTCGAAGGCGCCGTCGCCCTCCATGGTCGTTACGCGCGGCTTCGCGAAGTAGCCGTACTTGGGCAGGCGTTCGAGCAGCGCCATCGCCAGCGGCTGCGCCAATGACGATGTGGCGAGCGCCACCGGGATGTCCTTGGGTGCCTCCTCGGCCTGCGGCTGCGAGGCCGCGCTACCGTTGCCAGTAACTTGCCCGTCGGGGCCCGGA
>DATEML010000335.1:0-21892 GCA_035275585.1 Steroidobacteraceae bacterium | reverse complement strand
GTGATTGAGGCCCTTCCACGTCGTCGTGTACCACGTCGGATCAGCGACGGTGAACTCGTAGCGCAACTCGTCGTCGGCGGTTCGCGTGAAGCGCTCGGTGACAACTGTCGCCGGCGAAACCAGAAAGTAGATCATAGCGGTGGAGCGCAGGCGGCTGGATGAAGAGAAGTGCCGCGTCTCCACGACGAGCGTGTCGCCCTCCCACCAGCCGATTGAATCGCCGAGCCACGACACCAGCGCAGCCGGGTTGTGCCGGGCATTCATGCGCACGATGCGTGCCTCGCGGTTCCATTCCGACTGGATCAGCACGGCGTCGGGCGTTTGCACGATTTGATGCAGGTTCAGCGTCGGCACGTGCTGCATCGGCGGCGTCGATGCCGGCGAGCTCAGACAACGCTCGGTCGGCGGGCGTTCTTCCGGCCCGTCGCCGCCCGACGTCAGGCGAACGCGAAAGCTGGCAGCCTCTGCATGGAATGCCGCGTTGCCTGGAATGCGGCCATCGATCGGCTCGACGATCACGGAGCTGCGCCATTCGCCGTCGGTCGGCTCGACCGTCCGCAGTTCGTCGAACTCCTCCGCCGCAGCTCCGGTCGGCTGATTTCTGCGCATGCCCAGAATGCGCTCCTCGATCGCGCTGGCCTGCTCGCGCGAGATGACCAGCGAATCGAAGCCCGGCAGCCGTTCCAGCGGTGTCAGATTCGACAGAGTCCACACGCCCTGCAGGTCGACCCGACCGTCCGCCAATCGCGCCGCGCGATAGGACTCCGCCGGGCAGAGCGGCGCTGCGAACGCCGCTGTAATGAACAGAACGGTTGCGACGTGTAGTTTCAGCATTGCTGACCATCGTTCGCTCTTTCGCTGGATCATACCGTGGGGAGGCTCACCCAGGCTCGTAGGGAGTACCATGACCGTAGTTGTGCAGGAGCAGTCATGGACAAACGCAGACTCGGCAACAGTACTCTGGAGGTGTCGGCGCTGGGCCTCGGTTGCATGGGGTTGAACTTCGGCTACGGTCCGGCCGCAGACAAACCGGAGAGCATCAAAGTCATTCGGGGCGCGGTGGAACGCGGTGTCACCCTCTTCGATACCGCGGAAGTCTACGGCCCTTATACGAACGAAGAGCTCGTTGGCGAAGCGCTTGCTCCATTCAAGGGGCAGGTCGCGATCGCAACCAAGTTCGGGTTTCAGATCCCCCGCGACGAGAAGCGGGGTTTGAATAGTCGGCCCGAGCACATCAGGGAGGTGGCCGAAGCTTCTCTCACGCGCCTCAAGGTCGACGCCATCGATCTGTTCTATCAACACCGCGTAGATCCGAACGTGCCGATCGAAGACGTGGCCGGCGCCGTCAAGGAACTCATACGCGAAGGCAAGGTGAAGCACTTTGGCTTGTCCGAAGCGGGTGCGCAGACCATTCGCCGCGCTCACGCAGTCCAACGCGTCACCGCGCTTCAGAACGAATACTCGCTGTGGTGGCGCAATCCTGAAAAGGAAGTGATACCGACGCTCGAGCAGCTCGGCATCGGCCTCGTTCCCTACAGCCCGCTGGGCAGGGGTTTTCTCACGGGCAAGATGGACGAGAACACGAAGCTGGACAGCTCCGACTTTCGCAGCGCCCTGCCGCGCTTCTCGCCGGAGAATCGCAAGGCGAATCAGGCGTTCGTCGCCATGCTTGCAGCGCTCGCAGCCAGGAAGCAGGCGACACCCGCGCAACTCGCGCTCGCGTGGCTGCTGGCGCAGAAGCCGTGGATCGTTCCAATTCCCGGCACGAGCAAGCTCGAGCGACTGCAGGAGAACATTGGAGCGACCGCCATCGATCTCACGCCGGAAGATCTGTCCGAGATCGATGCAGCGTCCTCGAAGATTGCGGTGCAGGGGGACAGGTATCCCGAGCACCTGGAGCGAATGACGGGGCGTTGACTCGAGGATTCGGGCTATGCGCATTGCAAGCTGGGGACATGCCGCCTTCGCAGCGACCCTGATTGCCCTCGGACTGCTGGGCTTGATCAAAGGCGATTTCGCTCCGATATGGCAGTCGGTACCGAAGGATCTGCCCGCACGCGAGGGACTGGTCTATCTCTGCGCCTTCGTCTCCTTGGGATGTGGCATGGGTCTTCTCTGGCGGCGTACAGCCGCCACCGCTGCGCGCGTGCTGTTGATCTATCTACTGCTGTGGCTACTGCTGTTCAAACTGCGCTTCATCCTGTTGGCGCCCACTCAGGAAGTTTCCTATCAGACCAACGGTGAGACCGCGGTGCTGGTCGCGGGCGCCTGGGTGCTGTATGCCTGGTTCGCCGCTGACTGGGACCGGCGGTGGCTCGGGTTCGCAGTCGGCGACAACGGCGTGCGCATCGCGCGAGTGCTCTACGGTCTGGCGTTGATCGCTTTTGGCCTGTCCCATTTCGCCTATGTCGATCTGACGGCACCGCTGGTGCCTGCCTGGCTGCCGGGGCATGTGTTCTGGGCCTATTTCACGGGCTGTACCTATCTCGCAGCGGGCGCGGCCGTGCTCATCGGTGTGTATGCACGGCTGGCGGCTGCACTCTCGGCGTTGCAGATGGGACTGTTCTTCGTGCTGGTGTGGATACCCATCATCACGGCAGGCAACATCGGCGCATTCCAATCGGGCGAAGCCATCGTCACGGTGGCGCTCACGGCCGCCGCCTGGGTCGTGGCGGATTCCTACCGCGGCATGCCGTGGCGTGGCTTGCAGTATGCTTGGTCAGCGGAAAAACGAGTATCTGATGTATGAGACACAAACCAATAAGAGTGCTGCTCGTCGCCATCACGCTGACGAATCTCGCCGCAGCCACGATTGCGGCCGACGCGCCGACGCCGGCCATCGAGCACACGGGCGACTGGCGCGCCGCGGTGCATCGCTTCGCTGAGGTCAACCTGAAGCATCCCGCATGGGGACTGTCGCACTCGGTGCGGGACTATGAGCTGGCGAAAGAGCTTGCAGCGGCCGACAAGGTGACGCTCGATGACGATGTTCTCTATGCCGCCGCCTACCTGCACGACGTGGCGGCATTCGCACCTTTTCGCAAGCCCGACGTGGATCATCAGGATGAGGCTGCGCGAATCGTCGAGTCGATGCTGGCGGGCACCGGCTTTCCGATGTCCAAGATCGAAGCGGTGCGCGGCGCGATCCGCACGCACATGTTCGGGCGCGACCCGGTCGGACCCGAAGCGATCTATCTTCACGATGCCGACGCGCTGGACTGGCTTGGCGCCATCGGCGTCGCTCGTGTCTTCGGCCTGGTCGATCCCAACGGGGGCAGTCCGGACGGACCGACGGTCGTGAAGCGGCTGGAAAGCACGCTCACGACGGTCCCGTCGCGCATCGTCTCGCAGGCCGGCAGGGCGCGCACGCCGCAACGGGCGCGCGAGCTCGAACAGTTTCTACGCGACCTGAAGGCGGAATCGGCGGACCTGAGATCGCTCTAGCGCCGCTGCGTCCTTGGTACAGTGGTCGCATCACACTTGCTCTGGTATGTTCCGCTCGCTTCGCCAGTCCGCGTGAGAGGCCATCAATGGTCAGCGTCGCGACACAAGTACAACCGCTGAGCGAAAGAAGGTTCTTCACATGGATGTCCGCTGCAATGGCAGCAGTCGCGTTCGCAGGGTTCGCGCGGACCTACTATCTCGCCGGGTTCAACGACGGTCCCAGACCCGTGCTCACGCCGGTCGTCCATCTCCACGGTGCGCTGTCGACTGCGTGGATATTGCTGCTGATCCTGCAGACCCGTCTGATCGCCAACGGCCGGCGCGACATTCACAGGCTGACGGGCATGGCGGGGACGGGGATCGGCGCAGCCATACTTGCCACAGGCATCTTCGTCGCGATCAGCAGTGAGCGGCGCGTGCACACGGCTGCGACCGCCGGCACGCTCGCCGATCCGTACGTCTTCCTGATCTTTCCCTTCGCCAGTGTGGGCCTGTTCGCCCTGTTCGTTACGTTGGGTGTGCTCAAGCGGAATCGTCCGGATGCTCACAAGCGATACATGCTGCTCGCCACGGCGAGCCTGATCGTCCCTGCTCTGGCGCGCATCGTGACCCAGGCGACGCAGGGCGGCGTGCCCGGAGTGGTCGCGGTGCCCGGAGTCGTCGGCGCAGTCGTCCTGGTCAATGTGTTTCTGCTGGCGATGGTGATTCATGACCTCCACACGCGCGGGAGGGTCCATACCGTCACGCTGTGGGGTGGAGCAGTGACCGTGATCTCGGAAGTGCTGAGATTCGCGATCGGATTCAGCGCGCCCTGGCAGGCATTCGCGCGGATGTTGATGGGCTGAGCGGAGCGCGCCTGGCGATCATGCGCCAACAGAGACCCCGTCGCGTTGCGTTGGACCTTCGCGGTTTGATCGACCGCGTGGATATCTTTCGCGTCCGCCGAGGTGTGAGACGCGATCCCACCGTCGAGCGCTGGTTGCGCGACGATCCCGCCGAGCTGCGGTCTATCGCGCAGCAGTGGTTTGCACAGATGCGATCGTGCGGTGATGACGTCCGCGAGCTGATGCACGATGGCTGCCCGGTCGCGTGCGTCGAAGATGCACCGTTCGGCTACGTCAACACGTTCAAGGCTCACGTCAACGTCGGCTTCTTCTACGGGGCACTGTTGGAGGACCCGGCTGGCATGCTGGAAGGAAGCGGCAAGCGCATGCGGCACGTGAAATTGAAGCCCGACTCCGAGATCGCAGCTGACGCTCTACGCGACCTGATCCACGCCGCTTACGCGGACATCAAGGTCCGCCTCAGCACCTGACTAGCCGTAATCCTCTCGTCTGGGCTCGCCGGGCGCGCCATCGCGTGATCGTGGCGTGAACCAGATCCTTTCCCACACTCCCCACTTCCTTTTCCAGGAGAGGCGATCGTCGGACAGCGCGTCGATGAAGTCCGCGAGGCGCTTCGACTTCACGATCGTGAACGACGTCACCACCGCCGTCGCGCCCAGCACCAGCAGGAACAGTACGGTGCGCCGGGTCAGCGACGCGTCCGCCTCGGCGAGCAGGTTCATGCCGAGGAATCCCGTCACGATCGTACCGATGAGGCCGAAGATCGTGACGACGGTGAGCCTGAGCACGGTGTTCGCCTGCCGACGAATGCTGTCGGTATCGAGGTAGTTGCTCATGTCCATGACCTCGGTGCGAACCTCGTCATAGAGCTCGTAGTTGTGCAGCTGCTCGCACAGGCGGCGAAACAGCCCGCGCGCCTGCTCCTGGTTGGACACCGTGTGGAACCAGTAGCGGTGCGTGAAGCGCAGGAATACTTCCATCGACTGGCGGATCGTGCGCTTGAACGCCTTCACCGATTCGGTATCGCCGACGCGCAGCCGATCCATCGCCACCGCCAGCTCGTCGGAGATCGACAGCAACGTGGCCTTGTTGAAGTGTGCGATCAGGAACAACAGGAAGTACTGGTGCCGGAATTGCCCGAGGACGCCGGTTTCCCGGCCGCAGAAGAAAGCGTTGTCGTGCTGGCCGACCATCGCGATCGTGCGCCCGGTGCAGATCAGGCGCGTTTCGCCGGAGGCACGCACGCCGCCGCGGCCCCAGAAACGGTCGTCGCAGTAGTCGGCTTCGAAATTCCGCAGCGACTCCTCGGAGTACTCGAACTCCTCCGGCGCGCCTGGCCGGGTCACGATGGCCAGTCGCACGAAGTCGGCGCGCGTGAGCGCGTGAGGATCGTCGAGCGCGAGGTATGCCATGAACGGCATGCGGTAGTACTCGAGCTGTCGATAGCGCAGCGGCGCCGTCTGCCCGGGATGCTCCAGGCCGAGCGGCTCGATCAGCCAGCTCCAGTGTGAAGCGAGGCATGGCGTGCGGTAGCGCGCGACATGGTCGAGATAGCGTTGACGCTGCTCGTAGTCGGAAACAGCGAGCACCCGCCGCTGCTGATCGAGCCACGCGACCTGGCGCATGCAATTGCCGGGCTGACCGTCTTCATCCCAGAAGGCCGGATAGGCGCGCGCAAAGCGGAACAGAACATCCTGCACCCGCTCGAGCGGCAGATCGTCGGCGCTCACTTCGAGCACCACGACCATTACATCGGCGTCATGAAAGAAATAGAGGTCGCAGCGATGCACCGCGAACTCATGGACGAATCCGTCCGCGAAGGTCAGCCGAGCATGGGCGACGTCGCTGCGCCGATAGACGCGGATGCTGGATTCCCCGAAGTGCCCGCCTTCCTGCCCGGCCGGCGAGCCGTACAGGAAGCGCTGCACGAACGGCAGAAAGGTTACGAATTCCTTGTAGTGCCGCTCGCGAAACTCCTCCGCACCGATGTCGAACTTGCCGTGCCAGTGCTGCCACGGGTTGTTGACCTGGATGCGATCCAGCGCCTCCCAATGCCGCTGGACCGGCGCGCCGGCCTTGATCGGAATCAGCTGCACGGGCCAGACGACGATCTGGCGGAACTGTCGTACGATTCGCGGTGGCGTGGAGGTGGCCATGCTCATATTTGCGAGTGTACGACAGTGTTCGGGCTGACGACGCGGCTGGTGATCTTCGGGTTCGTCACGGTCATCGCCCTGAGGCTCTTGTATGTGCTGCCCCCGGATTGGCAGCCCATGACCTCCGAGCACACGATCCCGATTCTCGCCGAAACCTGGTATGGCCCGGCGTTGCTGCTGTCGATTCCCGCTGCCCTCGGCTGGGCGGCCATCGAGATCGAAGATCCTGCAGCCGCTCGTATCGTTCTGGGAACCGTTGCCGTGCTCAGCGTCCTGTTCGTGCTGCTGATCCGCTACGCGTTCACGTGCGGCAACTGTTTCTCCTGACTCACGGGCGCGGGAACTAGAAGTCAGACTTGCCGAAACGCGCGACACCTTTATTCATGCCGGGCGGATCGAGCACGGAAAGGTCGAGGGGGAGCGGCTCGCCGATCCATTGTCCAAGCGACGTGTGATCGGCGAGATCGTCGTCCGTCAGTGGATGCACGAGCGCGGTGAGCCCGGTCTGCTCGATCAGCGCAAGGACCTGCGGTAACGCATCCTCGCGGAAATGCGCCTCGAACTGCGCCTTCGGGTGCGGGCCTACGGGCTGGTCACGCAACTCTCCTATGAAGAGAACAGATTCCGCCAGCCGCTGCCGAAGTCGATTCGCGACGGCGCGCTCGCCGGGCTCGAAATAGATGTGCGCGTGATAGGGCTGCAGTTCAGAGGTCATAGTTTTTCACCGGGCAACTGGCTTGCTTGCTTCACCCAATCGACGAGCTGCGCTTCGTCGAGTGTGTCGTCCTCGTAGATGTGGAAGTAGCGCACTTCTTTGTGCTTGGACTCCCCGGGAGGCACTGGGCGCAGTGAAGTGCCGCGGAAGAAAGTTACTTTGACGTACTTCGTGAAGCAATAGAGGCTGAGGAACCAGCCCTGCCCCTCGATGCCATACAAAGGCTGGTTCCATTTGACTGCCTTGCTCACGCCGGGAACTACGCGCTCGATCATGGCGTCCAGGCGGCGCCCGATGCCGCGCTTCCATCCCGGCATCGCCGCGATGTACGCGCGCACGGGTGCGTC
The DNA here is from genome assembly GCA_035275585.1 of Steroidobacteraceae bacterium. Classification (GTDB taxonomy): domain Bacteria; phylum Pseudomonadota; class Gammaproteobacteria; order Steroidobacterales; family Steroidobacteraceae; genus Steroidobacter. The sequence continues at coordinate 14,385 of DATEML010000335.1, read as the reverse complement.
GCCGCAGGCTTTCGCGATCTGAGGGTTGCCGCCGGTCAGCAGTACCGGCTTTGCGACTTTGCGTGCCCTCTTTGGCATTGCGTGCCCTGCGAATGACAATCGTGCGGCGATTATGACTGCGCGCGCGCATACCGGCTCGGCGACTGACCCACGTATCGGCTGAACGCAGTGCTGAACGTGCTCGCGGAGCCGTAACCGACGCGCTCGGCAACCTCGGCCAGTCCAATGCTGTCTTCGCGACGGAGCAAATCCTTCGCGAGCGCCATGCGCCATGCCAGCAGATACTCCATCGGCGGCAGGCCCACCGCGCGGGTGAAGCGCTCGAAGAACGCCGAGCGGGAAAGCGCGACTTTCTTCGCGAGCTGCGCCACCGTCCACGAGCGCGCCGGGTCGCCGTGTATGTGCCTCATGGCCGCCGCCATGCGCGTATCGGCCATCCCGCGCAACAATCCCGGCGGAGCATCGTCATCCGGTTTCGACCGCAGTGCTTCGATGAGAAGCAACTCCACGAGGCGCGCGAGCACCAACTCGCGACCCGGCCTGCGTTCGCTCGATTCCTCATTCACGAGCTTCACCAATGCCGACAGCCGCTCGACACCGCGCACGTGCAGAAGCGCCGGCAGCAGCGAAACCAGCAATGCCGCATCGGGCGATTCGAAGGCGAAGTAGCCACCGAGCAGCCGCACATCCGGACGACCGCCGCGCCGGCCGTGTCGGACTTCGCCCATCGGCGCCGGCGCTGTCTTCGGATCGACGCACACAGGTTTGACCGGCTCGAAGCCCGACAGGATGAAGCCCGGCGTCGCCGGCAGGAGCACGAAGTCGCCCGCCTCGAGCGTCACTGCATCGTGCCCATCGACGGCGAGCAGACAGCGACCCTCGAGCACGGCCGAGAAGCTCGGCTGGCCGAACGCGGAGTAGCGCACGCCCCAGCGACCGGCGCCGCTGATGCCCTTCGAGAACACGGTGCGCGGCCGCAGCAGCGCAATGATCTCCGCCAGCGGATCGACCATGGCCGGACTCTCACAAACGAAATGCGGACGTTTGATTGTAGAGAGTCCTGCCGGCCGTCGCTATCGTTGCGCCCATCGAATCTCTCGTGGAGACCCGCATCATGAAGACCGCGCTCATTACCGGCTGCTCGTCCGGCTACGGTCTCGAGACCGCCCGACACTTTCTCGCCAAAGGCTGGAACGTAGTCGCCACCATGCGAACGCCGCGGGAAGACGTTCTGCCGCGGTCGGAACGGCTACGCATCCTGCCGCTCGACGTGACGAAGCCGGAGAGCATCGCGTCGGCCCTCGCGGCCAGTGGGCCAATCGACGTGCTCGTCAACAACGCAGGCATCGGCCTTTTCGGCGCATTCGAAGCCACGCCGATGCTCACGACGCGCGAGGTGTTCGAGACCAACACATTCGGCGTGATGGCGATGACGCAGGCTGTGGTGCCGCACTTTCGCGCGCGCAAGTCGGGCGTGATCATCAACGTGACCTCGAGTGCCACCCTGGCGCCGATGCCGTTGGTGGCGGTGTACACAGCCAGCAAGACGGCCATCGAAGGATTCACTGCGTCTCTCGCATTCGAGCTCGCTTCTTTCAATATCGGCGTCAAGCTGGTCGAGCCCGGGTACGGCCCGAGCACTCGCTTCACTCAAAACGGTGAAACGCGCATGGACGGCCTGATTCCAGAGGCCTACGCACCCTTTGCACAACGCATCTTCGCGACGCTGACCCAGCCGGCCGCGGTCACGACCGAGTCCGACGTCGCCGCAACGGTGTGGCTTGCCGTGCACGACACGAGTGGGCAGCTCAGATTTCCGGCCGGCGCTGACGCCGTCGCCTTGGCGCGGTCGAGGCCATCATGATATTGATAGCCTCATGCACAAGAGAGCTCGCTTACTGCTGGTCGCGGTCCTGCTCAGCGTCGTCGCAGCGAGCGTCGCCGCCGAGCACGTCCGCGAAGGCGTCGGCAGCGACGGTATCTTTCGCATCACGCCGCAACGCCCGGTGCCCGAGCTGCGGGCGGAGGCGCTGGCGACGCAGCCGCCGGTCGAATCACACGAGTTTCGCAAGGTCGATCTGGTGGAACTCACGAAGCTCGATCCAACGATCAAGCTCGACGTTCGCTATGCGACCGCGAACAACTTCCTGAGCACGCCTGTTTACACCCGCCCCGTTGCCTACCTGCAGCGGCCCGCCGCCGAAGCGCTGGTGCGCGTGCACCGCTCGCTGTCGAGTCAGGGTTATGGCCTGTTGATCCACGATGCGTATCGGCCGTGGTGGGTCACGAAGGTCTTTTGGGAAGCAACGCCGCCGAAGCTGCGGGAATTCGTCGCCGATCCAGCTCAGGGCTCGCGGCACAACCGCGGCTGCGCCGTCGACCTGACGCTGTACGACCTGCGCACGGGCAAGGCCGTGTCGATGCCGAGCGTCTACGACGAAATGTCCCCGCGAGCCTACCCCAACTACGCAGGCGGCACGCCCGTCGAACGCGAACATCGCGAGGTGCTGCGACGGGCGATGGAGCGCGAAGGTTTCACCGTCTACGAGACCGAGTGGTGGCACTTCGATTTCAAGGACTGGCGCGAGTACCCGATCGTCAATCGCGATTTCTAACCAAGACCCATCATCCGGAGTTTCCATGCAACTGACCCGACGCGATGTCCTCGAAGCTGCACTGATCGGCGCGGCTGCCACTGCCGGCGGCTTCTGGGTCAAGGAAGCTCAATCCTCGACCCGGTACGCAGACGTGTTCGCCGAGCTCGATCGCTACGTCGAGCAGTTCATGCGCGAAATGAACAGCCCGGGCATGACGCTCGTGCTCGCGGATCGCGAGGGTGTGCAGCGAGTCTCGACCTACGGGTTCGGCGATCTCGATCGGCAGCGCAAGCTGAACGCCGATGAGTTGTTTCAGATCGGCTCGATCACGAAATCGTTTCTGGCGCTCGCCCTCCTGCAAATGCGTGACGAGGGCAAGCTCGACCTGCACAAGCCGATCGTCGAGTATCTGCCGTGGTTCCGCATCCAGTCCTCCTTCGCACCGATCACCACGCATCACCTGCTGACGCACACGTCGGGCCTGCCGGGTGCGCCGGAAGTGTTTCCGTCGGACCCGACGCAGCGACATCTCGCAGCCTACGCGCCGGGCGAACAGTTCCACTACAACAACATGGCCTTCTCGCTTCTTGGCTATCTCGCCTGGACGCTGGACGGGCGAGAGCTGCCCGAAATCTTTCGCGAGCGGATCTTCGAGCCGCTCGGGATGTCGCAGAGCGAGCCCGCGATCGACTTCCAGATGCGCGCGCGCATGCCGAGGAGTTATCAGCCGTTCTGGAGCGATCGCCCCTATCCCCGACAGGGTGAGCTGTGCGAGGCACCCTCGATCGTCAGCACGAGCGGCGCCGGCTGCATCGCTGCGACTGCGCGTGACATGGGCGCGTACGTGCAGATGCTCGCTAATCGCGGCCGTGGTCCAAAGCGCAACCTGATCTCTCCGGAAAGTTTCGAGCTGTTCTCGAAGCGTCACATCAAGGCCGAGGAGTTCGGCCCGACGGCCAGCTACGGTTACGGAATTGCAGTCGATGAGCTCGATGGCAACGCGCTGCTGCGACACACGGGCGGCATGGTTTCATATATGTCCGCGCTGCAGGTCGACATCGCAGCGGGTATCGGCGGTTTTGCTTCCGTCAACGCGCAGCAGGGCTATCGTCCCAATGCTGTCGTGAAATACGGCGTGCAGCTCATGCGTGCTCACGTCGAGAAGAAAAAGTCCCCCGCCCCGCCGGCGGCCGACTCGGAGTTCGAAGTCGCGCGCGCGGGCGACTACGTCGGCGTCTTCGCGGGCGAGCAAGGGCAACTGGAATTTGCACGCGAAGGCGCGAAGCTGTTCCTCGTGCGCGGCGGCAAGCGAATCCCGCTGGAGAGAGCGGACTCGCCCGATCAATTCCGCGTCAGCGAGCCTGACCTCGCGCGCTTCCCCCTGATCTTCGGTCGCAAGAGCGCGGACGGGCCCGTCGTCGAAGTGAGCTCCGGCGATGCCTGGTACACGGCTACTGCGTACGACGGGCCGCGCCAGTTCCAGGTTCCGGAGGCCTGGCGCAGCTATGTGGGTCACTACCGCAGCGAAGATCCTTGGATCGGCTCGCTTCGAGTATTCATTCTCAAAGGCCGGCTGCTGCTGGACGGCACGCCGCTCGAGCTCGACGGTGACTTGTTCCGGTTGCGCGACGAGCCGTCCAACACCGAATGGATCCGTTTCGGCGAGATCGTCAACGGCAAATGCATGCGCCTGAAGTTCTCCGGCGTTGATCTGTGGCGGGTTGCAACCGCCTAGCGAACGTTATCGCTGCGGCGAACCTTGCTGCTCGGCCACCCACTGCGGGTTGAAGACCACTTCCCAGACGTGACCGTCCGGGTCCTGGAAGTAGCCCGAGTAGCCGCCCCAGAAGGTCTCATGCGCCGCCTTCACGATCGTGGCGCCTGCCGCTTTTGCCTGCGCCATGACCGCATCGACCTCATCCTGGGTGCGCACGTTGTGTGCAAGCGTGAATTCGCATGCGCTGCGTGCTCCGACCGTCAGACCCGTATCGTGCGCGATGCTCTTGCGCGGCCAGAGTGCGAGCCGCATCCCTGCTTGCAACTGAAAGAACGCGACTGCGCCGTACTCGAACTGCTGGCCGACGATTCCTTCCGTCGCCAGGCCAAGGCCGTCGCGATAGAACCGCAGCGACTTTTCCAGGTCATCCACACCCAGCGTTACGAGCGTGATCATGGGTTGCATGGCGACTGAACTCCGACCTCACATGAAGCGTTCCCCGCACTGTGCAGCCTCACGGCTGGAGATGCACAGGAGAGCGTTATGCCGACGACCCCGACGTCGACCGAGGACGAAGCCCTGATCCGCGAGCGCTTGAACGCATGGACGCAAGCGTTACATGCCAAGGACCTCAACGCGCTGATGGCGCTGTACGCACCCGATGTCATGACATTCGACCTCATGCCGCCACACCAGGTCCGGGGCGCCGACCATTATAGGAAGAACTTCGAGAGATGGTTTGCCGTGATGCCGGGGCCGCTCGACTATGAGATCCATGACCTGCGCATCGCGATGGGTGATGACGTCGCGCTGTGCCACAGCCTCAGTCACGTCAAGGGCACGAGAGCAAACGCAGAGAAAGCCGACTACTGGGTGCGAGTGACCGTCGGTTTCCAGAAAAGGAACGGCCAGTGGCTGATGATCCACGACCACGTGTCGATGCCCCTCGATATGGAGACCATGAAGGCCGTTCGCGATCTGCGGCGCTAGCCGCTACCGGTCAAGCAACGGCCCGAGATCCCGTGCTCCATGGAGGATGCGTTCAACTCGCACACCGTCTTTGTCTACCGTAAAGAAGATTAAGTAGGCTCCGTGCGCGCACGACCGAAGACCTGGCTGGAGATCTGATCGTTCCGCGTACGCGAGTGGGGCGCGGGCGATCCTACGGGCGTGATCGAGCAGTCCCGCTTCGAATTGCTCGGCGCGCGCGGGGTTATCCAGCGCAATAAAGGCCGTGATTTCGGCGAGATCCTTCTCTGCCCGGCGTGACATCCGTGTGCGCATTGCGTCATTTCTTCGATATCGCGCTCTTTCTACGCCGCGCACGATTCCGCGCAACAACTTCCTCGACTGACCCAGCGTCTTCGCTGTCGATCCCCTCTTTGATCGCCGCCTTGAGGTCGCGGTGACGGATCTCGCGGAGCTTCTGTTCGTCCTCCAGCAGTCGCAGCCCTGCGCGCACGACCTCGCTGACGTTGTTGAAGCGGCCCGACGCGAGCTGCTTCCTGATGAACTCTTCGAAGTGATCGCCAAGGGCGACGCTGGTAGGCATGTCTTTCAACTAACAGTTGTTAATAGGTAATGAACTATACTCCGGTCGCGTCGATGTTCAAGGTCACACTCGCTGTCACTTGTCGTAGGGCGTCCCATCCTTGTGCACGAAGCGGCCGTCGGCGTTGGTGCTCTTCATATCTATGTCGGAGCAGGTGGTGAGATCGAGCGGGTTGCGCGAGCCGACCTCGAGGTAAACAGCCATTGCGGACGATCTGTTGATCATGTGATGACCATTGCCCGTGCCTTTCGCAAAGCTCGCGCAATCGCCGGCGCACAAGACTGTCTCGCCGTCGTCTTCGATGAGCGTCACCTCGCCCTCGATCACATACACGAACTCGTCTTCGTGACTATGCCAGTGACGCTGGCTCGACCAGCCGCCCGGCGGCAAGGTCATCAGGTTGACGCCGAAATCCCGCAGCCCACCCGCCTCGCCCAAACGTCGCCGCGTGCGGGTTGCACAGGGCGCATCGAATGGCGGCGAATAGCCCGAGCCTTTGCGTGCGGGGACGGCGGCAACGTCGATCTTCGGCATGCGGTACTACCTTGCAAAGGAGAAGCGGAATCGAGTCGGCAGCGGCGCCGCTTCGTCGGCAGCGCTCCACAGCCACAAGCCAATCAGCGTACGTCCGAGAGGCTGGATGGCTGGATAGCTCCAACTCGCGAGCGGCTCCGGCAACGTCCCCCACTGCAACTCGCCGGTGATGATCGGCAGCGTGATCGCGACGGCGGCGAGCAAGAAGCAGCCGACGAGCCGCGTGACGCCACGGCCGGCGCGCACGAGCCCGATACCCAGGGAGAAATTGCCGATCGAGAAACCGATCAGCAGCAGGAAATAGAACGCGTCCCAGAGGCCATCGTACATCTCGGTGTTCGTACGAATGATCGCGCGCGTGGCCTCATCGGCGGCGAAGTATGCCGCGCGCCATTTGTCGAACGCGAACAGCGTCATCGTCTGCTGCAAGGCTTCATTGCAAGCCCAAAGTGCGAAGCCCGCGATGCCGATGATTGCGGCCGCGGACCGCAGCGTGCGAATTCGCAGTCCTACGCCGAGCGCTGCCGCAAACGTGATGAACGGATGCACGAGATAGACCCACGATCGCAGCACATACGCCGGGTCGTCGACGCGCCTCATGCGTCCTTCGAACCCTTCCGCGGGCTGGTAGAACTCCGGCAGGTAGATCAGCCCCAGCGTCGTGATGGCCGACAGGATCGAGCACAGCGCCACACTGCGATAGAAGGAAGGTGTGAGCGTCATGGCGAGGTCTACCTGGAATACGGCGTGCCGTCCTTGTGCACGTATCGGCCGTCGGTGTCGGCCGTCATCATGTCGATGTCCGAGTAGGTGGCGCGATCGAGCGGGTGGCGCGAGCCCACGTCCAGAAAAACGACCATCGCGGAAGATCTGTTGATCAGGTGATGACCATTGCCCGTGCCTTTCGCAAAGGCCGCGCAATCGCCGGCCCGTAACACGGTCTCGCCGTCATCTTCGATGAGCGTCACCTCGCCCTCGAGCACGTAGACAAACTCGTCCTCGTGACTGTGCCAGTGACGCTGGCTCGACCAGCCGCCCGGCGGCAAGGTCATCAGGTTGACGCCAAAATCGCGCAGCCCGCCGGCGTCGCCCAAACGCCGCCGCGCGCGGCCTGCACAGGGGCCATCGAATGGCGCCGGATAGCTCGAGCCCTTGCGTACGGGCACGGCGGCAATGTCGATCTTCGGCATGCGGTACTCCCTCGTCGGCAGCGACGTAGGTTACCTCGGCCCGAGAAGCTTGACGCCGTCCCTTCGCTCATGATTTGTTACGCACGTTGCTCGCGTTGCCGCTAACGGCAGCGCACCGCGGTCGAGAGGCGCTGCAGCGGATCCAGATCCGTCACGCTCGACCCGGTTCTCGGTGAAGGGCGCCTCTACGGAGGTGCCTCATGCATGACTATCAGAACGGCAGGCCTGTCGGCCGTGTCGTGGGATTGTGGCGTTACCCGGTCAAGTCGATGGCCGGCGAGCCGCTCGCCGAGGTCGACGTCTCCTGGCATGGCTTCGCCGGCGACCGGCGCTGGGCCTTCATCCGCAATGGCATTCCTCAGAGCGGATTTCCCTGGCTCACGCTGCGCGAACGCGCAGACATGAGTCACTACCAGCCGTCTTTCCTCGACCCGGCTCAACCCGACAAGTCACCGACATTCGTGCGCACGCCTGCCGGTGTCGTCTTCGATGTCACGGACCCGGCACTCGGCGCCGAGCTCGACCCGCAAGGCGTGCGGGTGATCAAGCAGAACCGCGGCATCTTCGACACCTTCCCGCTGTCGCTCATCACGACCCAGACGATCGCCCGGCTCGGCGAAACGGTCGGCACCCGGCTCGAGGTCCAGCGGTTTCGACCGAACATGCTGGTAGAGACAAGCGACCCGGCGCCCTTCCAGGAGGACGAGTGGGTCGGGCGCGTCCTGACGATCGGCGGCATGGTAATGCGCGTCGACAAGCGCGACGGTCGTTGCGTCGTCATCACGATCGATCCTGTGAGCACGCAGCGCAATCCGGCAATCCTGCGCACGGTCGCTCGCGATCGGCAGGGCTGCCTCGGTGTCTACGGGTCGACTGTCCGACCCGGACGCGTGGCGATGAACGATCCCGTGCTCATCGAGTAAACTCGATCGCAGCGGCGATTCGAGAGGATGACGCCATGTCGATCCGATCCAGCTCCCGAGCGATTCTTTGCCTGATCGGCTGTGCCTGCTTCGCGGCGTGGGCGACGGATCCGCAGCAACCAACGACCGCCGCTGAGATCGACGGCCTTGCGCGCCGCGTTGCCGGCGCCGGCGACTCGGTTACGCGGACTCAGCGGCTCGTATCGTGGATGAACTCGCGTCTTCAGTGGGTGGCCACGGACTATGAGTCACGCACGCCCGAGCAGATCCTGGCGCGTGGCGCGGGCAATTGCGCTGACCTCTCTGCTGTACTCGAGCGGCTGCTGCGTCCAGCGGCCATTCCGTATCGCTGGGTCGCCGAGATCAACCTGCAGCCCCCGTCCAGCGAGCGCGAAGCGAACGCGCGTGACCTGGTGAAGCAAAAGGGGCCGCGCATGTCGGTATTCGGTCGTCGCTACAACGATCATCGCTGGCTCGAAGTGCTCGACGAGCGCTCGAAGGAATGGGTGCCGGCGGATCCAGCGACCGGACTCGTCGGCACGCAGCCCTGGCTGCTGGCGCGCGTGGCCTTCGAGGAGCGCCCGCCAGCGCCGGTCCCTGCGTCTGCTGCGACGCTCGCGGACATGCTCGTACCGCTCACGATCTTCACCCAGCGAGACACGGCCGGAGTGCGCATCGGTCGGTCGCAACACTATCTCGTGGACGAGCTCGATCGCCTCTACGACGGTCGGGCTCGCACACTTCCGAGCTGGCCCGCGTGGGTGGCGGCAGTCCAGCGATTTGAACCGATCGCCCAAAGTGCGTTCGATGGCCGAATCGATCTGCATCAGCAACCGGCTGTCATCGACGAGCTTGCGAGCACCTACGACGCGCTCAAGAAGGAAGCGCACGCCGCAGGACTTCGCCACTCTCGCACCACTGCCCGCAACAGCAACCCGCCGACGAGTACGAATGGCAGCGCCGTGACCGCACCGGGGAAGTAATCGAGCTGGACGATCGTCTTGATCACGTGATGCGACTCGATGAGGCCGGAGATGCCGAAGAAGGCGAACCCGACCAGGCGCGACCGCCCGCTTCCCAGGGCGAAATACATGAACGTCATGACCAGCATGACGACGGCGAACACCACGAACACGATGCCGGCGTCGCGCGTCGGGAACAGGTCGACCACGGCGCCCACCTGCCCCTGCAGCTCGTAGAGCTCGTCGAAGCCGAACATGAACTGCTCGACGCCGTGCAACGGCAGGATCACGAGCAGCCAACCCAAGTAGTAGCGAATGTCTTTCATGAGGCCTCCTGGTTGCGATCTCATGGAGCGCAACGATAGGAGGCGCGCGGGCGCAAGTCGTAAGGAAACGGTCGTGTTTCAGTCGGGATCGGTCAGCCGCGAGGCGCTCGCGACCGGCGCAGGCGGCGGACTGCCCAAATGACGATAGCGACGGCGACGGCGAGGCACAGCAGCGGCGCGACGATCGCCAGGATCGAAACTGTCGCGGCGCCCGCCGTCTCCGCGGTACTCACGATCGGATTGCCCAAGCCGCCGGTCACCGCCGCGGTTTTCGCGCGAACCACGGCTGTCGTGCCTTTCGTGATCGCTGCAATGCCGCCGCCGGCGATCACTGCAATCGGCCACCGGATCTCCGGCGGCACGTCGACCATCACCGATACGCTCGCGATCACTCCCGCGACTACGGCGAGCGGACCGGCCAGAACGTCCAGCAGGTGATCCAGTCCCGGGATGTAGAAAGCAAGAGTCTCCAGCACGGCGGCGGTGCCCAGCGCCACAAGGGCGGGCGTGCTCTGCAGCCACGCAAAGGATTCGGTCAGCGGCAACCAGCCGGCGCGCGCCGCCAGGCCGGCAACGAGCAGCGGAATGAACACTCGAAAGCCGGTCGCCGCGGCCAGACCGATACCCAGAGCGACGCTGAACAGCAGATCGAAGGAGTGGCTCACAGCCGGCAGTATCCGTCTAGAATGGCGCCCACGAAAGCGGCACGAGACCGGAATGAGCGGCCACGATTTCGAAGGGCTGGGTTTCAAGTTTCTCGATCGACTGAAAGAGCGGCACGTGTTTCGCGTGACCGCCGCGTACCTGGGCCTGGCCTGGCTGATCGTGCACGTCGCGACGGTCCTCGGCGAAACCTTTGCACCGATCCACCATACGGTGCCCTGGCTGATCTATGCGCTTGCCGGTGGCTTGCCGCTGGTACTGATCGGTGCATGGTTCTCCAATCGCTCGCACGGCACGCCATCCGCCCCCAGCATCGATCCGGGCAAGCTGAATGTGGTGATCACGGTCATCCTGGTGCTCGCCGTGCTCGCACTGCTGGCCGATCGCCTGGTCCTGCATCGCCCGGCGAACGAATCGATGCTGGTGTTGCTGGCGCTGATGATCGTCGTACTGCTCGTGGATCGACTGATCGCCCCGCGCATGGCCGCTCCCGCAGTCCGCATTGCCAGCCCGGGCGTGGCGATCCTGCCCTTCATCGACATGAGTCCGGAAAAGAACCAGGACTATTTCTGCGAAGGCATGGCAGAAGAGATCATCAACGGGCTGTGCGCAGTGAGCGGTCTGCGAGTGGCCTCGCGCCTCGCCTCCTTCAACGTCAGGGATCGCACCGCCGATCCCCGCGAAGTGGGCCGGCTGCTGAACGTCCAGACCTTTCTCCACGGCAGCGTGCGCAAATCGGAGAACCGTCTGCGTATCACGGCGCAGCTCATCAAGGTCGCCGACGGGTTCAATCTGTGGTCGCAGACATTCGATCGAAAGCTCGAAGACGTATTCGCCGTGCAGGAGGAGATTGCGCGCCAGGTCGTGGCGTCACTGCGCGTCAACCTGCTTGCGTCCGACGCTTCACGCCTGCAGCGCCGAGGTACTAAGAACGCGGCCGCGTATGAGCACTACCTGCGCGGACGCCAGCTGCTCAACAAGGAGAAGGAGATGGAGCAGCGCGCAGCCGTGGAACTGTTTCGCCAAGCAATCCGTCTGGACCCCTCGTTTGCCGACGCGCACGCCGGACTGGCGGACGTGCTCACACAATTGCTGCGCCAACGGCAGGATGTCCCCGGCCTCACACCGGCGGATGCCGTGGCCGCAAGCCAGCGAGCCGTCGATCTCGCCCCGAATCTGTCGGACGCGCACGTCGCTCGCGGCAACGCGCTGCAGCTGGTTCGCGAGTTCGATGCGGCAAAGCAGGCTTTCGAACGCGCTATCGCACTCGATCCAAGACACTTCCATGCGCACTACTGGTTTGCCAAGTACTGGGTCGCGCGTGGCGAGCATGCGCTTGCCGCAAAGGAGTATGAGTTGGCGGCCGAAATCCAGCCCGATGACTATCGCCCCATCGTTCTGGCGCTGCAGGAGTATCAGGCGATCAAAGACCAGGATCGGGAGCAGAGTGCGCTACGTCGTTCGTGGCAGGCGCTCGAGCGGCATCTCGCCATCGACCCCGATGACTCTTACGCGAACGACCATGCGGCGGGCGTGCTCATGCTGCTCGGCCGGCGAGACGAGGCAAACCGTTTGCTGGACCGTGCGCTTGCGCTGCGGCCCGACGACTTTCGGACCTTGTACACGGCTGCTTGCACGGCCTCACTCGGCGGCGAGTACGAGCGTGCGCTGGATTTCCTCGATCGCGCCGTCGCCACGGGTCGCGGCCATCGCGAGTGGATCCTCAACGACAACGATCTCGCGCCGCTGCGAGACCATCCTCGGTTCAAACAAGTCCTTGCACGGCTGGAGTAACGATGCGAACTGACAGACGATCCTTCCTGGGAATGGCGGCGACGGCTGGGCTGATCGGCCTGCGCCCGTCGTTACTCGCCGCGCAGACAGCAGGCGTCAAGTTCCCTCCTCCACAGACCTCGGGACCGAGCTCGTTGCCGCCGCCCATCAGCAGCGCCGAACGCAAGCAGCGGATCGCCAAGGCACAGCAGCTCATGCGCGCGGCCGGATTGAAGGCGCTGTTGGTCGAGGCCGGAAGCTCGCTCGTGTACTTCACGGGCGTTCAGTGGTGGCGCAGCGAACGGCTGACCGCGAGCCTGATCCCCGCCGACGGTGAGCCAGTCCTCGTGACGCCGGCGTTCGAAGAACCTTCCGTGCGCGAGAACCTGCAGATCCCCGCCGAGGTCCGCGTGTGGAACGAGCATGAAAGCCCCTTCGCACTGCTCGCTGACTGGTTGAAGGCGCACGGCGCAGGCAAGGGCCCTGTTGGCGTGGAGGAGACGACGCGCTTCTTCGCTTTCGACGGCCTGCGACAGCACGGTGTCGAGACGCGCGGGGACTCCGGTGTCGTGCGCACCTGCCGCATGATCAAGTCCGCAGCCGAGATCGCGCTCATGCAAGCAGCTTCCGACATCACGATCGCGGCCTATCGCGAAACGGCTCCGCAGATTGCGCGCGGTATGACGCCGGCGGATATCGGCAAGATCATGTCGGCGGCGATGGCGAAGCGCGGTGCAACTCCGGAATTCACGCTGGTCCTGCTCGGCGAGGCCGCCGCGTATCCACACGGCACGGGCAAGCCCCAGGAGGTCCGGTCCGGCGAAGTCGTGCTCATGGATTGCGGCTGCAGCGTCGAGGGCTATCAATCGGACATTTCGCGCACGATGGTGATGGGCGAGCCGAACAAGCAGCAGCGCAGCGTCTGGGATCTGGTGCATCGTGGGCAGCAGATCGCGTTTGCAACCGCGAAAATCGGCACGCCGGCGGGCGCAGTAGACGACGCGGTGCGCGCGGCGTATGAGAAGGCCGGCTATGGCCCGGGCTACAAGCTGCCCGGCACGTCACATCGAACGGGTCACGGCATCGGCATGGACGGCCATGAGCCGGTCAATTTCGTGCACGGAGAGACGACGCCCTTGGCGGCTGGCATGTGCTTCTCCGATGAGCCCGGTATCTACATTCCCGGCAGCTTCGGCGTGCGACTGGAAGATTGCATTCACATCACCGAGAGCGGCCCGAAGTGGTTCTCGGTGCCGCCGCCTTCGATCGATCAGCCCTTCGGTTGATGACTCTTACGCATCAGCTCTGACCCACACCGTCGCCGGCACATGACATCCGGACCGACAGTCGGGCCTTGAGATACAGATTCGGTCCATGGAGCGCGGACTTGAATGCGACCACCGCCAGCACTACGACCCTTTCGGACTGTGAATTCTGATCACGCCCGATCGTCACGTTCAATGAGGTGGAGTTGCTGGTGGTGCGGGGTCTGAACGTTCCCGACGGCTCGGCTTTCAGGATCTGCACTTCGTGGTCCCGATACCGGCACTCGACTGGTATGGCGACAGCGGCAGTCGACACTCGTATGCCGTCGCTCGAACGGACCTCTGCCTCGACACTCGTTTCCACCAATCGCTGCTGCGCGCTGGACGCACTCGAGAACATGGCGATCGAGGCTACGCACGGACCTATGACGGACTGTGTGCGGATCGGATACTTCATGACGGACCACTGCTCTTCGTAGCGGAGCGCTCCCGGCGTTCCGAAGCTTTGATACATCCATGGGGCAAACAGTTTACCGCGTGACGGAAACAACGACCTTGCCGCGAGTGCTGCCGTTTCGGTTGTGCTGCTGCGCCTCCGCGATCAGCGGTGCAACTGCCTCGAGGCCGCGCTTCACTTCCCACGGCGGCGTCGCCGGGCAGACGACGCGCCCGCGGCAACGGATCTGCGACGGCACCGAGCCGACAAGCGTTAGTCGATGACTGCGTCGACGCCGATTTCCCGCAGGTACTCGTGATTGCGCGTCGACGTCTTAGTGTTCTTCCTCATGTCCAAAGACAGTAGCCTGTCCCGGCAGCCACGGATCGTGCGTTTCGGCTCTGAACTTCGCCATTTCCGCTCGCATGCGATCGAGAACCTCGCGAT
>DATEML010000334.1:0-2124 GCA_035275585.1 Steroidobacteraceae bacterium | reverse complement strand
CGCAGCCAGCCTCGCCGTGACTCGACGATCTGCACGGGCGTGCCGCGCGGGAGCGTCCCGAGCACGGTGGCCGAAGTAGAAGGCTCCGCCCTTGCATTGAGCAACGACGCGGTGACCACACCGACTGCGAGGTCCGCGGCGCCTTCTTCATTGCGGTGGGTGCCGAGCAACCGATCGCGCAGGCGATCGAGCGGGAAGGCCGGGCCGGGGTCGGTCTTGCGGCCCGGCGTGATCTCTTCGTGCCCCACGATGAGCTTGATGTCGTAGGTGCGGATGAGCAGCCCGCAGAGCTCGAATACCTTGTCGATCTGCGTCTCTGTGTAGGCATGCCACCACGTCGCAGTGGATTCATTGCGATGCACGGCCTGCACCGCATCGGTCCTGGCGATCGGCTTCATGAACCAGGTCACGAAGTCGCCCGATGCCGTTTGAGTCAGGCGGCCGGCGTTGTCGATCTCGATACCGATGGAAAAGCGGTTGAAGCCCGTGCGTCCCTGAAAGCTGCTGACGCCGGCATGCCAGGCTACCGTGTCGAACGGCACGAGCTGCACGATCTTCCCGTCACGCCCGACCACGACGTGGGCGGACGCCTTCGAGGCCGGATCGCTCAGCGAGCGAACGGACGACTCCAGCGAGGCGCCGGCCGTGAAATGGATGACCAGCGTGTCCGGGCTCGGGGCCTTGAATGTCCCGCCATGGTTCGGCGAGGGCTGGAACGCCGTCTGATCGCCGCTGAGCTTGTTGTTCGCGATTTTCATGACGCACGCTCCCCTGTGTGCCTGCAACAGGCTGTCGAGCGCCGCGCGCGTTGTCCATCGGCTCAATGTCTTAGTGGGTTCTGTAACGCCCTCGTTGCTTAGCCGTCATGGAGGGATGAAGACACCAATCGTTGCGTTGCTTGCGGCGATCCTCGCGACCAGCGTCGCAGCAGCGCGGCCTTCGTTCGACCGCAGGGCCTGGCGCGATGACTACTCGACGCTCAAGCGCGAGCTGGAGCACTCCTATTCGCATTTGGCGTGGGCGGCGAGCCCGGCCAGCGGCGTCGATCTGCCTTCGCTCGATCGCCGCACGCGCCTCGCACTCGATGCTGCCCGATCAGACGCGGATGCGGCAGCGGCCCTGGTAGGTTTCGTGGCCGGTTTCCACGACGGTCACTTCGCACCGACCGTCACTCCCGAACCGGCTGGCGCGGCTGCGGAGCCGCCGCCGCGCGCGTCCGACAACGACGCAAATTCCGCGTGCGCTGCATTCGGTTACTCGCCCGCGACGCGCGTTGCGTTCTCGCTGCCGTTCGAATCGCTGGACGGTTTCAGGCTGCAGTCGGACGGCGTTGCGCGCGCTTTCCGCACCGGCACGATCGTCATCGGGGAGCGTCGCTTCGGCCTGATTCGCATCCCGAGGTTCCGCCCCGCCGAATATCCGGCTCTCTGCCTCGCAGCGTGGTCGACGCTGCACACGACCACCGTCGCGCCCACTGCCGCGGCGATTCAAAACATGATCGACGCAGCCTGGCTGCGAGAGTTGGCGGACCGTCTCGCAGCGCTTCGCAGCGAACATGTCGATGCGGTGCTCGTCGATGTCGGCGGCAACGGCGGCGGCAACGATCTCGGTGACTGGGCGGCGCGATTGTTCACGTCCGGCGAAGTACATTCCGCGCCGCTGTTGATGCACGCGGGCCCGCTCGGTGCGAAGTACATGGACGAACAGCTGCAGGGTCTCAACGACGCACTCGCGGCGCATCCAGGCGATGTGAAGATCGAGGCAGCGCTGCGCCCGGCGATCGAAGCGTTCGAGCGCCGCAAGCGACAGTCGTCGCAGCAGTCCTGCGACCTGTCATGGGTGTGGCGCGAACAGCGCAGCTTCGATCCCGCGAAGTGTTCTGGCTTGGTCGATGCCGGCTTCATGAACGGGGCAGTGGACTATCTTGCTCCCGGCAGTCTCGCACCGGATGCAGCTGCCGCGCTGTACTGGGCGACCGTGGCTGATCCCATGCGCGGCGCGTGGAGCGGACCGGTCTATGTGCTGACGGATGCAGGAACGGCATCGGCAGCAGAGATGTTTGCCGCGCGCATGCGCGACAGTGGCATCGCGAAGACCGTCGGAGTCCACACGCTCGGCCTGGGT
>DATEML010000333.1:0-12522 GCA_035275585.1 Steroidobacteraceae bacterium | reverse complement strand
GGCAGCGCTCGCGGTCGAGGCGTGCGTCGGCTATCCGCAGGCGCTGTATGTGTGCATCTCCCATCCCGTCGTCTGGATGGGCAGACTCATCGAAACACTGGAACGTCGCTGGAATGATCCCGCGCGCAGCGACGTCGCGCGACGAATGCTGGGCATCGCCGCAATGATCATCGTCGCCGGAAGCGCCGGCGCGCTGGGCTACGCCATTCAAGCGAGTGCGCAGCAGTTGCCGTTCGGCGCAGTTGTAGTGGTTCTGGTCGCGACCGTGGGCCTCGCGCAGCGAAGTCTCTACGTACACGTGCGTGACGTGTTGCAGCCATTGGTCAGGAACGATTTGCCTGCGGCGCGCGCAGCCGTTGCGAGGATCGTCGGCCGCGACACCGCCGATCTCACCTCATCCGGCGTCGCCGCAGCAGCCATAGAGAGCCTCGCCGAAAGCTTCAACGACGGCATCGTCGCGCCGGCGTTCTGGCTCGCTGTCGGCGGCCTGCCGGGATTGTTCGCGTACAAGGCGCTGAACACGGCCGACAGCCTCATCGGTCATCGCGAGCCCCGCTGGCGCATGTTCGGCTGGGCCGCAGCGCGCGCTGACGACGCGGTCAACCTGATTCCGGCGCGGCTCGCCGCAATCTTGATCGTCGTCGCGGGCCGCGGCGGATTGCGCATCATGGTGCGCGATGCGTCCCGGCATGCGTCGCCGAACGCGGGCTGGCCGGAAGCCGCGATGGCGGGCGCGCTGCGCGTGCGACTGGGCGGTGCAACGACGTACGACGGCGTCGTGCACGAGCGGCCGACCTTGGGCGAAGGCCGCTGTCCGGACACCGGCGATCTCGGCCGGGCATTGCAGATTTATCTCGCATCCTGCGTCCTGCTCGCTGCACTCGCGCTGGCCGCCGCGGCTTGCCTCCGCGGTCTGAGCGGTGCAACGTAGCTGCCAACGACGCGCGCACATTTCCTGGGAGACGACATGGGACACCGCCTGAGCAAGATCTACACCCGCACCGGCGATGACGGCACGACCGGTCTCGGCGACGGCTCGCGCTTGCCGAAGACGCACGCGCGCATCGAGGCGTACGGAACAGTGGACGAGGCGAACAGTGCGATCGGCGTCGTGCTTGCGGTGCCGGGCCTGCCGGCGGACGTGAGCGAGGCGCTCACGAAGATCCAGCACGAGCTGTTCGATCTCGGCGGCGAGCTGGCCGTGCCCGGCTATCGCGCGATTCTCGACAGTCACGTCGAGCAGCTGGAGCAATGCCTGGATCGGTTCAACGAGCCGCTGCCCATGCTCAAGGAGTTCATCCTGCCTGGCGGCGGGCCGGCCGCCGCCGCGTGCCACGTCGCGCGTGCGACCACACGGCGCGCGGAACGTTGCACATGGGCGCTGGCCGAGAACTCAACGGTCGCGCCGGAAGTGATGCGTTATCTGAACCGCCTGTCCGATCTGCTGTTCGTCGTCGCGCGCGTGCTGGCCCGGCACGAGAACGGTCAGGAAGTCTTGTGGAAACGGCAGTAGGTCGGGCTTCAGGCCGACATTCTGCTGATGACTAGTGACTCGCGAGCAGCGACCCGTCGCGCGGATCGATCCGGATCGTGATTTCCTGCTCCAGCTCCGGAGCGACGATCAACGACGCCTCCAGGCGATTCACCACGACCGGCCGCACGGTCGCGCCGCTCACGGAATGCGTGATCAGGAAGCTGTGGTACTCGCCGGCATGCGTCGCGGCGAACTGCACGAGCAGGTTCACGATGTGCGGCTCGCTCGCTTCGTTGATGCGCTCGTCGCAAATCACCGAGAACGCCTGATCGGGCGGCACCGACGCGAACGCACCGGCGCTTTGCAACTCGCCCAGGAAGCGCTGGACTTGCGCCCGGACCCGGCGCCAAACGGTCGCATCGCCGGGACGCAGCACGGACCAACGCGTGCCGCGCTCGATGGAGTTGATGACGAACAACGCGAAACGGCGCTGCGACAGGTACGACCAGTCCGACGACGCACTCGCGCCGCATGCAAGCGTTCGCAGCGGCGGCCGCTCGCGATCCGCGCTGCGCACTGCCTGCAGCACGTTGACGCCATGAGCTGCGAGTGACCAGCGGTCGGCGGCCGGCACGTCGCGGGCAAGGCGCGCGCCGGCGCGCAGCAGCGGTTCCGGATCCTTCGCCGCGATCGCTGCCGAAACCGCTTCACCGGAGCGCGACAGGAGGCCGGCGACCGCGCCGCCGTTACCGAAGGTCTCGATGCGGCCGCGCAGCCGATCAGTGGCGGCGATGCGGGGGTAGAACATCAGCGCATGGTCGCTGTGAAAGTTCAGTCGCTTCAGCCCACGCACCGCTTCGGCCGGGCTGTCCCACGCCGCCGGCGGATCGACGATCAGCATCGCGCGGCGCTGGCGACAGAACTTCGCTGCGACCAGCACCGTGCTCGCGCCGATGTCGGCCGTGCGCGTCAGCGGCGGTATATATAAGAAGGCGAGCTCGTCGAGCTCTTCGAGCGCGAACAGGCCCGAGCGCCGGGTCGCGGAGCCGATCACGTCATAGTCGGTGATCGGCCGGCCGTCGTCGCCGTCCGGATTCGAGCTCACGTAGCCGACCGGCAGGTTCGTGCCCGGCATCAGTGTGCGGTCGGGCCGCACGGCCGGCACTGCTCCGCGTACGCGCACGAGATTCGATTCGAGCAACGCACCGGCGACGAAGCGCGGCGAGGCGGGATCGATCGACAGCGTGCGGAAAGTCTCCTGCAACTCGATGCGTTCCGAGCCGGGCGAGCGCACCCGCTGCACCACCAGGTTGAAACGCTGTTCGTCGTCGGCCTCGATGTGATCGTAGTCGATCGAGGCCCGCAGGAACTCCCGCGTGCCCGGTGCGCGAGCTTCCAGGTGCAGGAACTCGCGACCACAGCGCAACGACAGCGTGACCGGCGTCGCGGCGTTCACGACGCGAACGATGACCGCTTGCCGTCCACCCTGCTCGAAGAAATGCTCGACTGCGTAGGACAGCGGGCTCGGTTGCCACAGGCCGCCGAACTCCTGCTGAAAATCCGTGAAGCTGTGGACGGTGACGGCTCGATTGACCGGGCCGCGCAAGGTGCGGCCGACAAAGGCCGTCAGGTGCGCACTCGCTCGTGCGATCGGTTGCTCCGCGCCGGGCGTTTCAGTGATCTGGATACCTTCGAGCGAACGCTCGGGCACCTGGCCTCCCCTCTTCTTGTTGGCGCGTAAGTTAGCACAAGGAATGTGCGCAAGGGGGCGGTGTCGGTGGCGCTTACAGTGCAGAGTCGCTAAAGATTTCTCGTCGCGAACGTGTCGCACGCATCGACCGTGCCCGCTTCGAAGCCGCGCTTGAACCAGCGCACGCGCTGCTCGGAGCTGCCGTGCGTGAACGACTCCGGCGAAACGTAGCCGCGCGATTGTTTCTGCATGCGGTCGTCGCCGATGGCGGCGGCCGCGTTGAGACCGTCTTCGATGTCGCCCGCTTCGAGCAACTGGCGCGAGCGATCCGCGTTGTGCGCCCAGATGCCGGCGAAGCAATCCGCCTGCAGCTCCTGCCGCACCGAAAGCGCATTGGCCTCGGCTTCGCTCGCTCTCTGCCGGGCCGCCATGTTGCGCTCGGAGATGCCGAGCAGCGTCTGCACGTGATGGCCGACTTCGTGCGCGACCACGTATGCCTTCGCGAAGTCACCCGGAGCGCCGAAGCGGCTCTGCAGCTCGTCGTAGAAAGACAGGTCGATGTAGACCATGTGGTCGCCGGGACAGTAGAACGGCCCGACTGCCGCCTCGGCGAAACCGCAAGCCGACTGCGCGGCGCCCGAGAACAGCACGAGCTTGGGCTTCTCGTAGGTACGCCCGGCCGCGGCAAACAGTGCGGTCCAGGCGTCTTCCGTATCGGCGAGCACGACGGCAAGGAGCTGGCGGTCTTGCGCCTCCGCAGCCGACTCCTCGTACGGCACCTGCTCGGCCTGCTGCTGGGACGGCTGAGTGCCCTGCAGTACGACGGACGGATCTACCCCGAAATAGGCCGCGACGAGCGCCAGGACTATCGTGCCCAGCCCGATGCCGCCGGCCCGGCCGAAACGCATGCCGCGGCGATCTTCGATGTTCTGGCTTTCGCGCCGCCCTTGCCAACGCATGGTGCACCCCGAGGAGAAGTGACCGGTCACTTCCCAGTCTATACGGGTTGCGAGACGGGCGAGTTCCTCGAAACCTGGCCGGTGACGGTCGAGTACAGACTACCCAGCCGGTCGGCCATGGCGGCGGCGGACCAGGTTGCGGCATACGCGCGTGCCTCCGCGGACATTGCAACGCGGCGCTGCGGGTCGTCGAGCAGTCGCACGACGATGCCGGCGAACCTCTCCTCGTCGTCTGGGGCGACCTGGGCACCGCGCTGCGGATTGACGATATCTGCCGTGCCCATGTGCGCTGTCGACACGACCGGCACGCCGAGCGCCATCGACTCGAGCAGCACGAGGCCCTGCGTCTCGGTCTTCGAGGAGAACACGAACAGGTCGCCGGCGCGGTAACAGTCCAGCAGCTCGCGCTCACGCGACAGGTACCCGACGAAGCGCACGTGCTGCTCGAGCCCAAGCGAGCGGACTGTGGCCTTGCACGAGGACAACGCCGGCCCTTCGCCGGCGACGACGAAGACAGTTTCCGGCTTGCTGCGCGCGACGAGCGCGAACATGCGAAACAGGAACTCGATGTTCTTCTCGTGCGCGATGCGCCCGACGTGCACCAACACTGGCTGCCCCGCTGCGATGCCGAGCTGCGCACGAAAGCGAGCGCCATCGCCACCGGCGAAACGCTCCGTCTCCATTCCGGTTGGAATGATGTGCATCGGGCAGCGCACGCCGTAGTCGAGCAGCGCCTGTTCCATCGCGCGCGAGGGCACGACCAGCGCATCGAGCACGTTGCACTGAGAGACCGTGAAACGGCGGGCAATGAAGCGCATGACGGAGCGTGGCATCAGCGGCACGTAGTGATGCAGGTACTCTTCGAAGTACGTGTGATAGCTCTCGATGACTGGAACGCGCAGCGCACGCGCCAGCGCAGTGCCTTGGTAGTGAGCGATGAACGGCGTCTGGATGTGCACCAGGTCGGGCTCCAGACGCTCGATCTGCGGACGCAGCGCGCGGATCGCACCCAGCTTCATCGCGCGGTCCTCGGGATCGCGCGGCAGGTAGCGTGACGGCACGCGCAGGATGCCTTCCTCGTTGTCGGAGGTGCCGGCCGGGTACTCCGGTGCGATCAGTACGGTTTCATGGCCGGCGGCGTGCAGGCCGCGACGGAAAGTCTGAATGGAGGTGGAGACGCCGTTGATCCGCGGAAAATAGACGTCCGAGATCATCACTATGCGCATGCGCGCTCCCAGGCCGAATGAAGTCGGCCGGGACTGTATGGCGTTTAGATGACGACGGGATTACAGCGCCGTCTGGCGCGTGCCGGCGGATGTCCCGGCGGCGGCAGCAGCGGGCTTGGTAGTGGTCTTCTTGGTGGTCTTCGGCGCGGGTTTCTTCGGCAGCGGAGTCCCGTCGCGGGCCGCTTCGAATTCCTCGGCCGTGTAGTACATCTCTTCGCTGCCGTTCCAGTTCGCGCCCGGCGGCACGCGGTTCTCGACATGCCGTGCGGCCGCGACGTAACTGTCGACGGTCATCTTCGGCTTGGAAACCGGCAGCGCGATACCTCGGGGCTGAGCCATCAGGCCGTTGACTACATCGAGGTCGATCGCGGAGCCGTGGTACTTCACCTTCTGCCACATCTCGTCGGAGATCGCGGCGTTCAGCAGCTTGTCCGCGGCCTTCGGGTGCTCGCGCTGATCGTCTTCCATCACCGGGAACGCCTGCACGTACAGCGCGCCGGCGTGCCAGCCGAACACGAACGGCTGGTTGATGACCGTCACCTTCGTGCCGACCGGAATCTTGCCGTACAGCTCCGCGATGTCCTCGGGATAGAACCGCATGCAACCGTGGCTGGAGCGCAGCCCGACGCCGTACGGCTTGTTCGTTCCGTGGATCAGATAGCTCGGCCAGCCGAGCGTCATCATGTAGGTGCCGAGCGGATTGTCGGGACCGGGCGGCACTTTCGAGGGCAGCGGATCGCCCGCTTCCTTGTGCTCCTTGCGCACGGAGGCCGGCGGGAACCACGTCGGGTTGGTGCGCTTGCCGGTGACCTTGGTCGTGCCTTCGGGCGTCTGCCAGCCGACCTTGCCGATGCCGATCGGATGCGTGATGACTGTCTGCGGCTCGCCTTCCTTGACCTTCGGGTAATAGAACACCCGCAGCTGCGCGAGGTTGATCACCAGTCCTTCGTGCGGCGCGGCCGGCAGCACGAACTGCGTCGGCAGCACGATCTCGCGGCCTTCGCCCGGCACCCAGGGATCGACGCCAGGATTGGCGCGCGCGATTTCCTCGTAGCCGAGATTGAAGCGCCGTGCGATGTCCGGCAGCGTGTCCTCGCCCATCACCTTCGTCACCTGCAGCTCGCCGACGACTTCGTCCTCGGGCGCGAGCTGGAACAGGTGCGTCGCGACCGGCTCGTGGATCGCAGGCGCGACCGGTGCGGGAGGCGGCGGCGGCTCATGCTGTCGCTGCATCAGCTGACAACCAGCGGCGCTCAGCGCGAGGCAGGCGGCGGCGGAGAGGCGCGCGGCGAACGACGGATTCATAGCGGCATTATTACCTGTTTGGCGGCGTCCCGGCCAAGGGGTCTACGGGCAGTGTCCGCCTACAGCAACACCGGCCGGTTCGGCAGCTCGTCGCGGTCGGCCGCTGGGAAGTGGCGCGCAATCAGCGCGCCGACCGCGTGGATTCCCTCGACGGCCGCCTGCCGCGCCGCGCCGCGCGCGAACGCTTGCTCCATGTGGCGACACACCTGCGCCCATTCCTGCTCGCTCACCCGACCGTTGAACCCGCGATCGGCAACGATCTCGACGTCCCGGTCGGCCCACGAGACATAAATGAGCACGCCGTTGTTCGCGTCGGTGTCCCACACGCCGAGGCGCGCGAACGCGTGCAGCGCCTGATCGCGAGGCGTGACACCGCGCATCAGGTCGATCGCGCCGCGGTGCGCCTCGACTGCGAAGCGGATTTCGCCGCCATGACCGCGTTCGGTGGCGGCAATCGCCTGCTCGATTGCCTGGAGCGTGGCCGCATCGAACGCACGGCGCAGGGTCCAGCCGGTCGTGAAGAGATGCCTGAGGGTGCGTTCGATGCTCACCATCGCCCTGACGCGCCTCCGCCGCCGAAGCCGCCGCTGCCACCGCCGCCCCAGCCACCTCCTCCTCCTCCGCCTCCGCCCCAGCCACCGCCGCCGAACCCACCGCCCCAGCCACTGCCGAGTCCGCCCCAGCCGCGGCGACCCGGACTGGTCCATCCGCCGCCTCCGCCGCCACCGAACAGCGCGATCACGAAGGCGATGACGGCCGCGCCGATCGCGATCACCAGGGTGCTCGTCAGAAACCAGACGATCGCTGCCGCGACGCCGGCGGTGACCGATGCGCCGCCAAACGTGCCGAGCATTCGCCGCAAGATGCCGCCGCCGACGAACACAACGAGCAGCAATAGCGGCAGTGCCGTGCCAAGTGCATCGCCGCGAGGCGCGCCGCGCTGGCCCTGCGTCGGCTCCGGCAGCGGCTCGCCTTCGATCAGTGCAGTAATGCGTGTGAGAGCTTCGGTCAGTCCGCCGAAGAAATCGCCGCTGCGGAATCGCGGCACGATGACCTGCTCGACGATGCGGTTCGCGAGCACGTCCGGCACCGCGCCTTCCAGGCCGTAGCCGACCTCGATGCGCACCGCGCGATCCTGTTTCGCCACCAGGAGGAGCAGTCCGTCATTCACTCCCGGACGCTCGAGCTTCCAGGTTTCGACGACGCGCAAGGAGTATTGCTCGATCGTTTCCGGCTGCGTGGTCGGCACGATCAGGATCGCCATGTAGTTGCCCTTGCGCGCCTGGACCTCGCGCAGCTGGCGGTCGAGCGTTGCGATCTGTTCGGGCGTCAGCGTACCCGTGAGGTCGGTCACCGGATCGCGCAGCGGTGGGACCGCAACTTGAGCCAGGACGCCGGAGCTGAACAGCAGGAGCGAAAGTGCCGGCAATGCCAGCCAGCGCGCGAGCATCGTGCGGCGACGTCAGCCCGGCGCTTCGGGCTTGGGCTCGGGCTGGGGCTGGGCAGGCGTGCCGAAATCCACGGGCGGCGGCTTGGAGATCGTCGCCTCGTCCTGGACCGTGAAGTTCTGCTTCGGCGTCTGGCCGAACATCTTCGCCGTCAGGTTCGTCGGGAACGAGCGCACCGTGACGTTGTAGGCCTGCACGGCGTCGATGTAGCGCTTGCGCGCGACAGCGATGCGATTCTCGGTGCCTTCGAGTTGTGCCTGCAGGTCACTGAAGCCGGAGATCGACTTGAGATCGGGATAGCGCTCGACGACCACCATCAGGCGCGACAACGCGGAACTGAGCTCGCCCTGTGCCGCCTGCCACTGCTGAAACGCCTGCGGGTCGTTGATCAGCTCCGGCGTCGCCTGGATCGAAGTCGCCTTGGCGCGCGCCTCGACCACGCTGTCGAGAATGTCCTTCTCCGACGCCACCGCGCCCTTCACGACGTTGACGAGATTCGGCACGAGATCGGCGCGGCGCTGGTATTGGTTCAGCACTTCCGACCATGCGGAGGTCACCTGCTCGTCCTGCTTTTGCAACGTGTTGTAGCCGCAACCGCCGAGCGCGGATGTCAGCAGAACCAGCACGGCAGCGCGAAAAAATGACATACCCGGGCCCTTCTTGCGATGGACGACACAAACGCGCCCCGCCCGCAGGCGGGGTGCATTGGCCGAAAGCCCTGAGTACGTGTCGGAGTTCCGACGACTACCAGATTTTCACGCGGTCCGCCGGCGCCCGGAACATCTTGTCGCCCGGCTTGACGTCGAAGGCCCGATAGAACTCGGGCAGGTTGGCAACGATGACGTTCGTGCGGTACTCGCTCGGGCTGTGTGGATCCGTGAGCAGGCGCCGGCGCAGATCGTCGTCGCGGTACTTGCGCGCCCAGCCCTGCGCCCAGCCGATGAAGAAGCGCTGGTCGCCCGTGTAGCCGTCGATCACCGGCGCTTGCTTGCCCTGCAGCGACAACTTGTACGCGCGATACGCCATCGCCACGCCGGCGAGATCGGCGATGTTCTCGCCCATCGTCAGGTCGGGCTTGATGTGCATGTCGGGCAGCGGAGTCGACGCGGCGTATTGCGCGCCGAACGCCGTGGTACGTCGTTTGAATTCCTCGTTGTCCGCTGCGGCCCACCAGTCCTGCAGGTTGCCGTGGCCGTCGTAGAGACGCCCCTGGTCGTCGAAGCCGTGGCTGACCTCGTGACCGATCACCGCGCCGATCGCGCCGTAGTTCATCGCGTCGTCGACGGTCACGTCGAAGAACGGCGGCTGCAGGATCGCCGCCGGAAACACGATTTCGTTCTTCGGCGGGTAGTAGTACGCGTTGATGGTCTGCGGCGTCATCAGCCATTCGGTGCGGTCGATCGGGCCGCCGAGCTTGTTGACGCCGCGCTCGAACTGCACGGCGGCGGCGCGCATCTCGTTGCCGATCAGATCGTCGCGGCGGATCTCGAGCGTCGACCAGTCGCGCCACTTGTCCGGGTAGCCGATCTTCGTGGTGAACAGCGCCAGCTTCTCATGCGCCTTGCGCTTCGTGTCCAGCGTCATCCACTCCAGCTCGTCGATGCCGCCGTCGAACGCCGCCAGCAGGTTCTTGACGAGGGCATCGATGCGCCGCTTCTGCTCGGCTTTGAAATGACGCTCGACGTACATCTTGCCGACGAGGTCGCCGACTGCGCCCTCGATCGTGTCGACGCCCCGCTTCCAGCGCGGCTTCAGCTCCTCGATGCCCGACACCGTGCGATCGTTGAACTCGAACTGCCGCTGCACGAACTTCGCGGGCAGATCGGGCGCGTAGGTATTGAGCAGCTTGTAACGGTAGTAGACGCGCCAGTCCGCGAGCGGCACTTCCGCGAACAGCTTGCCGAGCGCCTCGAAGTAGCTCGGCTGCGTGACGATCATGGCCGCAACCTTGTCGCCTGGAATCTGCGCGCCGCGCATGAACGCATCCCAGTCGAAGCCCGGCATCAGCTTCGCGAGCGCGGCGCGGTCGTAGCGGTTGTAGGTCTTGACGGCGTCGCGATTCTGCTCCGGCGTCCAGTGCGCCGTCGCGATGCGCAGTTCGATCGCGTAAATCTTCTTCGCGGCGTCTTCCGGATCGGGTGTGTCGGCGAGCGCGAGCAGGTCGCGCACGTACGGCTGGTATTTCTCGCGGATGCCCTTCAGACGCGCATCGTCCGAAAGGTAGTAGTCGCGATTCGGCATCCCGAGGCCGCTCTGGGTGACGGTGCTGACGTACTGCGTGGAGTTCTTCTCGTCGACGGCGACGAAGTACGCGAACGGATGCGCCACGAACAACCGCTGGGCGCGGCCCACGTAGGCGGCGAGGTCCTGCCTGGTCTTCAGCGCGTCGATGCGGGCGAGCTCGTCCGACAGCGGCTTCAGGCCTCGCGATTCGACTGCAGCCTCGTCGAGAAAGCTCGAGTAGTAGTCGCCGACTTTCTGCGCATCGCTGCCGTGCGCAGCCTTGCTGCGCGCGGCTTCTTCGAGGATTTGCCGCAGGTCGCGCTGCGCGTCGTCGTCGAGCTTGGTGAACGTCCCGTAGTTCGATCGGTCCGGAGGAATCTGCGTCGCCGCCAGCCAGCCGCCGTTGATGTGTCGATAGAAGTCGTCCTGCGGCCGGACCGACTTGTCGAGATTCTGCAGATACACGCCCGACTTCAGGATGCCGGCCGCGGGCGCATCCTCGGCGTTGGCGAGCAGCGGCGAGCAGGCGAGTGCAAAGGCGAGCAGTTTCGCGTTCATGATCCCTTCTATTTCTCTATCTCTATGTCTATCTCTACTGGGGCCGCCCGATTCTCAGGTGCAGCGGCCACACGACGGTGCGGTGACCGGAGCCCCACAGCGGAGCGATTTCAGCACGTAAGACCGGCAGCGGGTCGGCGCCGGACACCTTGGTATACCGCTGCACCGCGGACCAGGTTCCGACGTAGCCCACGAAGTCGTCGAGGTCCCAGTCGAGCTGCAGCTGAAAGGACGGCGAGGCCAGCTCGCGCCAGGGAAACGGCAGATCGCGATAGGCGTTCTCGACGTGCCGACGCTCGGGCGGCCAGTACGGCCCGACAACCTCATCGTAGAAGTGCCGGACGACCGCGTCGATCGGCGCCGCGACGAACGCCAATCCGTAGGTCCACAGCGCAAGCACGCCATCCGCCCGCAACACGCGGCGCATTTCCGGATGGAAGCGGGTGTGATCGAACCAGTGCGCCGCCTGCGCCGCGGCCGCAAGATCGACGCTCCCGTCCCGCAGCGCCGGCTGCTCCGCGAGATTGGCGAGATACGCGACGTGCGGATGAGCCTGCGCGTTGCGCAGTTGCGCCACGCTGCCGTCGGTCGCGACCACGCAGTTGAAATGCTTCGCCAGCCCGACCGCGGCCTGGCCGCTGCCGGTCGCGCAGTCGAGCGCGACTTCGTGGGACGGCGTCAGCGTCGCGAGATATTCGAACAACTCGCTCGGGTAATCCGGCCGGTAGCGCGCGTACGAGCCGGCGTGCCCGGAGAAATGATCTTTGAACGCCATGATGACTACTCGCGCAGCCCGGCGAGGAACGCGTCGATCGCACGCAGACTGTCCGGCTCGTCGAGCTGCGGCGCATGGCCGCGGTTCGCCACGGTCACGGCGGCGAGTGCGGGGACTTCGCGCTGCATGCGCTCGAATGTCGCCGCAGAGAGCAGATCGGAATGCGCGCCGCGCAACGCCAGCGCAGGCGTGCTGCGCAGCTGGCCGAACGCCAGCCACATAGCCTGCGCCGCATTCGGCGGCGCCGGAATGCTGCGGACTGCGTCGCCGATCTTCGGATCCGCGGCGAGACGCGGCACGCCGTCGTCGCTCTCGTCGAACGACAGACGCGCGAACTCGTGCCACTTCCGCTCGTCGTATTCGGGAAACGCGAGGCCGAACGTCATCTTCATCTGCGCAGCTGCATCGCCCCAGGAGCGCACTGGCGGCAACCGTCCCGCGTACGCCTGAATGCGCGCCACGCCGACCGGATCGATCTCCGGACCGATGTCGTTCAACACCACGCCGACCAGCATCTGCGGACGCGTCGCCGCCATCAACATCGCCATCAGACCGCCCAGCGACGTGCCGATGACGATCAGCCGCGTGAGCGACTGCCCTTCGAGCAGCGTCCACATGTCGTCGATATACGTGCCAGGGTGATAGTTCAGCCAATGCGTGTCGTATTGCGAGCGCCCGCGACCGCGCTGATCCGGCACGAGCACGCGCCGCGCCGGAGCGATGTGCTCAGCGAGCGCTGCAAAGTCGCGGCTGTTACGCGTGAGCCCATGCAGACAAAGCACCGGCGCCTTGCTCTCGTCGCCGGGATAATCACGGTAATAGATCTGCAGCCCATCGCGGCTGCGAAAGAACTTTTCGTCGAAA
>DATEML010000332.1:0-4024 GCA_035275585.1 Steroidobacteraceae bacterium | reverse complement strand
GCAGGGCCGCTCGCTGCGTGAAGTGTTCAACATCCTGAACGAAGTGACGCGCGAGCCGCTCGAAGATCCGGTCACGCGCTCGCTGCGCGAAGGCACTGTGATCGCCGTGACTGACCAGACCGTGCTGGTCAACCGCCGCGGTCAGGAAATCGCGATCCAGGATTCGGCGGCGCCGATCCGCGACCGTCTCGGCCGCATCATCGGTGCGGTGATGGTGTTCCATGACGTGAGCCGCGAGCGGCGTCTGCGCCGCGCGCTCGCCTATCAGGCGAGCCACGACGCGTTGACCGGCCTGATCAACCGCCGCGAGTTCGAGAACCGCTTGAACGAGGCGCTGCTGACGGCGCGTTCGGACGAAGGGACGACGCACGTCCTGCTCTACCTGGACCTCGATCAGTTCAAGCTGGTCAACGACACGTGCGGTCACCAGGCCGGCGATCGCCTGCTGAAGCAGATCACGGGCATCCTGCAGACCCGTATCCGCACCAGCGACACGATCGCGCGACTCGGCGGCGACGAGTTCGGCCTGTTGCTGCAGGAGTGCACCGCCGATCGCGCCGCGAAGA
The DNA here is from genome assembly GCA_035275585.1 of Steroidobacteraceae bacterium. Lineage (GTDB taxonomy): Bacteria > Pseudomonadota > Gammaproteobacteria > Steroidobacterales > Steroidobacteraceae > Steroidobacter. The sequence continues at coordinate 3,458 of DATEML010000332.1, read as the reverse complement.
TCGCCGACAGCCTGCGCCAGGCGATCCGCGAATACCGCTTCGAGTGGCAGGACGGCGCGATGAACGTCGGCGTCAGCATCGGCATCGTCGAGATCAACAGCAGCAGCGAGAGCATCGGCAGCGTGCTCAGCGCCGCGGACGTCGCGTGCTACGCGGCGAAGGACTCGGGCCGCAATCGCGTGCACATGTACCAGTACGGCGCCGCGCCGGAGCGCCATCGCGAGATGCAGTGGGTGTCGCGCCTGACGCGCGCCTGCGAAGAGAACCGCCTGGAGCTCTACTACCAGCCGATCGTGCCGATCGGCACGAACCGCGACCCGCGCGGCCACTATGAGCTGCTGGTGCGCATGCGCGGCGAGAACGGCGAGCTGGTGCTGCCGGCCGAGTTCATTCCGGCGGCGGAACGCTACAACGTGATGCCGATGATCGACCGCTGGGTCGTGAGCCAGGCGCTCGGCACGCTGGCGCACTATCGCACCGACGGCGATGCGCGCCACGGCTACACGCTGTCGATCAACCTGTCGGGCACGTCGCTCAACGACGATCGCTTCCTCGAATTCCTCATCAACGAGCTGCAGGCCTACGACCTGAGCCCCGGCGCGGTGTGCTTCGAGATCACCGAGACCGCCGCGATCTCCAACCTGCCGAACGTCGTGCACTTCATGCGCGAGTTCCGCTCGCGCGGTTGCCAGTTCTCGCTCGACGATTTCGGCAGCGGCCTGTCGTCGTTCATGTACCTGAAGAATCTGCCGGTCGACTACCTGAAGATCGACGGCCAGTTCATCCAGAACGTCACCACCGACCACGTCGACCGCAGCATGGTCGAGGCGATCACGCAGATCGGCCGCGCGATGGGTATCAAGACCGTCGCGGAGCGCGTCGAGAGCCCCGAAGTGCTCGCTTGTCTCGCCGACATCGGCGTCGAGTACGCGCAGGGCATCTACATCGCCGTGCCGCAGTCGGTGGAATCGCTGAGCCGGATCACGCGGACGCATCCGAACCTGAGGCTGGTCCACTCCGCCTAACCCCTTCGACAGGAGCGCAAGATCGAGATGAAGAACAGAAGCGAGCGACAGGACGAGCAGCGCGATCAGCCGTGGAGGCAGCGCCTCGACGCGCCCCAGCACGAACATGAAGAAAGGGACGATGTGCAGCGCTGCCGTTCCGAACACGATACCCACGAGCCTGGTTACCGGCGCGCCGAACGGAGCTGATCGCCGACGGTGCATGGCACCGAGTTCACGTCCCGAGCGTTTGTCCGCCAGTCCCAGGGGAGGACGCGGAGGACGCAGAGATGACGTGGAAGATCAACTACCAGCCGGTAGCGGAACTGCCGAAGCTGATGTGGTTGGCGGTACTACAGCTGGACGGAAAAACACTGACTGTTTTTCATGGCCCGGCGGTCGAATGCCGCGACGAGTGGATGGTGGAGGGAATATGGGACGGTGAGTTCGCGCGCGGCGAGTTTCACCGCAGCGAGAATTTCTTCGGCAGCGGCATCAGGGTCGAAGGCGACCGTGTCTATTGCGTTCCGTCCTCGGCGCTCGTGGATCGGTTGTTCTACTGCCTGCAGCAGCAGACGATGGTGGTTTCCAACAGCGTGATCCTGCTGTTGGCGTTCACGGATTCGAAGCTCGACAGGAGTCACGATTACAACGTCGAAAGCGCTTCGATCCTGCAGGGCCTGGAACACTATAAAAAGGAATTCACGATCCTGAATCCGCAGATCGACAGGTTCTACCAGGTCTATCACGAAAACATCGTCGTCCAGACGGACGGAATATCTTTCGAACGCCGCAGCCGAATCCACGACATCGCCTCGTTCGAGCAATACTATGCGCTGCTCAACGACGTTCTGATTCGCCTGAAAGACAATTGTACGAGCGCTGCGCGGCGCGTACGGCTGGATGCATTTACGACGCTCTCGTCCGGATACGACTCGACGGCTGTCACGTGTCTGGCGAAAACCATCGGCGTCAAGACGTGCTTCACGAGCAAGCGGTCGAACTCCTCTCTGCCCGCATGGATCAACAGGCGACGGGCTTCCGACGACGGCGGACCGATCGCCGATGCATTGGGGATGGAGACTCTGTACCTCAATCAGCGCGTTTCCGGCAGCACCGATGACGAGTTGTACTTCTATGCCGTGGATCCTGCCAAGACGGAGCTCGTCTTTCATTCGATGGCTGCTCACATCGAGAAAACCTGCGAGGCAGCAGTGGTCTTCACCGGGTACCACGGTGACAAGCTGTGGGACTCCAAGCTCGATCGCAAATATCTCAACGATCAGATCATCAGAGGCGACATCTCCGGGCTGCGGCTGTCGGAGATACGGCTCAAGAGCGGCTTCATTCACGCGGCCATCCCGTTCATCTTCGCGAGCAGCGTTGCAAGCATCAGCAAGATCACCGATTCGCCCGACATGGAGCCCTGGCGGCTGCGCAATTCCTACGACCGGCCGATTCCACGCCGGATCGGCGAGAGCGCCGGCGTCGATCGGCAGCTGTTCGGGTTCCGCAAGAAGATGGTCAGCACGGCTCGGGCCTATCCGAGCAACGCGCAACTGAGAAAGGGATTCTTCGACTATCTCAGGACGAATTACCGACTGCAGCCGGTCCTCGTTCATGTATCGATGGCTCTCGGCAGGGCGAGCTACGCGTTGCTGAGAGCGGTCACCCATCTCGCACCTGGCAAACGAGCGAAGCCCCTGGTGGCCTGGTGTCGCACCCGGCTGCGCCGCCTGGAGCGCAGGCCCATCTTTGGCAAAGGCCTGGACCTGCAAGGCCTGCTGTTCCTCTGGTCTACCGACACCTTGACCAAGAACACCGCGGCCATCCTGAAGAAGAACGGCAGCGCCACGGCACGAAGAGGCGTCTGAATCTTTTCGTCGCGGGCCGCACGGATGCGATTGGTAGCGCATACTGCGCGCCCTCAGCCGCACACGAGCTGAGTTGGCCGGCAATTTCCAGCCGGCCACATGTCGAGGTCAATCTCATGGATCAGCCAAAAGGCGCTCCTAACCGGGCAGCCGTCACGAACAACGCCGCGGGACCCACCAGGAACATCGTCGACACGGCGATCGCCGCGGGCAATTTCTCGATGTTCGCGGCCGCCATCGAGGCAGCAGGTTTGAGCGAAGCGCTGGCTGCGAAGGGCCCCTTCACGGTCTTTGCACCGATCGACGAAGCGTTCAAGAAACTTCCGACCGGCGCGTACGATCAGCTGCTCAAGGACACGGGGAAGCTCAAGGCAATCCTGAACTATCACGTCATAGCTGGCCATGTGATGCTCAGAGATATGAAGGCGGGCGAAGTGCTGACCCGGCAGGGCACGACGCTGACGTCGACGCCCTCGTCGTCGTCGCACCCGCGCGTCAACGCAGCGCGCGTCGTGCAGGCGGATCTGGTCGCCTCGAATGGAATCATTCACGCCATCGATGCGGTGATCCTGCCGAAGAA
>DATEML010000331.1:0-31897 GCA_035275585.1 Steroidobacteraceae bacterium | reverse complement strand
GCATCGTCACCAGTTTCAAGGAGTCCGGGCTCGATCCCTACGCCAAATTGAGTGCGATTCGTCGTCGGATTCGCGGCAGTGGTGTGAACGTGCGCAATTACGTCCGCTTGGTGCAGAACACCAACGGCTTGGCGGGCTTCGCGCACACCGATGGCATCCGTATTGGTGGCAAGGCAGCGGCGTGCCGCTTGCCTGCGAAACTGCCGCTGACAGATTCCATCCTCGCGCTCTTCGGTTACTACATTGCCGAGGGCTGCGCGCAGGAAAGGTACTTCATCCTGGCCAACCGGCACCCAGTCGTTCGGGCGCGGATTGAGGCGGCATTGCATGAGCTTGGAATGCCGTTCGGTGTGCGCCCGAGTTCCGACTACCAAGTCTCCTCGATAGCGCTCACGACTTTGCTTGCGAAGACGTGCGGCACCTCTGCCTGGAGTAAACATCTGCCTGACTTCTGGCCGCGTCTGTCGAACCGCTCACTCGGCATATTGCTGCGTGCGTACTTCGATGGAGATGGGACGGTGGGCTGCAACGGCGAAGTTGTTGCCACCACTGCGAGCGAGACGCTTGCGTCTGATCTGGCGTTCGCACTGAAGCGTTTTGGGATACACGCCCGTCTGCGGAGAACCCGCAAGCGCGCTACGAACTCGAACCACAGCGGCGATGTGTACGTCAATGTGGTCATCTCCGGAAAGGCGGAGCTCGACCGCTATGAGCAGGCGATCGGATTCGAGCATCCCGAGAAGCTCGCGCGGCTGCGTTCTTTCGGTGGACGCAAGAGCGACACTAACGTGGACGTCGTCGAGATACCGCCTTCGCTGCTGCGGGATCTTCGCAAGTCGCTTGAGCTGAGTCAGTTCGATCTCGCGCAGGATGCTGGATGTACGCGTTCGATGATCAGCATGCTCGAGAGCGGCAATCGTCAACCCAGCCGGCAGCTCTTGCGACGCCTGCTCAAGGCTTTGTCGCAGGTTGGCCTCGGCAAGCCGGTTGCGGATCTCAGCTGGTGGAGCCGGTATAAGCAACTGGCAGGTCTGTGTTCGGTGCGGTGGACGAAGGTCGGCCGGCTGGAACGCGTGCAGTACGACCATCCGTACGTTTATGACTTGTCGGTCCCGGGGCCGGAGACGTTCTTTGCCGGGAGCGGTGGCCTCTACGTTCACAACACCTTCACGGTCGCGAACGTCATCCAGGAGTTGCAGCGCCCGACGCTCGTGCTCGCGCACAACAAGACACTTGCGGCGCAGCTATATGGCGAATTCAAGGAATTCTTCCCGCACAACGCGGTGGAGTATTTCGTCTCTTATTACGACTACTATCAGCCCGAAGCCTACGTTCCTTCCTCCGACACCTACATCGAGAAGGACTCCTCGATCAACGAGCACATCGAGCAGATGCGGCTGTCGGCAACCAAGGCGCTGCTCGAACGTCGCGACGCGATCATCGTCGCGACGGTGTCGGCGATCTACGGCCTCGGCGATCCGGAAGCGTACCTCTCGATGGTGCTGCATCTTTCACGTGGCGATCGGATGGATCAGCGCAAGATGCTGCGTCGTCTGGCAGACATGCAGTACAAGCGCAACGAGCTCGACCTGACGCAGGGTACGTATCGCGTGCGCGGCGACGTGATCGACATCTTCCCGGCGGAGTCGGAGCGCGAGGCTCTGCGCGTCGAGCTGTTCGACGACGAGGTCGACTCGCTGATGCTGTTCGACCCTCTCACCGGCGAGATCAAGCGCAAAGTCCCGCGCTTCACCGTGTTCCCATCGACGCACTACGTGACGCCGCGCGAGCGTCTGGTCACCGCCGTCGACCAGATTCGCGACGAGCTCCACGAGCGCCTGAGCGATCTCAAGACCGCAGGCAAGTTGTTGGAGGCGCAGCGCCTCGAGCAGCGCACGCGCTTCGACATCGAGATGATTCGCGAAGTGGGCTATTGCAACGGCATCGAGAACTACTCGCGGTTCCTGTCCGGCCGCGCGCCCGGCGAGCCGCCGCCGTGCCTGTTCGACTACCTGCCGGACAATGCATTGCTGATCGTCGATGAGAGTCACCAGACGATTCCGCAGCTGGGTGCAATGTATAAGGGCGATCGCTCCCGCAAGGAAACACTGGTCGAATACGGTTTCCGCCTGCCGTCGGCGCTCGACAACCGACCGTTGCGCTTCGACGAGTGGGAGAGGCTTGCGCCGCAGATGATCTTCGTCTCCGCGACGCCCGGGCCGTACGAGCTGCAGCGCTCGGGACAAGTCGTCGAGCAGCTGGTGCGCCCGACGGGCCTCGTCGATCCGGAGGTCGAGTTGCGGCCGGTGCGCACGCAGGTCGACGACGTGCTCTCGGAAATCAAAATCTGCGCGGAGCGCGGTGAGCGCGTGCTGATCACGACGCTCACCAAGCGCATGGCGGAGGATCTCACCGAGTATCTCGACGAGCATGGCGTGAAAGTGCGTTACCTGCACTCCGACATCGACACCGTGGAGCGCATGGAGATCATCCGCGACCTGCGGCTCGGCAAGTTCGACGTGCTCGTGGGCATCAACCTGCTGCGCGAAGGACTGGACATGCCCGAGGTTTCGCTGGTCGCGATCCTCGATGCGGACAAGGAAGGCTTCCTGCGCTCGGAGAACTCGCTGATCCAGACGATCGGACGCGCGGCGCGACACTTGAACGGCCGCGCGATCCTGTACGCGGACCAGGTCACCGGATCGATCCGGCGCGCGATCGACGAGACCGATCGGCGTCGTCACAAGCAACTCGAGTTCAACGAGAAGCACGGCATCACGCCCCGCGGCATCAAGAAAGGCGTCGCGGACATACTGGAAGGTGCGTATTCCGACGCTCGCGGTCCGGTACGTAAGGTGACGGACCCGTCGGCGGACTACTCGTCGCTCACGCCCGACCAGGCCATTCGTCGCATCAAGAAGCTCGAACAGGAAATGCTCAAGCACGCGCGGAACCTGGAATTCGAGCAGGCGGCGCGGCTGCGCGACGAGATCCACAAACTCCGTAACGTAGAACTCGGACTCACGGGCTGAAAGCATGCGCCATGCAACGATCCTCTTCGCATCGATAGTTCTCTTTTGTCTCAACGGCGCGGCGTTCGCGACCGATACGCCGGAGCAGCACCCGTACCGCTATTACGTGACCGGAAATCCCGCCGACGTTCAGCGGCCGACACGCGGCTTGTTCGTGTTGCAGGGAGGCGGCGATGACGTGGACCACAACTACGTCCACATGGGCGAGATGGGCGGCGGCGGCGACTTCGTAGTGCTGCGGGCATCGCACGCGGGCGAATACAACGACTACATCTACAAGCTGTGTAAGTGCGACTCCGTCGAAACTCTGATAGTCGACACGCGGGCGGCGGCGTCCGATCCGTTCGTCATCGACAAGGTGCGCAAGGCCGAGGCCCTGTGGATCTCGGGCGGGGATCAGGGCGACTACATCAACTGGTGGAAAGACACGCCGCTGCAGGACGCCATCAATTTCGTGGTGGCGAAGCCCGCGCCGATCGGCGGCACGAGCGCGGGAATGGCCGTCGCCGGCGAATTCGTCTACTCGGCGATCGGACCGGACAGCCTGACGAGCCCCGAGGGGCTCGGAGATCCGTTCCACAGCAATCTCACGCTCGCGAGAGATTTCCTGAAGCTGCCGGGCCTGCAGGGCATCATCACCGACCAGCATCTGCATGAGCGCGATCGCATCGGCCGCACGGTAACGCTGCTCGCGCGCCTGGTAAAGGACGGCTGGAGCAGGCATCCGCGCGCGATCGCTGCTGACCGCGAAACCGCAGTCCACATCGATCCGGCAACGGGTACCGCAGAAGTCTTCGCCACATCGAAGCACAAGACGCCGGACGTCTACTTCATGAGCGTGACCGAGCCGCCGCAACGTTGCGAACGTGGCAAGCCGCTGACGATGCGCAACGTCGACGTCTATCGCATCACGCCCGGCGGACGTTTCGACCTGCCGGCGTGGAAAGGGCAGGGCGGCATCGCATACACGCTGAGCGCCGAGGACGGCAAGCTGACATCCTCGCGCGGCGAGATCTACTAGCGCCCGTCCATCGCGGCAAGGTAGATGTCCGCGATGCGGTCGATGTACTTGTCGGACTCGAAATCACTGCGATTGGCGAGGATGACGATCGTCAGGCCGATTCCCGGATGGCGCGCGATGTGGCTGCGAAAGCCGACCCAGGCGCCGCCATGCTCGAGTCGTCGCGAGTGGCGGTATTCGTCGATGCGCCAAGCGAAGCCATAGTCCGTTTTCCTGCCGTCGTTCAGTACCGCGCCGGTGAATGCCTGATCCAGCGTCGCGCGGCTCACGAGCTGCTCGCCGTAGAGCGCCTGGTCCCACAAGAACATGTCGCCGAGCGTGGTGAAGACACCGCCGGCGCCGACGATCCCGTTGAGCGGATGCTCGTCGTTGAGCTTGAAGCCCTTGCCGTCAGGGTCGTATCCGAGCACGCGGCGTGCGACGTGCGGCTTCGTCGTGTCGTAGATCAGCGAGTCCTTCATTTGCAGCGGCGCGAAGATACGCTGCTGCACGAAGGCGGCGAAGTTCTGGCCTGACGCCGCTTCGACGACCTCCGCCAGCATGTCGTAGCCCGGGTTGCTGTATTCGTAACGCGAGCCTGGTGCGAACACCGGCTTGGCCATCTTGCCGAGCAGGACTTTCGCATCGGCGTTGGTCGGCCATCCCTGCGACGTGTCGATGATGTCGTAGTAATCGGGCAGTCCGCCGGTGTGATTGAGCAAATTACGGACGGTGATGCCGGGGTAACTCGCAAGCTCCGGCAGATAGCGGGCAACGGGATCGTCGTACTTCAGACGACTGTCCTCGGCGAGCAGCATGATCGCCATGGACGTGAACTGTTTGGAGACCGAGTCGAGGCGGAAAGTCGAGTCCACGCTCAGGGGCACGCGGTTCTCGACGTCCGCGTAGCCGTAGGTCGACTCGTGCACGATGGCTCCGCGCCAGATGACGAGCACGCCGGCGCCGGGCTGAACTCCCTGAGCAAGCGGAGCGAACAGCGCGTCGACCTTTGCTGACGCCGCCGCAGTCGCTGAGCCGTCGGCCGCGAGTGCCGGGATACAAATCAGCCAGAGAAGAAACAAACGAGCGGCAGTCGTCATAGTACGCGTGATCCCCGTGGCGAATCGCCGCGGCATGATATAGGCTCGCGCGCAAAGAAAGCTCGTGTGCAATCTGGTCGGACGCGCGCGGCTCAACACATGGGGAATGCAATGGGGCAACATCGTTCGCGCTCGATTCCTGTTCCGTGCCGGAACTTCCGTGCTACGCCGCTCGCGATTGCGATCGCAGCGGTGCTCTATCCGGCGGCGGCGACGCTCGCCGCGCAGGACTCGGGCAACGAAGCGCTCGAAGAGGTGATCGTCACAGCGACGCGCCGCGAGGTGAACCTTCAGGTGGTGCCCCAGAGCGTCACCGCGCTCTCCACGGAGTTCATCGAAAAGCAGGCGCTGACGAATCTTGTCGATCTGGTGGGCGCGCTGCCCTCCATGAATGTCTACAGCACCCAGCCCGGCCAGAACACCATCATCATCCGCGGCATTACGACCAGCACGTCGCAGTACCGGATTGACAGCCAGGTCTCTATCTACCTCGACGAGCAGCCGATGACGTCGATCACGCAACAGGCGGACGTGCGCCTGGTCGACATCCAGCGCGTCGAGTTGCTGCCAGGTCCGCAAGGCACGCTGTTCGGGTCGAGCGCGCAGGCGGGCACTCTGCACTACGTGACCAACAAGCCGGACCCCTCCGGCTTTTCGAGCGCGGTCGATCTGGAAATCGGCACCACGAAGGGTGGCGAAGAAAGTTACGACGCGAGCGGCTGGGTCAACATTCCCGTCAGCGACAACTTCGCTTTGCGGGCGGTCGGCTTCTATTCGGATGAAGGTGGCTACGTCGACAATGTCGTCGGGCCGACGTTGATGGGCGAAACGACCAACGCAGGCTTCGCCAAGGAAGACCAGAACTCCTATACCCAGAGCGGTGGCCGCCTTGCAGGACTCTGGACGATCAACCCGCAATGGAACGTTCTCCTCACGGGCATCTACCAGAAAAGCAAGACGGAAGGCGACTGGGACTCCGACCCCTTCCTGGGCGACTACAAGATCACGCGGTTCACGGACCAATGGCGCGATGACCATTGGTACACCCTGTCGGGGACCGTGAAGGGCGACCTCGGGTTTGCGGAGCTCTCGGTGACTGCGAGCTACTTCAATCGCAAGATCGACTACGAATGGGACGACACGAACTACGCCCAGTGGCGCACCGTCAACTTCGGAACGTACTACGCGCTCTATGACACCGGCACACTGCACGCGGTGAAATTCAATTATCAGGATCAGAAGCGTTGGGCCTACGAGGCCCGGCTCACTTCGCAGGGCGACAGCAAGCTGCAGTGGATGGCGGGCGCCTTTTACGAGGACGTGTACGACTGGTGGGAATTCGGCGAAAAGATGGTCGATGGCGACATGACTCAGACGCGGGCGTTTGAAGAAGGCAATCGCATCGCCTGCGAGGACATCGACGACCCGGCGCTCGCGAAGTGCCCGCTCGACCCCACGCAGATCTACTACTACAACCAGTATTCCAACAAGGTGAAGCAGCTTGCCTTCTTCGGCGAGCTGACCTACGCGCTGACCGACAAGTGGTCGGTGACCGGCGGTGCGCGCTGGTTCCAATACGATCGCGACATGTTCGACAAGTACAACGTACCGTTCGGTCTGCCGGTTGCCAGCGATCCGGATGCCAACGGCCTCACGAGCAAAGGCAAGGCCAGCGACACGACCTACAAGTTTGCGACGAAGTACCAGTTCACTCCCGACGTGATGGCGTACTTTCTCTACAGCGAAGGTTTCCGCCTCGGCGGACAGAATTCGCAGCGTGCAGCTGCGACGGGCGAGGTGCCGCTCAATTACGGGCCGGACAGCCTCGCGAACTACGAGGTCGGCCTCAAGAGCCAGTGGCTCGACAATCGTCTGCGCCTCAACGTGGCGGCGTTCCTGATGAAGTGGGACGACATCCAGATCCACTTCAGCGGCACCGACCGGGACAACGGCGGCGCGTTCTGGATCGAGGGCAACATCAACGGCGGCAAGGCGGAGCAGAAGGGCGTCGAGCTCAGCGGTGAGTGGTACGCGACCAGCCGGCTGAACTTCCAGTGGAACGCCTTCCTCGCGAGCCCCGAGTTCACGGAGGGAACGTTCGTCCCGAACTCCGATCCTCCTGAGGTCTACATCCCCAAGGGCGCGACGTTGCCGGTCTCGCCGAAAGAGAAGTACTGGGCCTCGGTCGAGTACACGTTCCCCGACTTCCTGCCGCTCGCGGGAGATCTCTGGACGCGGTTCTCGTACAACTGGCAGGGCAGGACCTGGGACAGCATTGACGACATGGTCGATAACAACCGGGAATTCCTGCTGCCCGAAATGAAGTCCGGCACGTTCCAGCTGGGATTCACCAGCGACACGGGCTGGCAGACTTCGCTCATCGTCCGCAACCTTTTCGACGACAGAGGCATTACCTGGAAGAGCTCCAGCGACCGAGGCGAGCTCTTCGGCGACCAACGCTGGCGTTACGTGGAAGGCGTGGTGCGTCCACGAAGCGTGTACCTGTCGTTCAGCAAGAAGTGGTGAGGTGATCACCTGACGCCCGCCCGAACGTTGAAGCTCCTCACGACCTCGGTGGTGCGCGGCAGCCACCAGGGTGAGAGTCATGGCGGCGTCTATCTGATCGACCTCGATCGGCGCGACATCCGCCAGGTCGTCGACTGGAATACCGCCAACATCGATTGGCAAGGCCGCGGCTGGGACCGCGGCCTGCGCGGCATCGCGTTCGACGGCGACGTCGTGTATATCGCCGCGAGCGACGAGCTCTTCGCGTACACGCCGGACTTCCGCCTGCTCGGCTCCTGGCGCAACACGTATCTGAAGCACTGCCACGAGATCGCGGTCTGGGAGCGAACCCTGTTCCTGGCCTCGACCGGTTTCGACAGCATTCTCGGCTTCGATCTCGACCAGAAGGAGTTCACCTGGGCGATGCACGTGGAGACGCAGCAGTTCCGCTTCCGCGGCCGTATCTACGATCCGCGCAAGGACGACGGGCCGCTCATGCTCAACAAGCTGCACATCAACAACGTGCATCCTACGCAGGGCGGCATGTACCTCGCGGGGACCAAGACGGGCGGGATGCTGCTGTACAACGGCCGCGAGATCCGGATGGCGGTCGAGCTGCCGCCCGGCACGCACAATGCGCAGCCCTTCCGTGACGGTGTGTTGTTCAACGACACCGAAGCTGACGTCCTGCGTTATTCCGGTCGCGACGGCCGGGAGGATCGGGCGCTCAGCGTGCCGCGGTATCCCGACGACCAGCTGCAGCAGCGCGGAACCGATCAGAACAACGTCGCGCGCCAGGGTTTCGCGCGCGGGCTGGCAGTGCTCTCGGACAGCGTGGTGGCGGGCGGCTCGTCGCCGTCCACCATCTCGGTCTACGATCTCAAGAAAAACGAGCGCGTGCTCTCGGTGAACCTGACGATGGACGTGAGGAACGCCATCCACGGCCTCGAGGTCTGGCCCTTCGCCTAGGGTTGAGTCGCCTGCCTGAGGCTGGTCCTCACTGATCGAGGCCTGCGTTGCGCACGCTCTCCGGCAGCTCTGCGATGATGTCCGCGAGCTCTTCCTGCCACGGGCGAAGATGCTTTTCGTAGCGCCGCCAGGTGCCCAGCGCTCGCGTGTATAGCGGCTGGCGAACCTGCTCGGAGCTTGCCGTGCGTACCGCGCGATGGGTCTCGTGGAATCGCAGACACGCTTCCTCGAACGGCAGCCCGCAGTGCGCGAGGATGCGCCGCACTTGCGACTCGAGATCCGCCACCGTCTCCTCGTAGTGCACGTCGAGGACCTTGCCCGGCAGCACGCGATGCCAGTGCCGCATGATCTCGTGGTATTGCCGGTAGTACATCACGAGCTCGTCCATGTCGTAAGTGAAGTTCTGCCCCTTGCCGAACAGCTGCTTGTAGCTGCCGAGAATGCTGTCGAGCGGATGCCGCCGGGCGTTGATGATTTTCGCGTTCGGCAGGATCAGGTGCGCGAAACCGATGTGCGAGAAGTTGTTCGGCAGTTTATCGGTGAAGCGCGGCTTGCCGGTGGTGCGGAAGGTCCTGGTGCGTTCGATGTACTCCTTGCCGTACGCGCGGAAGTCGCGGTCCCGCAGATCGCGCGCGGCTTCGGGATATTCCACGCGATCACGCCGGTAGCGTGCGATCGATACGGCGATCTCGCCGAGCGTCGACAGCTCGAGCGTGCCCTCGACCTGGCTGTGACTCGCGAGTATCTGCTCGATCAGGGTCGAGCCGGAGCGCGGCAAGCCGACGATGAAGATGGGCGCGTCGGACGGGAATCCCTGTCCCTCGTGCTGGTCGAGGAACGCGCGGCTGAACACTTCCGCCATCTGCTGGTGACGCAGCTCGAAGCCTGCAGGATCGTAGGACACGAGCGGTCGCTGCCGCTGATTGCCCGTGTGATAGAACTCCCATGCGCGATCGTAGTCCCCGGCATCCTCGCAGGCCTTGCCCAGCGCGAACCTGAAATGCACGGCGGCGCTCGGGCTCAGGTCCTCGCGCTTCACCTGCTCTTCCATGGCCGCCACTTCGCTGGGCTCGAAGCGGAAGACCTTCAGATTCGCCATGCTCCAGTACACCTCGCCGAAGTCGGCCTTCTGCGCGATGGCGGCGCGGTACTCGCGCAGCGCCTCCGCCTGCCGTCCCAGAGCTTTCAGGGCATGAGCGTAGCTCATGTGAATGCCGGGCGAGGGCTGCAGGGCGACCGATCGCGCGTACGCGGCGGCGCTCTTCTCCATGTCGCCGATCTGCGCGTAGTCCGCGCCGAGACCGGACCAGACCGTGGGCTCGTCAGGGTCGATCTCGGCCGCGCGTTGATAGCACGCGATGGCCTCCTCGGAGCGATCCGACTGATGCAGTAACAGGCCGAGCATGATCCAGGCCTGAGTCAACGCCGGCGCGAGCTCCGTCGCTCGGCGCAACAGCGCTTCGATGTCGGACATCCGCTCGTCGTCGCCCCAATACGCCTGCGCGAGCGTATGCAGCGCATCGACATTGTCGGGATTTTCGCGAAGCGCCTTGCGCAGTGTCGAAATCGCTTCGTCTTTGCGCCCGGCCCGCAAGTGATCGAGCGCGAGCGCGACCTGCAGGCGACCAGGATCCTGCTCGAACCATGCTTCGAGCGCCGCGTCCGCCTCGTCACCGCGCCCGAGTGCGGCGAGTGACTGGCCCAGCTTCTTGCGGGCGAGCGGCAGGCGAGGATCGAGCCGAAGTGCGGTCTGGAAGCTCGCAACGGCATCTTCGAGCCGCCGCTGCGTTGCCTGGATGCCGCCGAGGTCTTCATGCAGCGGCGCAAATTCCGGTTTCAGCGCCAGGGCGCGGCACAGGATCTGCTCGGCCTCCTCGAGTCGCGACTGCACGGTCAATGCGCGCGCCAGAAGGCGCAGGTGCTCGACGGAGTGCGGATCCAGCTCGAGGCGTGCGCGGCTGATGGACTCCGCGCGCCGCGAATCGCCTGCGGCGAGCGCCTCGAGGGCCGCCGCGATGCTGGTGTCGTTTGTCGTCGCAGGTCTCAAGGTGCTGCCTGCGCCGGCGCCGCCTGGAGATACTTGTCGAACCACTGTTCGATGCGCACCAGCCGGTCGCGCTCGAATTCATCGGACCAGCCGCCGTGGTGAGTGCCGGGATACACGACGAGCTCGGTGTCGACGCCGCGCTTCTTCAGCGACTGGTAGAAGAGCTCGGCGTTCAGGACCGGGACGTTCCAGTCTTCGCGGCCGCCGAAGAAGAGCGTGGGCGTCTGCACGGCGCCGGCCTGCATCAGCGGCGAGAGCCGCGCATATTTATCCGCGTTTTCCCACGGCACGCCCAGCTCCCAGCTGTACCACTTCTGATAGATGTCATGACCGTAGTTCGCGGCAATGAAGCTGTGTCCCGCGCCGGAAGCCGCGGCCTTGAAGCGCTTCGTGCGCGTGATGACGACGTTCGTCATGTAACCGCCGTACGAATACCCGGTGACCGCGAGACGGTCGGGATCCGCGTAGCCGAGCTTCACGACGTGATCGACCGCGGCGATGACGTCGTCGTAGTCGGTGATGCCCCAGGTCCGATAGATCGCGCGGATGAAGTCCTGCCCGCGGCCGGTCGAGCCGCGCGGATTGGGCTCGACGATCACGTAGCCCTGCGCCGCCAGATACTGATTGCTGAAGTCGTAGCCGTAGGACGTCTGGCCGACCGGGCCGCCATGGATACTCAGCACGGTGGGATACTTGCGTCCTGCTTCGAATCCCGGCGGCTTGGTCACGAACGCTTCGACCTTCGTCCCGTCGGCGCTCGCGAACTCGACTTTCTCCTTGCTGCCGAGGGCGACGCTGCGCACGAACGCGCCGTTGATGTCGCTCAGCTGGCGCGGCTGCCCGCGCGTGAACGCATAGACTTCCACCGGGTCGTTCATGTTCTGTACGAGCGCAGCGATGACGCCGGTTCGCGCAACGTTGAATGTTGCAATCTGACGCTGGCCTGCGAGCACGGTTTCGAGCTTGCCGTCCGAGACGCGCACGCGACCGATGTCGACGCCGCCGAGCTGCTCGTAGGAGAAATAGATCCACTGGCCGTCCGCCGAGAAGCGCACCTGGTTGACCCAGCGATCGAGTGGGCGAGTCAGGATGCGCGGAGCGCCGCCACTCGCTGCGATGACGGCTACGTGCTGGATGCCGTACACGCCGTCCTCGGCAGTGATGTACGCAACGTTGCGGCCGTCCGGGCTGAAGACCGGCTGGCTCTTCACCCAGTCGTCGTTGGTCAGGCGGCGCACAGTGAGGCCGCGATCCGGGTTGTCCGCAGCCACGATCCACAGATCGGTCTTGTAGCTTTCGTCGGGCTCGGCTTCGCGATTGCTCGTGAACACGACCGACCGACCGTCGGGCGACCAGGCGGCTTCCGACTCGGTGTAGTCGCCGGAAGTGATCTGGCGCAGTGCCTGCGTCTTCAGGTCGTAGATATAGAGATGCTCGGCGCGATCGCCCGTGAGGTAGCCATCCTCGGCGTCTTCCTTGAAGTGCAGTCGAGTGATGACCCACGGCGCTGGCTTCGGCGGTGGCGCAGGCGTCTGCGCCGCGTCGTGCCCACCCGATTTCTGTTCGACCGTGCCCTTGAAGGACAGGAGCAGGCGCGACTCGTCCGGGGAAAGGTTGAGCGTGTCGATGCCGCGTTCGAAGGTCGTCACCTGCGTAGCCTCGCCGAAGGACGTCAGCGGCAGTTTCCACACCTGGCTCTTCTTGTCCGCGCGGTCGGACAGGAAGTACAGCCACGCACCATCGCGCGACCACACCGGATTCGACGCTGTCGAGCCCGCAGAGGTGACGCCGCGTGGCTCGCCACCGCCCGTCGGGACGACGTAGATCCGGCCGTCGACTTCGTACGCAATCTGCTTGCCGTCCGGCGACGGCCACGGCTCGTTTGGCCATTTGATCTGGTTCATGTCGTCGAGCGTGACCGATCGCCGCGGCGGCTCGGCCGCGGCGGCCACGAGCGCGATCGAGGCAAGCAACGCGAGCAGCGCGGCTGAGGCGGGCAGGCCTTTTGCACGAATCATGGCGGGTCTTCGCAAGGCTCTCGGGGAGTAGTTACTCTACGCTATCCTTGCCACAGAGGTATTCGCACTTGGACATCGGTGTTCCGTTCCGCGACCTGGGGCCAGTCGACATGACTGCGCTCGCCGCGAAGACGCTGGCGCAGGAGCCGGAGGCCTGGCACGAGCACGAGCTGCGTCAGCAGAAATTCGAGGTGCACCACGATACGCATTCGATCGTGCTCCTCTTCTGTGACGGCCGCTGGCCCGATCCGACGGTGACGCGCGAGCCGGGCTGGGCGCGCCTCGCGGACGTCGCGCAGCCGCTGATGGATTCGATCATCGCCGCTCACTATCCGGCGGGCGGCACGATCATTCGTGCGATGGCCGCGCGGCTCGAAGTGGGTGGAACGATCAAGCCGCACACCGACGCGCAGGAATCCTTCGTACGAACGCACCGGATTCACATCCCGCTCACCAGCAATGCGCACGTGCGCTTCACCGTCGACGGCCGGCCGTGCCCGATGAAGCCCGGCCGTGTCTACGAGATCAACAATCAGAAGACGCATAGCGTGATGAACCGCGGCAAGGAAGCGCGCATCTCTTTCATCTTCGATTATTTTCCGCCCAAAGCGTGACGGCTCACTTCGGCAGCACTCGGCCTGAACGCTCTCCGGTCGCCTTGCCCTCGCTCCAGACCGCAACGCCGTTCACGAATACCTTCTCGATGCCGACCGGCGTAAGTGTGGGCTCGGCAAAGGTCGAGCGGTCGATCACCGTTTGCGGATTGAACAGCACCAGATCGGCGAACGCGCCGGGGCGCAGCGTGCCGCGATCCTTCCAGCCGAGCCGCTGCGCCGGCAGAGAAGTCATCTTGCGGATCGCTTCCGGCAACGTCAGCCAACCTCGCTCACGCACGTAGACACCGAGCACGCGCGGGAACGTGCCGGCGCCACGCGGATGATGTGAGCCGATGCCGCCATCGCTCGCGACCATGACCCAGGGCTGGCGATAGAACGCCTCGATATCGGACTCGGTCATCGACTGGCCGATGATGCCCGCTTCGTCGTTGGCTGCATCGCCCTCGCGTATCAGGCGGATGTACATCTCGACCGGCGTGACACCGGCCGCCTGCGCGAGCTGCTCGATCGTGTGTCGCTCGTACGCGCGGTTCGGCGCGAACTCGGTAATCGTGATGCGGCTCGGGCCACCCAGCAGGCTGATTGCCTCCGCGACGCTCGCGGGGTCCTCGTACTTCTTGTTCGGCACGATCACCTTGAGATTGGAGTGCCATGCGTCGTACGGATAACAGTCCGCGAGCAGGTCGACGCCGCGCGCACGCGCCGCTTCGATGACGCGGATGTATTCGGGTGCGCGGTTCCAGACGCCGGTCGTTCCCATCTTGATGTGCGAGTGCTCCACTGGAATGCGCGCTCGCTCGCCGATGGCGATCGCCTCGTCGAGTGCAGCGAAACTTCGCTCCGCCTCGTCCCGCACGTGCGTCATGTAGAAGCCGCCGTGTCTGGCGGCAGCGGCAGAGACTGCGACGAGCTCGTCGGTATCGCTGTAGCTGGCGACGTCGTACTCCACGCCGCTCGAAAGGCCGATCGCTCCTTCGCTCATGCCTTGCTCGACGAGCTGCGCCATCTGTGCAATCTCGTCCGGGCGGGCGGTGCGGCGGAAGTCGTCCTTCATGACGAGCTCGCGAACCGTGGCATGTCCCACCATCATCGCCAGGTTGAGCGAGGGCGGATTGGCGCGGCGGGCGTCGAGCCACGGCCCGATGGGCCAGGGCGAACCGCCGTCGAGCCCGAGCACGATGCTCGTGATGCCTTGCGCGATCTGCGACTCGGCCAACGGCTGGTCGGCGATGGCGTCGTCCGAATGGTTGTGGATGTCGATGAATCCTGGCGCAAGCACCAGGCCCTTCGCGTCGAGCACGGGCTCGCCCGGGCGGGGCTCGAATGAGCCCATATCGACGATGCGATCGCCGCTGATACGCACGTTGCCGGCGCGCAGAGGCGCGCCCGTACCGTCCGCGACCTGCGCGTTTGCGATCACGAAGCTCGCCGCTGTCGTGCGCGACCCTTCGTGCACACAGCCGGAGGCGAAGATGATCAATGCGCACGCGGCGGCGTAGCGAAGCATTCTATGAGAGAGGATCAAGGCACGATTCCCGCGATCGGTTAGTCTTGTTGGTGCAGGCATAACAAACATCGAAGCAACTGTCGAGGACACCCGATGGTCAGGACCCTGAAGAGCGTCTGCGTTCTGCTCGCGCTGCTGTCCGGATGCGCCAAGCAGCCGGCGCAAGCACCCGCCGATCTCGTCATTCTCGGCGGAGACATCCAGACCATGGAGGGCGAGGGTCGCGCGAGTGCGTTAGCGGTGCGTGACGGAAAGATCGTGTACGTCGGCGACGACGCCGGGGTGAAGCCGCAGATCGGCGCCAACACTCAAGTGGTGGACGCCAAGGGCATGACGGTGCTCCCGGGTCTCATCGACAGTCACATTCATGCAGCTGAGGGCGCGCTGGGACTGGGAGGCTGCAGTCTCGAGGATCAGCAGCTCACGGTCGAAGCGGCGGGCAAGGTGATCCGCGAATGCCTGGCGCAGGATCAAGGCGAGAGCTGGCTCGTGGTCGGCGAGGTCAACAGCGCAGGATTCCGCGCGGACCACCAGGCACTCGATGCAATCGTGGCGGATCGTCCGCTGTTCCTCTGGGGCGCGGACGGCCACACCGGTTGGGTGAACAGCAAGGGACTCGCTGTCGCCGGGATCACTCGCACCACGAAAGATCCCGAGGACGGGCGCATCGAGCGTGCGGCATCGGGCGAACCGACCGGGTTTCTGGTCGACGGCGCGCTCGGGCCAGTGCTGGCGTCGCTCGACAAGCCGACGCCCGAGCAACGCTTGCAGGCGTTGCGCGAGATCCTGCCGCGCCTGCACGCAGCCGGAATCACGAGCTATCTGGAAGCAAATACGACCGCGGAAACCGTGGCAGCGTACGCCGAGCTGGCACGACGCCATGAGTTGACCGCGCGCGTATCGATCGCACTTTCGAGCGAAGGCAAGGCGACCGACAAGGAGTTCTCGCGGCTCGATGGTCTGCGCCGGAGCCTCGCCGACGAGCCGCTGCTGCGTGCCGACTTCATCAAGCTGTTCGCCGACGGCGTGATGGAGTATCCGACCCAGACCGCGGCGATGCTCGAGCCGTACACCGATGCCAAGGGCAAGCCCACTTCTCACGGCAAGCTGTATCTGGAAGAGAAGGCCATGAAGCAGTTCTTCCGGTGGGCCGATCAGGAGGGCTTCAACATTCACGTACACGCGATCGGCGATGCTGCTGTCCGTGAGACGCTGAACGCGATCGAAGCCGCTCGGGCAGCGGGTAGCAAGCGGCTCTACAGCATCGCTCACTTGCAGTCGATCGATCCGGCGGACCTTGCGCGATTCGCTGAGCTCGATACTGTCGCGTCGCTGCAATTGTTCTGGGCACTGCCCGACAACTACAGCGTCGACGCTCTGTTGCCGTACATTGGCGCCGAGAGGCAGCAGCGCATCTACCCGGCGCGTTCGCTGTGGGCCGCTGGTGCCACGGTTGCCGGCGGCAGCGATTGGGACGTTACGAGCTTCAACCCGTTCGAGGCGATCGCGACGGGCATGTCGCGCACGAATCCCGACGAGCCGGCGCGCGGCGCACTGAACGCGAAGGAAACGCTGACGCTCGACGAGCTGCTGCACGCCTACACGATCAATGCCGCGCGCCTGGTCGGCCGCGAGACCGAGATCGGTTCGATCGCACCCGGCAAGGCGGCCGACCTGATCGTGCTGGACCGCCGGCTGTCGGCGCAGTCGACGGCCGAGGACGTGCGCGCCACGAAGGTGACGAACGCATTCCTCGCCGGTCGGGCCCTAAAGCTCTGATCTGCCGGGTTTCTCTTGCCACCCTGAGGGCCCACCGCTATCCTTCCCGGCCTTTTCAGGGCGCTTAGCTCAGCGGTAGAGCACTTGCTCGACAAGCAAGGGGTCACAGGTTCAATCCCTGTAGCGCCCACCATTTCGCAATCCCTATGCCAGTCATCACGCTGCCGGATGGCAGTCAACGTACTTATGCCGAAGCCGTCTCGATCGAGAAGGTAGCGGCTGACATCGGCCCGGGTTTGGCGAAGGCGGCGCTCGCCGGCAAGGTCGACGGCAAGCTGGTCGATACCTCGTACGTCATCGACCGGGATACCCGGCTCGCGATCGTCACCGACCGCGATCCGGAGGGGCTGGAAGTCATCCGGCACTCCACCGCGCACCTGCTCGCGCAGGCGGTGAAACAGCTGTTCCCGGACGCGCAGGTAACCATCGGCCCGGTCATCGAGGACGGCTTCTACTACGATTTTTCCTACAAGCGGCCGTTCACGCCCGAGGACCTCGTGGCGATCGAAGAACGGATGCGCGAGCTCGCGAAGGCCGACCACAAGGTCACCCGGCGGGTCATGCGCCGCGACGACGCCGTGCAGTTCTTCAAGGACCAGGGCGAGATCTACAAGGCCGAGATCATCGCGAGCATCCCGGCCGCCGAGGAAATCAGCCTGTACGGGCAATCGGACTGGGTCGACCTGTGCCGCGGTCCGCACGTGCCGAGCACGGGCAAGCTGCGCGCCTTCAAGCTGATGAAGATCGCCGGCGCGTACTGGCGCGGCGATTCCCGCAACGAGATGCTCCAGCGCATCTACGGTACGGCGTGGCCGGACGACAAGCAGCTCAAGGCCTACCTGACGCGGCTCGAGGAAGCGGAAAAGCGCGACCATCGCAAGCTCGGCAAGGAGCAGGACCTGTTCCACTTCCAGGAAGAGGCGCCGGGCGCGGTTTTCTGGCATCCGAAGGGCTGGACGATGTTCCAGGCGCTGATCGCCTACATGCGCGAGAAGCAGCGGGACGCCGGCTACCAGGAAGTGAGCGCGCCGGAAATCATGGACGCCGACCTGTGGCGCCGCTCGGGGCACCTGCAGACCTTCGGCGAGAACATGTTCTTCACGAAGACGCCGGACGAGCGGACCTACGCGATCAAGCCGATGAACTGCCCGGGCCACGTACAGATCTTCAATCAGGGCCTGCGCAGCTACCGCGACCTGCCGCTGCGTTTCGCTGAGTTTGGCAAGGTGCATCGCTACGAGCCGTCGGGTGCACTGCATGGACTGATGCGAGTGCGCGCCTTCACGCAGGACGACGCTCACGTGTTCGTCACCGAAGACCAACTCGTCGAGGAAAGCGTGCGCGGCATTCAGTTGCTGCTGTCGATCTATCGGGATTTCGGCTTCGACGACGTGCGGGTGAAGTTCTCGGACCGTCCGGCCAAGCGGGTCGGCAGCGACGAAATCTGGGACCATGCCGAGCAGGCGCTCCAGGAAGCGACGCGTGCGGCCGGCGTCGAGTACACGCTGAACAAGGGCGAGGGCGCCTTCTACGGACCGAAACTGGAGTTCGTGCTGAAGGACGCGATCGGCCGCGACTGGCAGTGCGGCACCTGGCAGGTCGATCTGAACATGCCCGGCCGGCTGGGAGCGCACTACATCGACGGACACAGCGAGAAGCGCACGCCCGTCATGCTCCACCGCGCGATCTTCGGTTCGCTCGAGCGATTCACCGGGATCCTGCTGGAGCATCACGCCGGCCGGCTGCCGGCCTGGCTCGCGCCCGTGCAGGCGGTCGTCCTCAACATCACGGACAATCAAGCCGAATATGCACTAAAAGTGACCGAAACCCTGAAAAATCAGGGGCTTCGAGTCGCCGCCGACTTGCGCAATGAGAAGGTCGGCTTTAAGATCCGCGAACACACACTGCAGCGCGTTCCGTACCTTCTGGTAGCTGGCGATCGCGAAGCAGGTTCCAACTCCCTGGCCGTGCGCACGCGCAGTGGCAAAGATCTCGGAGCGATGTCAGTGGAGACGATCGCTGCGAGGCTTGCCGAGGAAGTCGCGAGCCGCGGCCGGACTATTTTGGAGGTATGACGTATCGCTGCTCCTATTGCTAAGCGTGTTCGGCGTAACGAAGAGATCAGCGCGCCGAAGTTGCGGGTGATCGATGCCCAGGGCCATCAGGTCGGTGTGATCACGCGTTTCGAAGCATTGCAGATGGCGCAGACCGCCGAGCTGGATCTGGTCGAGGTGTCGCCCACCGCCGATCCGCCGGTCTGCCGCATCATGGACTTCGGCAAATTCCTGTTCGAGCAGAACAAGAAGGCGCACGCGGCGAAGCGCAAGCAGAAGCAGATTCAGATCAAGGAAGTGAAGTTTCGCCCTGGCACGGAAGAGGGCGACTATCAGGTGAAGTTGCGTAACCTGATCCGCTTCCTGCAGGAAGGCGACAAGGCCAAGGTGACCATGAGGTTCCGCGGCCGCGAAATGGCACATCAGGAAGTCGGCCGCGAGCTCCTGCAACGGGTGTCGGCAGATCTGGCGCCGTATGCGCAGATCGAGCAGAACCCGCTGATGGAAGGGCGGCAGATGGTGATGATGTTCGGGCCGAAGAAGAAGTAGGCCCGACACAAAAAGTGAGCAACAGCTTCGGCTGTTGTCCCGCCCCAAGGTGCTTGCACCCCAAGGGCTAAATCAAGAGAGAGCTCTCACGAGCTCGGAGTTGTTATGCCCAAGTTGAAGACCAACCGGGCAGCGGCGAAGCGTTTTCGCAAGACTGCCAAAGGGTTCAAACGAGCCCAATCCCATCGTCGTCACATCCTCACCAAGAAGCCGAGCAAGCGTAAGCGTCAGCTGCGCGCGCCCAGCATGGTGGCGAAGCAGGATCTGGTGCGGCTCGAGCAGCTGCTCCCGAACCATTGAGCATCAAGAGGAGCTGACAGATGGCACGCGTAAAGAGAGGCGTCATTGCGGGCGCCCGTCACAAGAAGATTCTCAAGAAGGCGAAGGGCTACTACAACGCCCGTCGCAAGGTTTTCCGCGCGGCGAAGCAGGCGGTCATCAAGGCCGGCCAGTACGCTTACCGCGATCGCAAGACCAACAAGCGCAACATGCGCTCGTTGTGGATCACGCGCATCAATGCCGAAGCGCGCGTTCACGGCCTGTCGTACAGCAAGCTGATCGCCGGCCTCAACCTCGCGGGTCTGGAGATCGACCGCAAGGTGCTCGCCGACATCGCGATGCAGGATCCGGCGGCATTCGGCGTGATCGCGCAGAAGGCGAAAGACAGCCTGTTGAAGCAGGCTGCCTAAATGCAATCGCTCGTTGAGGCCGCGCGCGCGGAGATCGCGCGCGCGGCCAACATCGAGGAATTGGAGCAGATCCGCGTCCGCCTGCTCGGCAAGAAGGGCGAGGTCACCGCGCAGCTCAAGGCGCTCGGTGCGATGGACCCCGAGGCACGCAAGCTCGCGGGCGCGAAGATCAACGAAGCGAAGGAAGCGCTGACCGCTGCACTCGACGCGCGGCGTGCCGCGCTCGATGCCGAGCAACTCGCGGCGCAACTCGCCAGCGATACTGTCGACGTCACTTTGCCCGGCCGCGGCCAGAGCCTCGGCGGGCTGCATCCCGTTACGCGATCGCGGCGGCGGATCGAGCAGATCTTCCGCGGCGGCGGTTTCACCGTCGCCGACGGCCCGGAGATCGAGGACGACTGGCACAACTTCGAAGCGCTGAACATCCCCGCCGATCATCCGGCGCGGGCGATGCACGACACTTTCTATTTCAGCGACGGCCGCCTGCTGCGCACTCACACCTCGCCGGTGCAGGTGCGCTATCTGCAGTCGCACGAGCCGCCGGTGCGCATCATCGTGCCGGGTCGCGTCTATCGCAACGACTCCGACATGACGCACACGCCCATGTTCCACCAGCTCGAGGGGCTGGTCGTCGATGAGGGCATCAGCTTCGCCAATCTCAAGGCGGTGCTGCACGGCTTCATGCAGGAATTTTTCGAGAAGGACGTCGGCATGCGGCTGCGGCCTTCCTACTTCCCGTTCACTGAGCCTTCTGCCGAAGTCGATATTTCGTGCGTCGCGTGCGGCGGCTCGGGTTGCCGCGTGTGCAAGAACACCGGTTGGCTCGAAGTGGCGGGCTGCGGCGTCGTGCATCCGAACGTGCTGCGGGCCGTGAACATCGACTCTGAACGTTATACGGGCTACGCATTCGGCTTCGGCATCGACCGGCTCACGATGCTGCGCTACGACGTCAACGATCTGCGCCTGTTCTTCGAGAACGATCTGCGCTTTCTGCGGCAATTTGCCTGATGAAGATCAGCCTGCAATGGTTGGGCGAGTGGGCCGACACGGGCACCGACATGCGTGGGCTCGCGCACGCGCTCACCATGGTCGGCCTCGAGGTCGAAGCCATACACGCCGCGGCGCCGCCGCTTGCGAACATCGTCGTCGGCGAGGTGCGGAGCGTTACCAAGCATCCGGACGCCGAGAAGCTCAGCGTGTGCCGCGTCTGGAACGGCCGCGAAGAGTTGCAGATCGTCTGCGGCGCGCCGAACGTGCGCGTCGGCATGAAGGCGCCGCTCGCGCTGATCGGCGCGAAGCTGCCGAACGGGATGGAGATCAAGCGGGCGAAGCTGCGCGGCGTCGAGTCTTCCGGAATGCTGTGCTCGGCGCGCGAGCTGAGCCTGAGCGAGGACGCCACCGGGCTCTTCGATCTGCCCGCGGAGTTACCGGTCGGCCAGGACCTGGTCGCGGCGCTCGGGCTCAACGACACGATCTTCGAAGTGAACCTCACACCGAATCGCGGCGACTGCATGAGCGTTGCCGGCGTCGCGCGTGAAGTGGCAGCACTGCGCAAGCAGCCATTGCATCCGCCGGCGATGAAGCCGGTTGCCGCGCAGTCGAAGGAGCGGTTTCCGGTCCGTCTGGAAGGCGGCGCCGGTTGTCCGAAATTCGTCAGTCGCGTGGTTCGCGGCATCCGTCCGCTGGCAAAGTCACCGTTCTGGATGCAGGAGCGGCTGCGTCGCGCGGGCCTGCGTCCGATCAGCGCCGTCGTCGACATTACCAACTACGTGATGCTCGAGCTCGGTCAGCCGCTGCACGCTTACGACCTCGATAAGCTCAACGGCTCGATCATCGTCCGTTTCGCGACGGCGGGCGAAACGCTGAAGATGCTCGACGGCCGCATCGTCGAACTGACGCCCGACACTCTGATGATTGCCGACGAGCGCACGCTTCTCGGCATGGGTGGCGTGATGGGCGGCGAGGATTCGGGGATCTGCGACGGAACCGTCAACGTCTTGCTGGAAGGGGCTTTCTTCCCTCCGTCCGTGGTCGCGCGCGGTCGTCGCTACGGGTTGATCACCGATGCTTCGCAGCGGTTCGAGCGCGGTGTCGATCCGGAACTGCAGGAGCGCGCGATCGAACGCGCCACGCAGCTGCTGCTGGAATCCGCCGGCGGAACTGCGGGCCCCATTGAAGTGACCCGCAGTGCCGAGCGCTATCCAGCGCGCGCACCGGTTCGCGTGCGTCATCAGCGCGTTCAGCATGTGCTCGGCGCGCCGATTGCCGCGGACGCAGTCGCCGATTGCCTGGTGCGCCTGGGGATGAAAGTCGAAGGCTCCGCGCCGCTCTGGTCCGTCACACCGCCGAGCTGGCGTTTCGATATCAGCATCGAGGAAGACCTGATCGAAGAGGTCGCGCGCCTGTACGGCTTCGACAATATTCCCGAGCAGAACGAGATTGCGGCGCAACGCATGCAGCCCTGGACTGAGACTCGCGTGCGCAACGAGCGCGCAGCGGATGTGCTCGTCGATCGCGGCTACCAGGAAGCGATCACTTACTCATTCACGGATCCGGTGACGCAAGCGTTGCTGTTTCCCGGCGCGGCGTTCGCGCTCGCGAATCCGATTTCCGCGGACCTCGCGGTGATGCGCGTGTCGCTGTGGCCGGGGCTGCTGCAGGCACTCGGCAGCAATCAGCGGCGTCAGCAACTGCGAGCGCGCTTGTTCGAAGTCGGGCGTCGCTACGCCAGCACCGATGGCACGGAAACCGAAGTGGTTGCAGGTGTCGTTGCTGGCACTGCGCTGCCGGAGCAGTGGGGCGCCGAGGCGGCGAAAATCGATTTCTTCGATGTGAAGGCAGATGTCGAAGCATTGCTTGGACTCACCGGCGCGCCCGCGCAATTCCGCTTCGTGCCGGAGCCGCACCCCGCGCTGCACCCTGGTCAGTCGGCCCGCATCTGGCGCGGTGACCGTTCCGTAGGGTGGCTGGGCGCGCTGCATCCTGAGCATTCACGCCGGCTTGATTTGACATATCCGGTGTTCGTATTCGAGGTCGAGACGCAGTCCGGGCTCAATCGTGATGTGCCGGTCTACGCCGAGATTTCCAAATACCCGGCCATCCGGCGGGATATTGCCGTGATCGTCGACGAAGCTTTGCGTGCGGAAACGCTGCTGGCGACGGTCCGTGACGGCGCGGGCACGCTTTTGCAGGCTTTGAACGTGTTATCCGTCTATCGCGGGCGGCAGTTCGAGAAAGGCAAGAAAAGCATAGCCTTAGGTCTGCAATTGCAGGATACTTCCCGCACCCTGACCGATAGCGAAGCCGACGCCATCGTGGCGCGGGTCACCGAACAACTGAAGCTCAAGCTGAACGCCACGATCCGGGACAAATAACCTATGGCACTTACGAAAGCGGAGATCGCCGAGGCCTTGTTCGACCAGCTGGGTCTGAACAAGCGCGAAGCCCGTGAGCTCGTCGATCTGTTCTTCGAAGAGCTGCGCGCGTCGCTGTCGACGGGCGAGCAGGTGAAGCTTTCGGGGTTCGGCAACTTCGATCTGCGCGACAAAAACCAGCGACCGGGTCGTAATCCGAAGACGGGCGAGGAGATTCCGATCAGCGCTCGCCGCGTCGTGACGTTTCGACCGGGACAAAAACTGAAAGCTCGAGTCGAGGCGTATGCTGGAACCCGGCAATAACAGCGAACTGCCACCGATCCCCGGCAAGCGCTACTTCACGATCGGTGAAGTCAGCGACCTTTGCGGGGTGAAGCCCCACGTCCTGCGCTACTGGGAACAGGAGTTCCCGCAGCTCAAGCCCGTCAAGCGCCGCGGCAATCGCCGCTACTATCAGCGCCAGGACGTGCTCGTCATTCGCCAGATCCGCAGCCTCTTGTACGAACAGGGGTTCACGATCGGCGGTGCGCGCAATCGCCTGCAAGGCGACGAAGCCCGCGACGACCTGACGCAGGCACAGCAGATCGTGCGTCAGATCCGCGGCGAGCTGGAAGAAGTGCTGCGCATCCTGCGCAGATAGTGTGGGTCAGGCTTCAGCCTGACTCTCCGTACACTCCAAGAAAGGCCTTCACTGCCTGAGTGACGTGATTCGCGCGCGTGCGTGCACTGATCTCGCCGCCGCATGCCGCACTGAACACGAGTTGCCCCTGCACGAGCGCGATGAACTGACTCGCAGCGAGTCGCGCTACCTCATCCGACGCCTCGATCGTCAGCACGCCGCTATCGGCGAGTCTGCGCAGGTAGCGCGCTGTCCGATCGAGCAGGCCCGGCATTCCGACTTCGAGTAACGCCTTGCGCAGCGCGGGGAAGCGCGGCGCTTCGTGCACGGCGATGCGATACACAGCGAGGCCATCGTCGGACAGCATTCGCTTCAGCATGTGCGTCGCGAGTGCGCGCAACTCCGCCTGCGCATCGAGTCCCTGTTGCGGCACCGAGCGCTCTTCGGGGAAGAAGCGCGCGGCGCGTTCGCTCAGTACGGATTCGAACAGTGCTTCCTTGCTGCCGAACTCTGCGTACAGCGTTGCAAGCGAGCCGCCGGCCTCGCGCACGATCGCGTTGACGCTGGTATTCGCGAAGCCGTGTTGCAGGAACAGCTGCTCGGCCACCGCGATCAGTTGCTCGCGACGCGCAGCAAGTTGGCGCGTCCGCATGTTGCCAGTGCCGTTGCCGTTGTGTGCTAGCGCCTGCTTCATGGCTGCTCCGGAGCGGCCAGCGAGGGCTGTATAGCAGGCTGTTTCTTGCGGCGTTCGACGAATACGAAGAACATCGGTACGAACACGGTGGCCACGAAGGTCGCGACGATCATGCCGCCGAACACACCCGTGCCCATCGATTGTCGTGCGGCCGCGCCGGCGCCGGTCGCCACTACCAGCGGCACGACGCCCAGCACGAACGCGAGCGAAGTCATGACGATCGGACGGAAGCGCAAGCGTGCAGCTTCTTTCGCAGCCTCGATCGGTGTCATGCCTTCCTGCACGCCGCGGTGCGCGAACTCGACGATCAGGATCGCGTTCTTCGCAGCGAGGCCGATCAGCACGATCAGCCCGATCTGGAAATAGATGTCGTTCTCCATGCCGCGCAAGGCCACGAAGGCGAGCGCACCGAACACCGCGAACGGTACCGCAAGCAGCACCGAGATCGGCAGCAACCAGCGGCCGTACAACGCCGCGAGAATGAGGAACACCATGACGATCGCGAAGCCGAAGGCGAACGCCGAGGCGCTGCCGGTGCGCTTTTCCTGGAACGCCTGACCGGTCCATGCCACCTGATAACCGGCTGGCAGAGTCTTCGCAGCGACTTCCTCGACTGCAGCGAGCGCTTCGCCCGAGCTGACGCCCTGGCGGCCCGAGCCGTTGAAGCGTGCGGCGACGTAGCCGTTGAAGCGCTCGAGCAGCTCCGGTCCGACGACTTCCTTGACGCTGATCAGCGCCTTCAGCGGGATCATCTGCTGGCTCGTATTCGAGCGCACATAGACCTCGCCGAGATCGTTCGGATCGTTGCGGAACGGCGCTTCGGCCTGCATCTGCACGCGGAACGTGCGGCCGTAAAGATTGAAGTCGTTGACGTACAGTGCGCTCATCGTGCTCTGCAACGCGTCGAACACTTCGGCCACGGGAACGCCGAGCGCCAGCGCTTTCTCGCGATCGACTTCGACACGCAGCTGCGGCACGGAGGCGCGATAGAACGTATTGATGCCGGCCAGCCGCGGGTCTGCTGCAATCGCCCGCTGAAACTCGTTCAGCACCTGGCCGAGCTTCACGGGGTCCGACGAACCACGCGACTGCAGGTAACCCTCGAAGCCGCCGGCGGTGCCGAGGCCGCGGATAGACGGTGGATTGAAAGCGACCCCAGTGCCGCCGCGGATCGCGCCGGCGCG
Organism: Steroidobacteraceae bacterium; assembly: GCA_035275585.1. GTDB lineage: Bacteria > Pseudomonadota > Gammaproteobacteria > Steroidobacterales > Steroidobacteraceae > Steroidobacter. The sequence continues at coordinate 6,160 of DATEML010000331.1, read as the reverse complement.
TCGGTTCAAATCGCTGGCGATGTCGGCAGCTTGCCGGTCGCGCTCGTTCCAGCGCTTCAGAATGATGAACAGAGTCGCCGCGTTGCTCTTGGTGCCACCGCCGACGAAGTCGTTGCCGTTGATGACGTTGACGTACTCGAACTCGGGATAGTCGGGCAGCATCTGTTGAACCTGCGACGATACCTGGGCGGTGCGCTCCAGCGTTGCGCCGTCCGGCAGCTGCACGCTGCCGATCAGATAGCCCTGGTCCTCCGGCGGTACGAAGCTGTTCGGCAGGTACAGGAACAGCGCCACGGCGAGGGCGATGACGCCGGCGAAAATCGCGAGCGCGCGGGTGCGGTACTGCAATGCCTGACCAACGCTTTTGAGAAACCGGTTCGTGGTGGCGGTAAACGCGCGATTGAACCAGCGGAACCACTTCGAGTCGTGGTTCGCATCGCGCAAAAGCAACGCGCACAGAGTCGGCGTCAAGGTGAGCGCGGTGAAGCCGGAGATGACGACTGCGATCGCGACGGTGACTGCGAACTGCCGGTACAGCTGGCCGGCGATGCCGGTGAGGAATGCGACCGGGACGAACACCGCGCACAAGACGAGCACGATCGCGATGACCGCGCTCGAGACTTCGTGCATCGCCTCGATGGCGGCGGCGAGCGGTGACATCTTCTCCTCGCGCATCAGGCGCTCGACGTTTTCGAGCACGACGATTGCGTCGTCGACGACGATGCCGATCGACAGCACCATCGCGAACAGCGTTAGCGTATTGATGGAGAAACCGACCAGCCACAGGCCGGCGAACGTGCCGATGAGCGACACGGGCACGGCGATCACCGGGATCAGCGTCGCGCGCCACGTCTGCAGGAACAGGAATACGACCAGGATGACGAGCGTGCCGGCTTCGAGGATCGTCTTGGTCACTTCCTCGATCGAGGCCGAGATGAAGCGGGTCGGGTCGAACGGCGTCGCGAAATCGACGCCGGGCGGAAACGATTTCTTCATCTCCGCCATCTTGTCGCGAATCGCCTGGGAAACTTCGAGGGAATTGCCGCCGGATTGCATGAACACGGCCATGCCGATCGACGGTTTGCCGGACAGCAGGTTGTAGGTGTCGTAACTCTGCGCGCCGAGCTCGATGCGCGCGACGTCTTTGAGACGCAGTACGCCGCCGCCGGCGGTCGAGCGGATCACGATGTTGCCAAACTCCTCCGGCTCCACCAGTCGACCCCGCGCCGTGACCGTGTAGACCAGGCTCTGGCCCTTGAGCGCTGGCTCTGCACCGATCTTTCCGGCTGCGTACTGCGTGTTCTGGGCGCGCAACGCGTCGGCGATGTCGCTGACGGTCAATCCGAGCTGCGCCAGGCGATCAGGGCGCAGCCAGATGCGCATGGAGTAATCGCGCGCGCCGAAGACGTTGATGTCAGCGACGCCGGGCACGCGCTTGAGCTCGTCGAGCAGCGTGATGGTCGCGTAGTTCGACAGGAACAGCGTATCGCGGCTGTTGTCGGGCGAGACGAGCGCGACCAGCAGCAGGATGTCGTTCGAGCGCTTTTGCACCGTCACGCCATTGCGACGCACATCATCGGGCAGTCGCGGCAGCGCGAGCTGTACACGGTTGTTGACGTTGAACACCGCAGTGTCGATGTTCGTGCCGACATCGAACGTCGCGGTGATCGTCAGGTCGCCGGTGGAAGATGAGCTGGAGTTGAAGTACAGAAGGTGCTCGACGCCAGAGAGCTTCTCTTCGATCGGCGCGGCAACGGTTTTCGCGATGGTCTCAGCGCTCGCGCCCGGATAGCTCGTGTTGACGACGACTGTCGGCGGGGCGATGTCCGGGTACTGCGCGATCGGCAGGATCCCGCTCGCCACCAGGCCGGCGATCACGATGATGATCGCGATGACTCCGGCCAGCACCGGGCGCTCGATGAAGAACTTCGAGAACATGTCAGCGGGCCGCGGTTGAGGCGGCGGGCGCGTTCGCCGATTCGGCCTGTGCGACGACGGCGACGCCGGGTTTCAACTTCATCAGATTGTCGAGGATCACGGTGTCGCCCACGTTCAGCCCGTTGCGGATGATCCAGTCCTGGCCGACCCAGTTGCCGACATCCACGGCTCGTTGCGCCGCCTTGCCGCCGGTATCCATGACCCAGACGTAACGGCCGAGATCTCCCTGAAGGACGGCGCTTTGCGGCACGGCGATGACGTCCCGTGTGCCCGCTTCGACGTGTACGGTCGCGAACTGGCCGGGCAGGATCTGCAGCTGCGGGTTGGGGAACTCCGCGCGCAGTTGCACTGTGCCCATGTTCTGATCGACGGTGGAGGAGGCGAAGTTCAGATGACCGCGAGCGCCGTACTTTTCGCCATTCGCGAGTAGTAGGCCGACGTCGCTGCGTTCCTCGCCGGCCTTGCGCAGGTCTTGGTGCTCGGCTTCGGAAAGCGCGAAGCGCACCCACACCGGATGCGTTTGCGACATCGTCGTGAGCAGGCTGCTATCGGTGTTCGCTGTAACGAGACTGCCTTCGGAGTGCAACGCGCGGCCCGTCACTCCGCTGATCGGCGCCACGACCGACGTATATGAGAGATTGAGCTGAGCCTCGCGGACTGCTGCACGCGCCGCTTCGAGTTGCGCAGTTGCCGACAGATACGCGGTCTGAGCTTCTTCGGCGAGGCGCTTGCTCACAGCCGAATTGGCGAGCAGCCCTTTCAGACGCTCAGATTCGCGACGCGCCTGTTCGTTGGTCGCTTCTGCCTGGTCCGCCGTGGCCTTTGCGTGCGCGAGTGCGATCTCGAACGGCGCACGCTCGATCTGGAACAGCGGCGCGCCGGCGCGCACGAAGGAGCCTTCGTTGTACAGACGCTTCTCGACGATTCCGGAGACGCGCGCACGGATCTCGACTTCCTTCGAGCCTTCGGTGCGGCCGACGGCCTCGAGCACCATGGGCACGGAGCGCGGTTGCACCTGCTGCGTGGTCACTGGAATCGGCTTGTCGCCATTCGTTTCGGCTTTGCCGCCGCAGGCAGCGAGCCAGAAGACGACAGGCAGGGACAGCGCCAGGCGGGGCAGGGCGGAGCAATAGCGGGGCATGAGGACTCAAAGCTGCGGTGGGGGCCGCAGTGTAGCAGCCGCTACACGAGTTTTCTCAGGTTTCCCTTGTAGCGAGGCGTGCGCCGATGGGGAGATTTCGCACGCGCTGACCGCTCGCAGCGAAGATCGCGTTGGCGAGGGCAGGCGCCGCGGTCGGCAGGCCGATTTCGCCAGCACCAGAGGGATCGCGCTCGCTGTCGACGATTGCAACTTCGACGTCCGGCGCATCGGCGATGCGCAGCAGTGGGTAGTCGTTGAAGTTGCTTTGCACGACTTGACCTTCCTTGATCTTGATCTCCAGGTTGCGCGCGGTGCTGATGCCGTCGATCGTTCCGCCCATCATCTGTGCTTCCAGGCCGAGGCGATTGATCGGACGGCCGACGTCGACCGCGCACACGCAACGCTCGATGCGATAGCTGCCGTCGCCACCGACGCTCACTTCCATCGCGTGTGCAGCGTAACCGCCGAAAGTGAAGTGGCCCGCAATGCCGAGGCCTCGACCGCGCGGCACGCTGCGACCCCAGCCGATACGTTGCGCGGCGAGGCGCAGAACTTCGGCGAGGCGGCCGGGATTGAACGTCGGCCCGCCGTGCTGGCCGTAGGGCAATTCCCGCGCAGCGCCGAGCAAGTGCAATCGCAACGCGAGCGGATCTTGTTGCGTGGCGTGCGCGACTTCATCGACAAAACTCTGCACGACGAATGCGTTCGCCGTGTGTGCGGGCGCGCGCCATGAGCCGCGCTGGATGCCGGAGTCGACGGCGAACCATTCCAGGCGAACGTTGCTGAGGAGCTGCGCCGGGAAATCGTCCGGGTAGAGCTCGGAGGTCCACCTGTCTTCAGGCTTCACGTCCGGGCGGCGGTAGTACTTCGATGCGCTTGCGAGCCGATGCGTCCAGCCGGTGAGCTGCTTGTCCGCGCCGAGGGTCGCGATCAGATGATGCTGGCCGAACGGCCGGTACCAGTCGTGGCGCATGTCCTCTTCGCGCGTCCAGACGAGCTTGATCGGTTTGCCGATTTGCTTCGAGAGCATCACTGCTTCGGCGATGAAGTCGTTCGAGAGACGACGGCCGAAGCCACCGCCGACTCGCGTCATGCGCACGTCGATCTTCAGACGGTCGATACCGGTGAGCTGCGCAGCGATTCGAGAAGCGCCGCCCGGCATTTGCATTGGCGCGATGATGAGCACGCTATCCTTGCGCACGTCGACGCACGCGTTCTGCGGCTCTAGGGGAGCGTGTGAGACGAATGGAATGCGATAGGTTGCTTCGATGACTTGCGCAGCGGCTGCGCGTGCGGCGTCGAAATCGCCATCGTTGCGGACGCGCATCCCGGCTCCTTTGAACAGCTGTGCGCACTGTGCGTCGAGGGAAGCGGAGGATTCGTGGGCGAAGGGGCCGGGCGTCCATTCGATCTTCAATGCGCGCTGACCTTGCAGCGCCGCCCAGGTGTTGTCGGCGATGACGGCGACACCGGGTGCGAGGTTGGCAGTGATCGGCTCGCCGTGCTTAGGACCGGGCAGTGCGATGACGTCGCGAACGCCTGGGATTTTCTTTGCGGCCGTGGCGTCGAAGGATTTCAATTCGCCGTCGAAGGTCGGGCAGCGCGTGACGACTGCTGTCAGTGCGCCGGGGATCGTTGCATCGAGACCGTAGCGTGCGCGGCCCGTGACGATGTCCTCGGTGTCGACGACGCGTGTGCGCGTGCCGAGGATTCGCCATTGCTTCGGATCTTTCAGCGGCGGGTTCTCGGTAGGGAGCGGCAACGTTGCGGCCAGCGGCGCGAGCTCGCCGTAGCTGACGGTGCGACCGTCGGTGTGCTTCACGACGCCGGCTTCGGTGCGCAGCTCGCTGACGGGTACGTTCCAGTACTGTGCTGCGGCTGCAAGGAGCACCTGTCGGACGCGTGCGCCGGCATGTCGCAGATCAGCCCAGGCATCTGGGATGTTGGTGCTGCCGCCGGCGCCTTGTTCGCCGTACTTCCACGTGAATGCACCGTCGGCACCGCGAACGATTCCGAAGGGGAGTTGCTCGACACGCACCTTCGACCAGTCCGCGTCCATTTCCTCGGCGATGATCATCGGCAGCGAGGTCTTCACGCCCTGGCCGATCTCCGGGGAACGTGCACCGATGAAGGTCGTGCCGTCTTTTTCGATGCGAACGAACAGACCGATTGAAGGTGCGGTGTCAGGGGTGGCGGGCGAGGTAGCAGCGCGTGAGGAGCGGGGTACGAAGTGGAGCGCAAGCAGCATGCCGCCGGCCGCGGTGGCGCCCAGATGCAGGAATGTCCGTCGATCGAGAGTCGGTGCGGAGTCGGGGCGGCTCATGCGGCGGATGCTAGCAGGCAGTGGTCGAAACTCGACGCGCGGAACACTCCGTCTGTCGCAGAGTTGGCTTGGAGGGCACGTGGTGGGCTATTGCGGCGTCAGGGGGGTTCGGAGGTAGCGCTTTGCTCGTGCGCGTGCCTTATCCTTTGCCTCGCGGTCGGCTTTAGGGTCGGTTGACAGTTCGCGCAGGCTTTCGGACAAGTACTTTGTGGCCTCGGCGGTCCGGCCCTGTCGGTGGAGCGCCTCGCCGAGCGCACTTGCTGACCGCATCGCGCGCCAGGGTGGCGCATCGCCGCGCTTCCAGCGATTCATCGAGGCAGTAAGGACCGCTTCGGCTTCGGTTGGACGGTTAGTGGCCAGCAGGAGCTCACCGAGGAAGTATTCGGCGGATGCAATGTGTTGATGGTCGGGAGCTAGCGTCTCGGCGTAGATACTGAGTGTTTCTCGCAGCATGACCTCGGCCTCGGCGAACCTACCAAGCTCGATCAGGGTCCTGGAAAGGGTTGCTGCGCTATTGGCGATGGCTAAGTGCCTTTCACCGAAGCGAATTCGCCCTCTCGCAATAGCATCACGCGAGAAGGTCTCCGCTTCGTGCAGTCGGCGCTGTGAATATCTAACTATAGCTAGCCTGTCGAGAACAGCGACAACGTTCTCGCTGTTCGGGCCGAATAGCTCGGTATCCTTTCTCAAGGCGTCCATGAGTATCGATGCTGATTCGTCGAGCCGATCCTGAACATAGAGAGTGTCTGCCAGCGTCA
>DATEML010000330.1:0-10600 GCA_035275585.1 Steroidobacteraceae bacterium | reverse complement strand
CTCGGAGGTGGACGAGGTTGAAGCGACTCTCCTGCTCGCCGCGCTGCGCGGCCTGCTTCTCGACCTGTGCGCGACTTCGGACCGACGCCGCACCAGCGCAGGGATGAGCCTGCTCGCCCGCCTGTTCGAGGGCGTAAACTCCGGCAATGCGCTCTGCCACTCAGACTCCCGATGACGATGCGGTCGACGAGATCGTCGAAAGCCTGCTGCGCTTCGTCGATAGCGTCGTCCTGCCGATCGAAACGCAGCACGCTGCGCTGCTGAACGATGCTCGTCGCGTATACGACGAGCGCGGCGTGCTGACGCCGGAAGTACGGCGACTGAAAGCCGAAGTGCGGACGCGTTCGGCGCAGGCGGGCTACTACACGATGTTCGCGCCGGCGTCAGTCGATGGGGGCGGATACGGCGCATATGTGCTGTACCGCACTTGGGAGGCATTGCATCGCCGCTACGGTCCCGGCCGGATGCTGCCGTATGCGTCGCTGGCGCATTGGAGCTCCGGGCCGAGCGTGTTGTGCGCGCAGCTGACGCCTGCGGCCGCGGAGCAGATGCTGCAACCGTTCATGGCGGGCAAGACGACGGCGTGTTTCGGCATGTCCGAGCCGGACGCAGGATCCGACGCTTGGGCGATGCGCACGCGCGCGACACGTGATGGCGAAGACTGGGTGATCTCAGGCACGAAGCAATGGATCACGAACTCGCCGACAGCCGACTACATCTTCGTGTTCGCGGTCACGGACGAAGCATTGAAGAGCAAGCGCAAGGGCGGCGTCAGCTGCTTCGTCGTGCCGATGAGCTCACCGGGTCTCAACGTCGACAGCGTGATCAAGCTGTTCGGCAACGTCGGCGGCGACGAGGGCATCGTGTCGTTCACGGACGTGCGCGTACCGGCCTCTGCACTGGTCGGGGAGCTGCATCGCGGCTTCGATCTCGCGCTCGCCGGCGTCTCGACCGGACGCATCTATAACGCAGGCCGGTGCGTCGGCTTGGCGCGTTGGGCGCTCGAGCAGGCGACGGACTATGCGAAGCAGCGTGTGGCGTTCGGACAGCCGATCGCCGAATATCAGGGCATCTCGTTTGCGCTCGCCGACTGTGCGACGGAGATTTACGCGGCCCACACGATGTCGACGGACTGCGCACGCCGGCTCGACCGTGGTGAAACAGCAGTCGAGCAGGTCTCAATGGTCAAGCTGTTCACGACCGAAATGTGCTCACGCGTGTATGAGCGCTGCATGCAGGCGCACGGCGGCATGGGTCTGACGAACGAGATGAAGCTGTACGACGGCTGGCACCAGGCCCGCTACGTGCGAATTGCCGACGGCAGCGCCGAGATCATGCGCCGGAACATCGCCCGCTCGATATTGAAGTGATGTAGGTCGGGCTTCAGCCCGGCTCTGTAGGAGGGCTAAAGCCCAACCTACAGCCTGACACTCTTCAATGAGGGCGAACGAGCGCCTTCTCCACATAAATGATCTCGCACGCACCAGCGCCAGTGTCGTCGCGCCGCAAGGATGTTGTCATCGTCCCCACCTCGGGGTTCTCGAGATTCACGAGCATCCCATCGAGTTGCACCACATCGCCGACGCGCAAGCCGCGCAGCTTCCTCCACACGACGTCGTTCGCCGGCACGAGATGCCAGTTGGCGGAGTGCGAGACGATGACCGGCGGCGGGACCGGCGGCTCCTCGTCGTAGTGCCAGAAGTAGAAGCGGCCGGACTGCCAGATGTCGAGACTTGCGAGCACGGCGGAATCCGACATCGGCCCCCAACCGACCGCGATATCGAGAGGGCTCACGTCGGCGAGCGCGCCGAGCCGGTAACGCTCGCGGCTGAGCACGCGCACTTCGGCGCTGAACTGGGCCTGCGGGATGAGTTGGAAGTCGCCGCGGGTCAGGGGTTGGGGCGCTTCGAGCGTCGATTGCAACGGATCGGCGGCAGCGACCTCACCCGGATCGCGATGAACCGGACGTGACGAGACGAACTGCCAGACCGCGAGCAGCGCGACAGCTCCAAATATCAGATGCGAGAGGCGCACGGCTGGATGTTCGCACCGCCCTACAGCCGCCCCGTGCCGACTCCGTCACAGGCATCGGGTAAACTGCGGCAATGACTCCCGAACCGGAAGTTCATCACCATCCGCATCATCGGACCGGACACCGCTGGGTCGATTTCGCGGTGCCGTTCTCCGCGCTGGCTGTCTCGGTCATCTCGCTGGTCGTTGCAATTCATCACGGCCGCACCATGCAGGAGATGGCCCAGGCCAACGCACGGCTGGTGCAGGCCAATTCGTGGCCCTTGCTGCAGTTCACGACCGGCAACGCGAACGAAACCGGCCAGCCCGAGATCACCCTGAAAATCGAGAATGCAGGAGTCGGTCCGGCGAAAGTCATCAGCCTGGAGGTGTTCCACGGCGAGCAGCGGATCCGCACGCCGCAGGACCTGGTTCAAGCGCTCGATCCGGCAACGAAACGTCCGATCCTGTCGCTCGGCGTGGTCATGCCGATGGTGCTGCGTGCGGGCGACAACACGCTGATCCTCGGGATGAAGCGCGAGGGTCAGGAGGCGCTGTGGGACAAGCTCAACACTGCGCGCTTCGAGCTGCGATTTCGCGCGTGCTATTGCTCCGTGTTCGACGAATGCTGGATGAGCGATCTCGCGACCGTGTCGCCGCAACGTGTCGAGCATTGCGCGGCGACGCCCGACACGTTCACGTACCTCAGTCCGCGCAAAAGCGCTCCGTGAAGCTCAGCCGGCTTCCTTCGCGACCAGCCACTTCACCAGCGCGATGAGGTCGTCCTCTTTCGCGAGCGCCTGTGCGCCGATGCGGTAGCGGCCGTTGACGATCAGCGTCGGCGTGCCTTCGATCCGGTAGGCCTTCACCAGCTGGTCGGCGCGGCGGCAATTCGCATCGACCGCGAACGACTTGGCCGTCGCCAGGAACTGCTCCGGCTTGATGCCGGCCTTCTTCTGGAACACCCGCGCCGCGTCCTCGAGCGTCGGCTGCGGCGACTTCAGCTTCCGGCCATCGGGCTCGGTGACCGCCAGCTCCTTGCTCGTCCAGACCGCGCTGTACACGGCATCATGCATTTTCGGGATGAGGTCGAGCGCGACAGCTGTGTAGTAGACGCGCTGGAACATCGGCCAGGACTCGGCGGAATTGAACGACGCCGGCAGATACGTCATGCGTGCATTCGACGGCAGGTTCTTCTGCAGCTTGTCCATGATCGGCACGGCACGATTGCAGAAGATGCAGGCATACGAAAAGACTTCGGTGACTTCGACCGTGCCGGGCGGTGTGCTAGGCCGCTGCGCGGGCCTGATCTCGAAATAATCCTTGCCTTCGACCCACTGCTGCGCGTTCGCGAGCGGTGCGACGAGTATCAGGCTGCCCATCCAGAGGGCGTGGAAAAGGAGGCGGGACAGTGTCGATTGCATGCAGGGTTGACTCCTGGGGTCTTAACCGTGCGCACACGATACGACAACATCCCGCCATCTCCCAAGATCAGGCTATGTCATCCGCAATCCTTGCCCGGGCGACGACCGGGGACGGGGGTGAGCCGGCGCCGGCAGGCGGTTTGCGGGAGATTTTCATGCCGAAGGCCAGGCGCGTCAGCTGGAAACGCCGGATGCCTTCGTACAGCGCGACGCAGATCGACATCGTGCCGACCAGCACCGCCGCGTACTTCGTCCAGGGGTTCCAGGGCTGCTGGATGATCCAGTAGCCGATCGTGATGATCACGGTCTGGTGCAGGATGTAGATCGGATAGCTCGCGTCGCGCGCCCAGCGCAGCAGCGGATTGGAGAACGACAGGTAGCGCCGGCCGTAGCCGATGAACGCCATCAACGAGGCCCACGTGAAGATGTTGGCGACGAAGGCATCCGCCGCCGTATCGCGCTGGATCACGTTCGTCTGGAACAGCAGCATCGCGACCCCGAACACGACCAGCGCGAGCCCGAGCGACAGCTGCCGGCGCGCCGCGAACCAATCCCACGCACCGCGCAGCGACGCCAGCAGGCCTCCGTACAGCGTCAGCAGGAAATAGTGATTGAAGATGTACCAGTCGCCGATCAGCTTGTGCGATTCCGGATACAGCGGCTTGAGAATCGCCTCGTTGATCGCGAGCGGCAGGCCCAGGGCATACAGCCAGGCGCCCGGCTTCACGACTTTCTTCGCGGCGCGCCACCAGAGCAGCAGCGGCAGGAGCAGGAACACGTAGACGTAGAGATAGGCGACGAACCACAGGTGGTGCCAGCTGAAGTCGCCCTGCGGATACGGCTTGAGTTGCAGCACGCGCTCGAAGAAGAACGAGAAGTACCCGCCATCCCACTGGCCGCGGAACAGCCGCTCGAAGTAGATCTGCGGCGGCACGATCAGGAACATGCCAGCGACGAGCGGCAGCAGCAGGCGCACGCTGCGCTCGCGCACCAGGCCTGCGCCGTTGCGATTGCCAAGGGCAAACCACATGCCGGCGCCCGCGATCACGAACAACAGCGGCATGCGCAGGCGGTGCGCGATGTCCATCGGCAGCTGCAGCGCCGTGATCGTCTCGGCGTTCTGGATATGCCAGCCCCAGCCGACGAACATCATGCCGGTGTGGAAAAAGAGCAGCACGAAGATCGCGATGACGCGCAGCCAGTCGAGGAAGTCGTAACGGGTCGAGCCCGCGGGGGGTGTCAGAGTGTTCATGGCCTAGCCGCCTCCTTTCAGGTTCGAGGAGGAGCTTGGCGGGGGTGAGGCGGGGTCGCCGCAAGAATGGGGCGAAGTGGGTACTGGCTGGGGTAAGCGGGGAGAATCTCTTCCTCTTCTTCCCTACCGCCCCATCCGCCCGAACAGCTGGTCCTTGTACCGCCGGCTCAGCCGCAGCATCTTTCCTGTCCGCAGCTGCACTTCGTAGTCGCCCTTGAACAGCGGCGTGAACGCCTTGACCGACGCTATATTCACCGCCGCCGACTTGTGGATGCGTGCGAACTGCTGATCGCCGAGCTGTTCGAGCAGGTCCTGCAACGTGCGTCGCAGGATGTAGCTGCGCGAGCTCGTATGAACGTGAACGTAGTTGTCGCTGGCTTCCAGCCATTCGATCGTCGCGCTGTCGATCAGCTGCAGCGTCTCGCCGACCGGCACGAGCAGCCGGTCCCGCGATTGCGTCTGGGCTCGAGCCGTTGCGACTGCGGCGCGTGTCGAACCGTCTGCAGGTCGAGCGCGGATGCGTGAGAGCGTCTTGAGCAGCCGATCCTTGTCGTACGGTTTGAGCAGGTAGTCGATCGCGTTCAGCTCGAAGGCTTTGATGGCGTGCTCGTCGAAGGCCGTGACGAACACGATCAGCGGTGCTGTTTCCTGTTCGAGCTGCGCGGCCACTTCCAGGCCGCTGAGCCCCGGCATCTGGATGTCGAGGAAGACCACGTCGGGTTTCAGCCGCTCGATCGCCTCGGCGGCGCTCAGGCCGTCTTCGGATTCCGCGACGACCTCGATATCGCCCTGCTCGCTGAGCCAGCGCTGCAGCTTGCCGCGAGCCGGTGCCTCGTCATCCGCCACCAGCACTCGCATCATGCGCGATGTTCCTGCCAGGGCAGTGTCACTGCAGCCTCGACTCCGTCCGGCAGCGGGGTCAGCTGCAATTTTCCGTCGTCGCCGTACAGCACGGTCAAGCGCTCGCGGCAGTTACGCAGGCCCACGCCCTCCGCAGGACCGCTCGCCAGCGTCGACCCCGTGTTGCGAATGACGATGCGCAGCCGATCGCCTTCGCGATGGCCTTCGATCTCGATCCGGACGGCGTCGCGGCTGCGCTCGACACCATGCTTGAAAGCATTTTCCAGCAGTGGCTGCAGCAGCAGGGCAGGGATGGAGCCGGCGAGCGCAGCATTGTCGACGTTCCAGGCAAGCGTGACCCGATCCGCGAAGCGCTCCTGCATGATCTGCGCGTACAGCTCCAGCATGCGGATCTCTTCGCGCAGCGACGTGATTTCCTTGTCGCCCCACTGCAGCGTCGCCCGCAACAGGTCGGCGAGGCGCGAAAGCAGGCGATCAGCGCGCGGCACGTCGACGTGCATCAGCGCCGAAATGGTGTTCAGCGCATTGAAGAAGAAATGCGGCCGCAACTGCGCCTTGAGGTGCGCGAGCTGCGCTTCCGCGAGCGACTTCTGCAGTGCGAGCAGGTGCTGCCGCTGCTCCTGCGACTTGGCGTACGCGTCGAAGCCGAAGATCAGGCCCAGCCACAAGCCGAAGAACATGACCAGCTTGAGCGATTCGTAGAACAGCACGTACGACCAGGACTCGTGCCGGTAGGTCTGCCCGACCAGCGCATAAACGCCGTGGCGGATCGCATAAACGGTCGCCACGAACGTGACCACGATCAGCGGCAACCACTTGACGTGATGGCCGATCCAGAGCAACGGCCGATCGATATAGATCGCGTATTGTCGAGTGACGCGACGCTGCAGCACGACCCAGATCGTGGCCACCGCAAGCGAGGTCCCTTCCCAAAGCACCGGTTGCCACAGCTGTTTGCCGCCGTTGCGCAGGTAGTCCTGGATCGCAACGGTGAGCATGAGCAGCCAGAACATGGCCCAGAGAACGTAGAGCCCGAAGTCGGGCCGGCGGACCCAGCGATGGGCCCGCGCCTGTTTTTCCGCGGCGAGATCGAGTTGTGCGACTGCCATGCGGAGATTGTAGTGAGGGGCGCCCGGTCGCGCTGCGATCCTGGGGTGACCGGGACGAAACCTCGGCAGATTCACGTCAGTGCGTACTTTCAACGACTATCTGGGGGACGGGAAGCGGCATACTCCCGGCCTACGTCATGACCCGTTTCATCCCCTCGCCAGGGAAGGTACCTGAGTAACTTCCATGGCCGCGCCTGATCCCACTCCGAACGCAGAACCCGCCCCGTCGCCGGCGGGCGCTGCGATTGCGCTGCCGCGCGGAGCAGCAATCTCGGACGTGCTCGACAGCGTCACCGACTCCGTCCAGGTGATCGATGCGAACTGGCGCATGGTCTACATGAACAAGGCGGCGCGCCGCACCCTGCGCGACCAGGGGATGGACCCGGACGCGACGATTGGCCGCCATTGTTGGGACGACCTGCTCCCCGAGGGCCGGGGAACCCCGCTGCAACGCGGCTACATGCATGCGATGGAGACGCGCGAGGTCACGGAGTTCGAGAACTTTCATCCGCCGTGGCAGCGCTGGTTCTGGGTTCGGGTATTCCCGGTGGAGTCGGGCGGCATCGCCGTTTATTTCCACGACATCACCGACCGCAAGCGCACCGACCAGTTGTTGCGCGAGCAGAAGGAAATCCTGGCGCTGATCGCCGACGGTGCACCGCTCGACCGGTGCCTGAGCGCGGTCACCGAGTCCGTTTCGCGGCTGAGCCCCGGCCTGCGCGCGTGTGTCCTGCTGGCGAATCCGCAGATCCATTACTTCGAGGATTGTTATTCGGCGCAACTGCCCGGCTCGTTCGCGGCGGCCCTGCGGCGTCTGCCGATCAACGAAACGGCCATCAATACCTGCGGCCAGGCCGTCTTCAAAGGCGAGCCGGTTGCATGCGAGAGCATTGCGACGGACCTGCGCTGGGCGCAGTCGTGGCGCTGGCACTGCCTCGAGCACGGCGTGCAGGCGTGCCACTCGGAACCCGTGCGCGGCCGCAGCGGGCAGTCGATCGCTTCGCTCATGTTGTGCTTTGCGGAGCCGCGCGTCATTTCGGCCTGGGAACGCGACGTCGCCAAGTTCGCGTGCTCGGCCGCCAGCGTCGCGATCGAGCACGAGCGCCGCGAGCGCGCGTTGCGCGAAGGCGAGGCGCGGTTTCATCGTCTCGCCGATGTCATGAGCGTGCGGCTCGACGAGCAGCAATCCCTCATCTCCGACTACGAGCGCGCCGACGCCGTCTCCAGAACCGAGAGCGAGCGCAAGGATGAATTCCTCGCGATCCTGGTGCACGAGCTGCGCAATCCGCTGCAGGCGCTGGCGGCGGCATCGCATACGCTGGAGAAGACGGCGCAAGCCGGCGATACCGCGGCGCTCGCCATGGTGCGGCGGCAGGTGGATCACATGTCGCGATTGCTCGACGACCTGATGAACGTCGCGCGCATCACGCACGGTCTCGTGCAGTTACGCCTGGAACCGGTGCGCATGCAGGACGCCGTTCGCGAAGCGATCGACGCGACGCGCCACCAGATCGAGTCGCGGCAGCACCGCCTCGACTTGCAGGTCTCCGCGGAGCCGATGCATGTGCGTGGCGACGCGGTGCGCCTCAATCAGATCATGGTGAATCTGCTCACCAACGCCGTGAAGTACACGCCGATGGGCGGCACCATCAGCGTGCGGTTGACGCGCGCGGGGCATCGAGCGGTGTTCGCCGTCCGCGACGACGGCATCGGCATCTCGGCGGAGATGTTGCCGAAGATCTTCGACATGTACTCGCAGGCAAATCGCCTCGGACAGAGCACGGACGACGGACTCGGGATCGGCCTGGCGTTGGTCAAGGGGCTGCTCGACCTGCATGACGGCACCGTCGAGGCCCGCAGCGCCGGCGAAGGCTGCGGCAGCGAGTTCAGCGTGTCGCTGCCGCTGTTCGACGCCGAGCGCTGACACGAAAGTGTAACTCCCGCTCCCTCTAATCGTCGGCCAAATAGTTTCCGCCGCCGTTGTCCTGGTGCTTGCACAGGCCGCCGCGGCCTACGACGACGAGTGACGCGGGTGACGGAGTGACGGGGGCGTCACTTTGTCACTTTCGTCACTCCGTCACAGGCTCCAGATTGCAGTTAGGTGTCCGACCAGTGCTTTTCGAGCTGGTGGACGAATGCCTTCGACTTGTCGGAGTACAGCCGCTCGCCGAGGGCGAGCGCCTTGTCCTGCAATTCCTCGCGGCGGCGGTCGATCAGCGTTTTCAGCGCGCTGGACGCCGTCTCGCTGATCTCCGTCGTCGGCGCGCCGACGCGCTCGCGCAGCACTGCGAGGTCGTGCTCGTCGCCGAGGTAATCCGCCAGATGATGAAACTCGTCGGCGAGCTCGCCGACCGGGCCGGTCGCGAGCGGCGTGAGAATCTGCAGCTGGTGCCACAGATATTTGGTCTGCTTGCGCCACTCGTGCAGATCCTCGGTCGCACGGTCCGTGCGCGCGTGTCGTAGTGCACGCCGGGCCCGCTGGTAGGTCGCTCGCAATCCCGTCGTGATGCAGTCCCAGCCTTCGGCATCGAGATGCCATGCCTCCGCGCGCGTCATGGACCTCTTGAGCGCAGCCTTGATCTTGTCGAGCTGCGCTGCCGGCAGCTTCTGGGAACTCTGCCCGAGATGCATCCGCGGCGCGGTACCGCCGAAGTGCTCGAGCAGTCCTTCGAGCGCGTTGCTCAGCACTTCGTCGTCGCGAGCCCTCGACAGCGGCCGAGCCGCATCACGCGCTGCGACGTTTTCACGGCCGTAAAGATCCTCGCCGATTGCGGAGCGCAACAACCGCAGCGTCGCCCGCGCGCGCTTGAGCTGCTTGCGTGCGCCGTGAACGTTGGGTTTGCTCTGTTCCAGCTCTTCGATCGCCGCGGCGACCTGGCGCAGGAAGATTTCCCGGCATTGGTGTACCGGTCGATCCGGCGTTGCGAGCGTCTGCAGCGACCGATCGGCCATGGCCGGACCGATATCAGTCGCGCTGCCGCGTGAAGACGATCTCGAACTGCGCGGTGCTGAGGGTCTCTTCCCGCGAGTGCCCCTTCGCTTCTTCCAGCTCGACGTAGGCGTTCAACGCCGCCATGTGATTACGGAAAATCGCCACTGCCGCTTCGAAGAAATCGTCGACGGAGCGGAACCAGCCCTCGCTCGCGCACTGCTCGACGAACGCGTAGGCCGTGGGGTCCAGCGCGATCGTGATCGGAAGGCGCTGCCGCCCGGGTTTGCGCGTGCGCGGGATGTGCATGTCTCACTCTCGATGGGATTGCCAGCCGGCTGTTCTGGCGGCGCCGCCGGTGGCGTATTCTAGGTCGCCGGGCGGCGCTGTGCCACCGATCCAACACGAAGCTTCGCGCGCCACGATGCCACAGTTGCAACCCATGCCGTTGTTTCTCAACGAAGGCGCCGGCGCCGATCGCGGGCTGATCTGCGGTTATCGTCTGGAGCCGCACGGTCGTGCGCGCGAAGTGACGGCGGACGGCATCGTGCAGGCGCTCGCGCAGCCCGATCAGGTCACGTGGTTGCACTTCAATTGCAGGACCACGACGAGAACCGGCGCGTCGAGTGGACCGACGGCGGCTTGCTGATGGTCATCAGCGATTTCACCTACGAGGACGAGTCGGATCCTTCGGAAGTCGCACCGCTGTGGTGCTACGCAGGCCGACATTTGCTGATCACGGGTCGCGTACACGCGCTGAAGAGCGCCGACGAGATGCGCCAGCGCATGCGCACCGGCATCACCGCCGCGTCGGGCATCGAGCTCGCCGCGCAGCTGCTCGACTTGCGCACCGCGCGCATCAAGGTGCTTGCGAGCACCATGACTCGGCAACTCGACGACATCGAGGACGAAATTCTCGCCGGCAACATCAAGCAGCAGCGCGAGCAGTTGGGTCGTTCGCGACGCTTGTGCGCACGCCTGCGCCGCGAATTCGCGCCCGAACGCGGCGATCTCG
>DATEML010000329.1:0-8635 GCA_035275585.1 Steroidobacteraceae bacterium | reverse complement strand
TGTCGGCGTCGTCGGGATCGTCCCAGCGCGCATTGCGCGGCGCCTGCGCTGGATCGGGCGCACCCGTGAGCAGCCCGGCCTTCTGCCAGTGCGCCAGCTGATTCTCGCTCCCGCTTGCGTAACGATAGGTTTTGTTCAGGTGTCGCGCGCGAATGCCGATCGGCTCGATTTTCTGCGAGTGATGTTCCAGCACATGACAGCCCGCACACTGGTTCGTATCCGGCACGAGGTATGCGAATGGCTGGCGGCCCGCGTCGCTGACCAGTTCGAGCGACAGTACGTCTCCGGCGAGCGCGAGCGTCGCTTCGGTCTGCTCCGCGTTCCACACATACGGAATCGCCACCCAACCGGAGGCCGTGTTGATCAGCAGCCGCGTTTCGAGCAAGCGGACCTGCGCAAGATCGAGCGCCGCTTCCTGCGACTGCGCGAGGACCTTGCGGACTGCGATGCGGCCGTCTGCGTCCGCGCCCGCACGCGGATAGTAGAAAGTTTTCGAGATCACGGTGCCGACCGGGAACTCGAATGCATCCTCACTGTAGCGGATGCTCGTGCCCGCCGGCAGCAGGACGGTGCGCAACTTGTGCGCGTAGTCGCTGAAGAGCGGCGAATTGAGATCGTAAGGAGTCACGCCCTGGTTCGGCACGATCTTGCCGTCGCGTTGCTCGAGCAGGTGCCACTCGCTCAGACGCTCGGGAAACTCGCCCGCGAAATCGAGGCCCGTGCGCGGCGCCTGGTGACACGCGCTCGCCGCGAGCGCCGCCAGTGCACAGGTCAATAGCCGCAGACGCAATTCAACCTCGTCAGCTGGACGGCGCTGCGTCCAGGCCCGGCCAGCTTACCGGCGGCAGCGGCGGCAGCTCGCAATCGTGCGGCTTCAGGTCCGTGCTGAACTTCGCGAGCTTGCCGGCGTAGTCGATGTTGGCGAAATCGGCATCGCCGTTGCCGTGGATGCAGATCTTGGTGGCGGCGACGTCACTGTCCTTCGCCATGGCGCCGTCCCACAGGATGTCCGGCAGGCTGCCGGTGAGGCCGAACTTCGCGACCTTCATCGCCTTCAGCTCGAGCTGGTCCGGGCTGTCGCCGCCGCCGGCGAAGTGATTGTCGTGGATCGAGATCTCCTGCGGATACGGATCGAACGCCGCGTCGTTCGCCGGCTTGCCGGTGGTGTCGAACGACAGGATCAAGGCATTCGCCGTGCGGTTGTTCTCGACGCGGTTGTCGAAGAACTCGACCTCGTCGTTCGCGAGCACCATGAAGCCCGTGCCGGTCGGCACGGTCGCGACGATGTTGCCCTTCGGCGCGAAGTTGTCGGTGTTGTTGTCGTGGATGTGATTCGAGTAGACGCGCGTCTTGCGCCCGTCCTTGACCGGCAGGCCCGGCAGGTTGAACACCAGGATGCCGCCGGTGTTGTTGGTCGCGGTGTTGCGATACACGTCGGCGTGCGTGCTGTTCTCGATCTCGATGCCGGCGACGTTGAACTCGGCGCGATTGTCGCGCAGGACGATCTGCGTCGACTGGCCGACGTAGATGCCGGCGTCGGAGGCGCCGATCGCGGCGGACTTCTCGATCAGCACACGCTCGCACTGCACCGGGTACAGCCCGTACGCGCCGTTCTTCTCGTCCGGCCCGCCGGTCCACTCGACGCGCACATTGCGGATCGTGAGGTCCTTGCAGCCGTTCGCCTTCAGGCCGTCGCCCTTCGTGTCCTCGATCGCGAGGTTCTCGATCGTGACGTGTTCCGCCGCGTTGATGAGCAGGCCTTCGGCGCCCTGCACCTGGCCCTTGAAAGAGAGCACGGTCTTGTCCGGTCCCGCGCCGCGGATCGTGACGTTGGATTTGTTCAGGCTCAGCGAGCGGTTGAAGGTCCACTTGCCGGCCGGCAGCTCGATCACGTCACCGGGCTGCGCCTCGATCAGCTGCAGCTGCAGCTTCTTGTGGAAGTCCGCGTCGGACGGTGAGACCTTCGCCGGGTGCTTGCCGCAGCCGGCCGCGACGAGGGCGAGCGCCGCCCAGAACACAAACCGCATGGCCGTTTCCCCCATAGATCTTGCTCTGTTCTTTCACGGCGCTTCCCCGGCGGAGCGCGGCCCAGTATAGCCTCCGGCCGGCCCGGGAGTATGATTCCCCGCCATGAAATACGCCGCCATCACGGGCTGGGGCAAGTGCATGCCGCCGGCCGTGCTCGACAACGCCGGCCTCGCCAGCTTCATGGACACGAGCGACGAGTGGATCACGAGCCGCACCGGCATCCGGGAGCGGCGGGTTTCGCACGTGCCGATGACGACGCTGTCGCACGTCGCATCGATGCGCGCACTGGCCTGCGCCGGCATGGATCCGCAGGACATCGACCTGGTCGTGCTCGGCACGTGTTCAGCGGACGAGCAAGTGCCGAACACTGCTTCCGCCATCCAGCTGCTGATCGGCGCGAACAAGGCCGCGGCAATGGACATCAACACCGCGTGCACGAGTTTCCTCTACGGCTTGTCGACCGCGACCGCTATGATCCGCACCGGTGTCGTGCGCAACGCACTGGTCGTCGGCGTCGAAGGCATCACGCCGTACATGGACTGGAGCAATCGCAACGTCGCGGTCCTGTTCGGCGATGGCGCGGCAGCTGTCGTCGTGCAGGCGAGCGAGAACGCCGAGGGTGTGATTGCGGAGAAGCTCGGCTGCTATGCCGATGCGCGCGCGACCCTGCGGGTGCGTGGGATGGGCACGATCTACGGCAACGCCGGCGTCCAGCTCGGCGACACACTGTGGGATTTCGACGGCCAGGAAATTTTCAAGCGCGCCGTGCACGGCATGTCGAAGGCGTCGCACAGCGCGCTCGAGCGCGCCGGCATTGCGACCGATCAGGTCGATCTCGTGATCCCGCACCAGGCAAATCTGCGGATCATCGAGTCAGTCGCGAAACATTGCGGCATCTCGATGGACCGCGTGTACGTCACGGTGCAGCGCTACGGCAACATGTCCGCCGCCACGGTACCGGTAGCGCTCGTCGATGCACTCGAAGAAGGCCGCGTAAAGCCCCACTCGATCCTGCTGACTCCGGCGTTCGGCGGCGGCCTCACGTGGTGCTCGCACGTGATTCGCTGGGGCGAGCGCGTCACACCGCTCGGCACGAGCGACATCGATCTGCCGCCGTGCACGAAGACGGCGGTCGAGATCGTCAAGGACATCATTGCGAGGAAGAGCACCAGCGGCGCGGCGCTGCAGAAGATCAGTCTGCCGACGGGGTAGACTACTTCTCGTCTTTGTAAATCCCGATCTGCACCGGCTGGCCCTGCGACATCCGCGCGCGGTACATGCCCGAAGTGTTGAAGCTCCACGCCATCTGGCCGTCCGGCGCGACAGCGATGATGCCGCCATCGCCGTGCAGCGCCGTGAGCCGCTTCTGAATCACCTCATCGGCCGCCGCCTGCAGCTTCATTCCCTTGTACTCGACGAGCGCGCAGATCTCGCGCGCGACGGTCAGCCGAATGAAGTACTCGCCCGTGCCGGTCGCTGACACCGCGCACGAAGTATTGGATGCGTAAGTCCCGGCGCCGATGATCGGCGAGTCGCCGACGCGGCTCCAGCGCTTGCCGGTCGTGCCGCCCGTGGACGTGCCGGCCGCGACGTTGCCGTTCACGTCGAGCGCAGCGACGCCGACGGTGCCCTTCTTGCCTTCATCGTGCGCGAGGTTCTGCGCGGCGCCGCCTTCGTGCGCGCCCGCCGGCTTCGGCGGAATCGGCAGGCCCTGCTCCTTGAGAAAGGCTTCGAGCGCACGCCAGCGCCGCTCGGTGTAGAACCAGCCCGGCTCGACCTGCTCCAGGCCCTGCTCTTTCGAGAACCGGTCGGCACCGGCGGAGATCAGCATCACGTGCGGCGATTGCTCCATCACGCGCCGCGCGAGCGAGATCGGATTGCGCGTGCGCGTCACGCCCGCGACGGCGCCGGCGGCGAGCGTCTTGCCGTCCATGATCGCCGAGTCGAGCTCGTTGCGGCCTTCCGCCGTGAACACGGCGCCGCGGCCGGCGTTGAACAACGGATCATCTTCCATCAGCTTGATCGTCGCCTCGATGGCGTCGAGCGCCGAGCTGCCCTTGCTCAGCACTGCGCCGCCCGCCTGGATCGCGCGATTCATCGCCGCGCGATAGGCCGATTCCTGCTCGGGGCTGAGATCCTTGCGCTCGATGACGCCGGCGCCGCCGTGTACGACGATCGCCCAGTTCATGAATCGGCTCCAAGGCGCAGGAATACGGTCTTCATGCCCTGCACCCGGTTGAGATACGCGCGCACATCGTGATCTCCGCAGCGCTGATGCGCAATCAGGCGCAGACCGCGCCGCGCGTAGTACTCGCCGGCGCCGGCGCCGCACAGGTGGATCAGCGCAGCGAGATCCTCCTTCTGCCGGAGCGTTGCCTTGCCGATGCGCGCGTTCGCGAGCGCTCGTGCAACTTTCCGATCCAGATACGCAGACGTGAGCTCGATCGAGTGTGAGGCGATGACGCGTGTATACAGGCTGTTGAACCAGCACGAGCGCATGTCGTGCCACGCACCGTCCTCGACGACGGCGTGATCGTGGATGCAATAGCGCCGCGCTTCCGCGAACGTGCCGTCGGTGATCTGGTACATGCCGACGGCGCTGGACGCAGGTCGATACAAGTCGAATGGGCCCTCCGTCATCGACCAGCGCCAGTAGGTGCGCGCGACGGGATTGCCTGATGCCTCGATCTGTGCCAGCGCCGCGAGGAACGACGGCGTGATCGTGCTCGTGGAGTGCTTGCGGAAAGCGGACTCGTACGTATCCCAAGTCTCTTCGGGCATCTTGTAGAGCACGCCGCTGACCGGGAAAAACAGCTCGGAGGGCTTGCGCACCACCTGGTAGATCCAGTTGAGCCCGAACCACAGCGTGACGAGCACGGCGCCGAGCACGATGAATTGCACGGTAGGGGGCGAGCGTCCGAACGCGCGCATCCAGCGCTTGCGCACCGGGGCACTCGGCCACCATCGCCGCAGCCACTTGAATGCGGAACTACGGCGCCGCCGCGAGCGCGAGCGCTTGCGCGTGGCCATCAGTTCGCAGGCGCGGCTGCGGGCCGGCGCGAGCACTGAGCCGCCGCGGCCGGCGCCAGGCGCGGGAAGCCGTGCTGCGGATCGGCGAGATAGCAGCGGTTCGGACCCGCTTCGTTCGAGCATGTGACGAGAATGTCGAGGGACTCGCGCACGCCTTCGGGAATGCAGCGCACGAGATACTTCGTGAGACCCGAGCCCGAGTCGCGCGTCTCGTCCCGCAGATACCAGGTGTCGCCGGCGAGCCGCGCGGTCCGCTGCACGCGGGCCCGGCAATCCGCGCTTATTCCTTCGCGGCAGTAACGTTCTTCGCAGGCGGCGAGCGAGCCGGCTTCACAATCCACTTCGCCTTTGCGTTCCTGGTCGCGCAACAGCTCCGGACCGCCGCCCATCGTCCACGCCGTGCACGCTTGCATGTCGCCGGCGTCGCACTGGAGCGTGAGCTGTTCCAACTCTGCTGCAGTCTTGCGCGTCTTGACCGGCTTCGCCGACAGGCCCTTCGGCGGCGGCCGTTTCGGTTTGCCGATGCCTTGCACGACCTTGGCATCCGGGCCGCACCGCTTGTCGGAGAACACGCGCGATCCATCCTTGCCGGCGCACTCATAGATCTGCGCCTCACTGCCGGTCCACGCCAGCAGCGCAGCTGTGAACAGAATCCAGGCAGACGCGCGCACGCGCCAAGGATATCAGACCAGTTTGAAGCCGGACGTGCTGAGCGGCAGGCGACGGACACGCGTGCCGGTGGCGGCGAAGATCGCATTCGCGACGGCCGGCGCGAGCGGCGGAACGGGCGGCTCGCCGATGCCGCCGATGGCCTCCGCAGGACTTTCGAGGATCTCCACGTCGACCTGCGGCGCCTGCGCCATGCGCACGACCTGATAGTCGTGGAAGTTCGCTTGCTGCACGCGCCCGGCTGCGATCGTGATTTCGCCGAGCGCCGCAGCGCTCAGCGCGAAGATCACGCCGCCTTCGAACTGTGCGCGGATCGAATCGGGATTCACGGCCGTACCGCAGTCGACCGCGCAGGACACGCGATGCACTCGCAGCGTGTGATCGGCGGCCACCGAGACTTCCGCAACTTGCGCGGCCAATGACCCATAGCCGCGCAGGAAGGCGATGCCGCGTCCATGTCCCTTCGGCAGCTTCTCGTCCCAGCGCGCGAGCTTCGCTGCCGCGTCCAGTACGCGCACCGCCCGTGCGTTGTCGCGGAGCAGCCGCCGGCGGAACGCAAGCGGCTCTTGTCGCAATTCCTGCGCGAGCTCATCGATGAAACTTTCGAAGAAGAACAGGTTCTGCGACGCGTCGACCGAGCGCCACGCACCGAGCGGCACGCCCGGGTTCCAGCCCGCATACGTGATGCAGGGATTCGGCAGCGCGTACAGCTGAGCGGCAAGCCCGCCCACAGGGGTCTCGCCGTCCACGCAGGCAATGTGCGCTCTGAACGCGGTGAGCTCGTCGTCTGCGCCGAGCGCAGCACGCAGGCGCACCGCAGCTGCAGGTCGATAGAACCCGTGTTGCGTATCCTCTTCGCGAGTCCAGATCAGTTTCACCGGCACGCCCATCTCGCGCGCGATGAGCGCCGCCTGGACGCCGTAGTCGGTCTGCAGCCGTCGGCCAAAGCCGCCGCCGAGCTCGGTCGTATGAATCGTCACCGCCGATTCCTCGAAGCCGAGCGCCTTGGCGACGGTGGTGCGCAGCTCCGACTGCACTTGCGTCGGCACCCACAGCTCCGCGCGACCATTGCGCACGAGCGCGGTGCCGTTCATCGGCTCCATCGGCGAATGCGACAGGAGCGGCGCCTCATACGTGCGCTCGACGACGCGACGCGCCTTGGCGAACTCGGCTTCGCATCGCGCGCGCACCTGAACCTCGTCCTCGCCTTCGGCGACGTAGCCCTTACCGGCCTCGTGCGTGAGCGCACGCAACCGTTCGCTGATCGCGGTCGAGGTGACGCCCGCCATCGCTCCGTCTCGCCAAACCGGTTTCAGGTTCGCCAGCGCCTTCTGCGCCGTCCAGAAACTCTCGGCCACGACGACGACGGCGCCGTTGATCCGGAGCACGCGACGCACTCCGCGATGTCCCATCGCCGGCGCTTCATCCAGAGATTCGAGCGCGCCGCCGAGCACCGGCGATTGCGCGATTGCGGCGTACAGCATGCCCGGCTGGCGCACGTCGATGCCGAACGTTGCGCTGCCGTCGATCTTGGAGCGCAGATCGAGCCGGTGCATCGACTTGCCGATGAGTTGCCATTCGCTGCGCGGCTTCAGCGGCACGTCCTTGGGCTCCGGCAGGCGCAGTGCATCGCGCGCCAGTGCCGCATACGAAGCACTCCGCGATGATCGCTCGTGGCGCACTACGCCGCTGCGAGCGACGCATTCTTCGACAGGCACCCGCCAGCGCTGCGCAGCCGCCTGCAAGAGCATCGTGCGAGCGGTCGCACCGGCCTTGCGGAGTCGGTCGAACATGCCGCGCACCGAGCCGCTACCGCCGGTCTGATACGTTTCCCACATGCCATAGTGCTCGGTGTCGATCGGCGCAAAGTCGACCCGGACGTCCGACCAGTCGACCTCGAGCTCTTCGGCGAGAATCTGCGCGAGCCCCGACTTCGCGCCCTGCCCCATCTCGGTGGCATTGAGCAGCAGGCACAGCGCGCCATCAGGATCGATGCGGATCCAGCCCGCGATCACCTCAGCGACGGAGCCGTCGCCCGCGCGCAGCGGCGCGCGGATGTCGATCAGCAACACGCCGCCAGCGAGAGCGGCAGACTGGAGGAAGCGGCGCCGGGAAAGTTGGCTCGACATCGCGCTGATGATCGACCGGCTGGCGCCGGCGCGAAAGCCGGCAGCAGCTCTGTTCAGCGTGCCGGAGACACGGTTCGGCGCAGCGTCTCAGCCGCCCGGCAGCCGGGCGATCAGCTGCACCTCGACGACGCTGTTGGTCCCGAGCAGTCCAGTCGTGCCCACGGCTGTCCACGCCGGATAGGGCGGCTTCAGATAGGTGTCGGCAACTTCCTCGAACAGCGCGAAGTGCTGCTGCTTCGTGCCCTCGAAGTCCGGTCCTTCCCACACGTGGAAGCTGTTGATCATCACGACGTCCTCGAACGTCGCACCCGCCGACTTGAGGATGGCCTGCAGCCGCTGGAATCCCCGGTGAACCTGCTGCTTGAATGCCTCGGCGTCGCGCTTCTCGCCTTCGCGCGGCCCGATGACGACGCCGGAGATGTACAGCGTGTCGTCGACGCGGCGGACTGCGGCGTAACGAAAATTGTCGTAGGCCCACTTGGCGTTCTCGTCCGGCAGGATCACGCTGCCGTGCGGCGCAGGAATGACCAGCGGATATTTGGCCGTCTCTGCCGCCTGTGCGGCACCGGCGGCGATGAGCATCGCGACTGCACAGGCGCTGAGCGTGAGATTTCTGGTTCTCATGGACTCCCCCAGGTCGAATGTTGTTTGCGGAGTCTACACGGCATGACGCCGGCTCAGAGCCCGGAATATCTCTCGCCAAGACGCCAAGACGCCGAGGTCGGAATCCGGAAATCTAGAACTCTGAATTCAGAATCTTCTTCTCTTCCTTGGCGTCT
>DATEML010000328.1:0-2477 GCA_035275585.1 Steroidobacteraceae bacterium | reverse complement strand
TTCGCATCGTGACGCAGCAGCTTGGCTACAAGATCGTCGAAGCCGTGAAGGCGAAGCGCGCGTGAAGCTGCTCAGGCTGGTCGCGAATCTCGGCTATGGCAGCCGCAAGGAAGTGACTGCGATGTTCCGTGACGGTCGCATCTGCGACGTTGACGGTCGCGTCCTGTCGATCGAAGACGTAGTCGAGCCGGCGCGCGTGCGGATCGACGGTGCGCCGCTCGATCCGGCGCCGGGCTTCACATTGATGCTCCACAAGCCGGCCGGCTACACGTGCTCGACGCAGGACGCCGGCGCGCTCGTTTACGATTTGCTGCCGCCGCGCTTTCGCCTGCGCTCGCCCACGCTGGCGACGGTCGGTCGACTGGATCGCGATACGACGGGCCTGCTGCTGATGACGGACGACGGCGCACTGCTGCATCGAATCGTCTCGCCTCGCTCGCACCTGCAGAAGGCCTACGAGGCGACGCTGGCGCGCGACCTGCGCGGCGACGAAGGTGCAATTTTCGCGAGCGGCACGCTATTGCTCGAATCGGAGCGGACGCCGCTCGCGCCCGCGACACTTGCAGTGCTGGGGCCGCGCCTGGCGCAGCTGACGATCACCGAAGGGCGCTATCATCAGGTACGTCGCATGTTTGCAGCCGTCGGCAATCACGTCGCGGAGCTGCACCGCAGCCGGGTCGGCGGATTGACGCTGGGTGCGTTGGAGATCGGCCAGTGGCGGGCGCTCGACGATGCAGATCTCGCGAAGTTGTTTGCAGGGCCATGAGGTGACCGAAGACGCAAAGGTCTGGTGGCTCTATCTGCTTGCCTGCGCGGACGGACGCACCTATGCCGGCATCGCGCTCGACGTCGCGGCCCGGTTTCGCGAGCACGCCGCCGGCAAGGGCTCGAAATTCACGCGGGCAAACCGGCCGCTGCGGATCCTCGGCGCGCAGCCGTTTGCCGACCGCTCGCAGGCGCTGCAGGCGGAATACGCGCTCAAGCAGCTGGAAAAGCCGGAAAAGCTCGACTGGGCGCAGCGCTGGCACTGGGCCGATTGACCTGTCCGGGCCGCTATTCCATAGTCGCGCCTTCCCCGTTCGAGATCGATCCATGAGCATGTCGTTGCGCGAGCAGCTGCTCGCGGCCGGATTCGGCAAGAAGAAGGCAGCCGAGCAGGAGGAGCGCAAGGCGAAGGAGCAGAAGCGCATCGCTCAGGTGCAGGCCGCGCAGGCTGCAAAAGCGGCGCGTACCCAGGCGCTGGAGCAGCGCCGCAAGGAAGAAGCCGACCGCAAGGAGCGCTGGACGCAGATCAAGCAGCTGATCGAGCAGCACCGCCTGCCGAAGCTCGAGAGCGACGAATATTTCAATTTCGTGAGCCGCGGCAAGGTGCGCCGCCTGCCGGTCGACGCGCCGTTGCGCGCGCGGATCATCGGCGGCGAGGTTCTGATCGTCCGTTGCGAAGGTAAGCACGACGTCGTGCCGCGCGATATCGGCGAACGCATTCGCGGCTACGACACGCGCGCAGTCATCTCCTTGCAGGATTCCCCGGATGAAACGCCGTCCGAAGACGATCCGTACAAGGACTATGTCGTGCCCGACGACCTGAAGTGGTGAGCGCTCAGCCCGCCGGGCGCTGCTCTTCGCCGTCTTCCTCGACGTCCGCTGCCTCGTCCCAGTCCCCTGGCGCTACGCACAGCACCAGGTCCATCGCGTCCCATTCGTCCAGGTCGAACTCGTCGATGTCGCCGTAGCGATCGCGCACGTCGATCAATCCGTCGGATTCGTCGATGCCGATCACCAGAAAGAATTCATGATGGACTCGGTCCGCGTACCACTGTCCTTCGCGCACCTCTATGTTGCTCATACGCCTCCTCCTGCCGGAAGAGTTCCGCCATGCGTTTGTCGTCAACTAAACGCGCGGACCGCGCAGCGAGGTTCCGTGTCGCAGTGCCGCGCGTGCCTACGCGAATATCGCGTACAGCACCGCACCGATCAGCAGCCATTTGAGCAGGTAATAGACCGTCCGGTTCCACGCCTTGATGCGCGTGCCGACGATGCGGATCTTGTAGACGTATTCGAAGACGCGGTTCAGCACGCCGACGTGCTCGCCCGGCATGTTCTGCGTCGCGGCAGCCTTGATCATGGTCCGGCCGAGCGTGCGGTTGATGGCGCGGATGATCCGGTTGGACAGCGGACGCTCGACATCGCAGAACAGGATCACGCGGGTTACATCGGTGCGATTCTCCGCGGTGTGGATGTACGTCTCGTCGAACATGACGGCCTCGCCGTCCTTCCAGTAATACTTCCTGCCGTCGACGACGATGAAGCATTCGGGCGAGTTCGGCGTCACGAGCCCGAGGTGATAGCGCAGCGAGCCCGCGAACGGGTCGCGATGCGCGCCGAGCCGGCTGCCGGGCGGCAGCAGCGTGAACATCGCAGCGTTGACCGACGGAACCTTGGCGAGCAGCTCGGTCGTGCGCGGGCACAGCGCGGCC
>DATEML010000327.1:0-19293 GCA_035275585.1 Steroidobacteraceae bacterium | reverse complement strand
CATTGCCAACCCGCGTCAGCATCGAAGAGCGCAGGCCGAGGCGAGCAGTACCCGCAGCGACATTTGCGGACGAGCCGCCGAGGTACTTGGCGAAGCTCTGCATGTCCTCGAGCCGGCCGCCGATCTGCTGCCCGTACAGGTCGACGGCGGCGCGCCCGAGGCAGATCAGGTCGAACTTCCGGCTCTTCACTTCTTCGATCCGCCGCTGCCGTCGAAGTCGCGCGGACGCCAGAAGGGCGCTTCCGGCTGCATCGTCCACGCGTGCTCGGCGGTGAACTCGGGCACGGTGTACGGTTTGTCCGGCAGATGCCGGATCACCCACGAGTAATACATGCCGTAGCCCGGCGCCGCGCACTGCGCATGGTCGAGACCGGCCGGAATCTTCACCGTATCGTATTGCCGCACCTTGACCACCTGCTCGCCGAGCTCGGCATGGCCGTAACCCTGGGGCTCGGTGAAGCGGTAGTGATAGATCTCGTGCTGCGGATGGTGGTGCGGCGGATAGCTGGACCAGCCGCCGGGGAACGTCACGACTTCACCGAGCACCAGCTCGACCTCGGGCGGCGAGTTGCTGCGATCGAAGATCGTGCGGACGTAACGCAGCGCGCGGCCGCCGACCTGGCCGCGACCGCGCGGCTCGTTCGCCACCTGCGCGGGTGCGAACACGCGCGGCGCGAAGTGCCGGCGATTCGCGCAATCGTAGACAGTCAATTCCGAGTCGCTGCGCGCCACGATCTTGATGCCCGTCCCGGCGGCGACGTGCACGCAGCTCGCGGACTCGTCGAACAGCGAGTGGCGTTCGAAGGCGAACGGCAGATCGCCGG
Organism: Steroidobacteraceae bacterium; assembly: GCA_035275585.1. Taxonomy (GTDB): domain Bacteria; phylum Pseudomonadota; class Gammaproteobacteria; order Steroidobacterales; family Steroidobacteraceae; genus Steroidobacter. The sequence continues at coordinate 18,469 of DATEML010000327.1, read as the reverse complement.
CGGTGCCGGCGATCGCACCGCTCATCAGCAACCATGCGGTCTCGCTGCGCGGCGCAGTCGCCAGTGTCTCGCCTGCGGTCAGGCGGAGCACCGCGAGTCCGATCTCCGAAGGATTGTCCGGCGCGTCCGCCTGCGTGATTACGGTGAAGCCCGCGCGGAAGCCGCTGCGATGGCTGGCGATGTGCGCATTCATGTCGCTACAACCCGGCCGACGTCGATCCAGCTGTGCTCGCGCGCAGCGAGCTCCATCGCGGTCATGACCTGCTGCACGCGCAACCCCTCCGCGAAGTCCGGCGATGCAGCGCTGCCCGTGCGGATGCCGCGCATGAGGTTGCGGATCTCGATCACCTTCAGGTCGTTGATCCCCAGGCCGTGACCCGGAGCAGGGCAGAACGCCGCGTAGTCCGCATGCTCGGGTCCCGCGAGAATGGTGCGGAAACCGCGCCGGCCCGCGGCATCGGCGGCGCTGTAGAACTTCAGCTCGTTCATGCGCTCCTGGTCGTACAGAAGCGTACCGCGCGTACCGTGCACTTCCACCGCCAGCCCGCACTTGTACCCCGTGGCGATGCGGCTGATCTCCATCGTGCCGCGGACGCCCGAGGAAAACTCGACCAGCGCCTGCGCCATGTCCTCGTTCTCCACCGGGCGACGCTCGCCGCTGGCGCGATCGAGCCGTTGCTCGTGGACCGTGCGCAGATTCGCGCTCACGCGCGCGAGCGGGCCGAGCAGGAAATGTCCCATGTTGATCAGGTGCGAGCCGAGGTCGGCCAGCGCGCCGGCGCCGGCCAGCTTGCGCTGACAGCGCCAGCTGTACGGCACGCCCGGATCGCTCATGTAGTCCTCGAGATAGCTGCCGCGGAAGCCGACGACCTCGCCGAGCTCGCCGGCGGCGATCATCTCGCGCGCGACCTGCACCATCGGGTTGCAGATGTAGTTGAAGCCGATGACGTTGCACACTTTGGCGCGCCGCGCTGCTTCGACGATCGCTGCCGACTCCTGCATGTCGAGCGCCAGCGGCTTCTCGCAATAGACGTGCTTGCCCGCAGCGATGGCAGCGAGTGCCATTTCCGCGTGCAGGTGGTTCGGCGTGCAGATGTCGACGACATCGATGCGCGGATCCGCGACCAGCGTACGCCAGTCTGCGGTGCCGGCGGCGAAGCCGAGCGTTTCGGCTGCCTGTCGCGCACGGTCCGGCGTTACGTCAGCGAGCGTCGCGCATTCGACTGCATAGTCCGCGCCGAAAGCCGCGGCGGCGGAGTGCAACGCGATGGCGTGCGCCCGGCCCATGTAGCCGCTGCCGATCAAGCCGAATCTGAGCGGTGCTGCCATGTGAGTCGACTCGTCAATCGTGCGGCGCCGGCGAATGTCGGCCGGCGTACCTTAACGCAGTGGAATGAATATTTCAAACCACTGAAAAAATGAAACGACGGTTTCAGGCGCCGGGCGCGACCGGTGCGCCGCTCGTCAGCGAGCGCTGCGCAGCGTCCGCGAGCAGCAGCGCGCGCAGTCCGTCCATTCCCGTTGCCAACTCCACACGCTGATCGTTCAGTGCGTTGATGAAGTCCGCGAGCTCCAGCCGATAGGCATCCGCGTAGCGCTCCAGGAAGAAGGGCAGTGCCGGCTCGGTGTTGAAGCCATTCGCGCCGGCGACCGTGACGCTGGTCGCGGTGTGATTGTCTGCGCGCACCATGCCTTGCGAACCGAACGCCTCGATGCGCTGGTCGTAGCCGAAGCTGCAGCGCCGGCTGTTCGCGATCTGGCACAGCTGTCCGCGCGACGTACGCAGCATCACCATCGCGGTGTCGACGTCACCAGCTGCGCCGATTGCCGCGTCGACCAGCGCGCTGCCGCGGGCGAAGACCTCGATCGGCTCGGCGCCGAGCAGCCAGCGCGCCATGTCGAGATCGTGAATCATCATGTCGCGGAACAGGCCGCCGGAGCGCTTCACGTACTCGACCGGCGGCGGCGACGGATCGCGGCTGATGATGTGCAAGGTCTCGAGCGTGCCGATCGCGCCGGCTGCGATCTCGCGCTTCAGGCGCATGAACGAGGGGTCATAGCGGCGATTGAAACCGAGATAGAGCGGAATGCCGGCCTTCGCGGCTGCCTGCACGCACGCGCTCGCGCGCTGCGCGTCGAGATCGAGCGGCTTTTCGCACAACACCGGCTTGCCGGCCGCCGCGCACCGCTCGATATAGTCTGCGTGGGTGTCCGTGGAGCTCGCGATCAGCACTGCGTCGACGTCACGGGCCGTCACTGCAGCGTCGAGACCGATAGTCTGCGCCGAGAACTGCTCGGCGAGTGCCTGGGCAGCGTGCGCGTCGGCGTCGGCGACGTAAGCGAGACGCGCCTGCGGATGCCGCGCGATGTTGCCGGCGTGAATCCGGCCGATGCGGCCCGCGCCGATGAGCGTGAAATTGAGACGCGCCACCTGTGTCACTTCTTCCCCTTGCCTTCCATCTCCAGCGCGTAGCCGATGACGAGCGACTGCGCGAGGCATAGCGACGCGGTCAGCGAGCGGAACTGCCGCACTTCGGCGTCCTTGATCTCGAAGCACAGATCCGCGGCGCCGGCGATCGGGCTCAGGCGGCTGTCAGTGATGGCGATGATGCGCGCTTTGCGTTCCTTGGCGGCTGTGGCGATCTGTGCCGTTTCCGGCGCATACGGATTGAAGCTGATCGCGACCAGCAGGTCCTTAGTGCCCAGCATGCTCGCCTGCTCGGTGAGCATGCCGGCGACGCCGTCCAGCAGGTAGGCGCGCTTGTCGACGTGGCGCAGTGCATAAGCGAGGTATGAGGCAACCGGAAACGAGCGCCGCAGCCCGACGATGTAGACGGCGTTCGCAGCGCGAATCAGCTCGATCGCCCGCTCCAGGTCGGCCTTGCGCACGCTGTCCTTGAGGTGTTCGAGCGCGAGGATGTTGCTGTCCGCGAATTCGCGCATCACGTCGTGCGGTGCGATCGAGCCGTTGGCGCCGGCGCGCCGATTGAACTGGCGGATGCGCTCCGCGTAGCTGGGACTCGGCGGCTGCGTCAGCATCTCGTCGCGGAACAGCTCCTGCATCTGGCTCGCGCCGTCGTAGCCGAAGGACTTGGCGAACCGCACGATCGTCGAAGGTTGCACGTGGCAGCGATCCGCGATCACCGCGAGCGTCTGCAGTGCCATGTCGTTCGGGTTGTCGAGCACGTACTTCGCCACCTGCTGCAGGCGCGGGCTGAGCCCGTCGTAGTTCTTGACGATTTCTGCGCGGAGCTTTTCTGAGTTGGTTGGCGCGTTCACGATCGGTGCTCGGTGCGGCAGGCGCTCGATGCTATAGAGGTTGTAACAGGAATTTCAAACTGCGCCGGCAAAGTGTCGGGCGGCCGGCGCCGTGGAACAAAGATAGAAAAATGGAACATTTATTACAATACTTGTTCCATGCGAAATATTCGTTCTATACTCGGCCGCAAATGGAATTGCGGGATTCCACTTAACGAATGTTCAGCCGGCGCGAGCCCGCGCCATGGGGGGTTTGTCATGGTGCGTCACCACTATCCGTTGCTGAGTGCGGCAATTGCGGCGGCGCTGTCGTTGCCGGTCGCGGCCGCGTGGGCCGGCGATCTCACCGGTCGGGTCACGGAAGCGGGCACGGGGCGAGCGCTGCCGAATGCGACGGTGCGCGTGCCGCAGCTCGGGCGCTCGGTCGCAGCTGACCGCTCCGGCGCGTACCGGATGGACGGAGTGCCGGCCGGCAGCTACTCGGTCGAAGTCGAATACGTCGGCATGCCGGCCGCGAAGAGCCAGGTCAGCGTGCCGGAGAGCGGCGCGGCCGAGCAGAACTTCTCGCTCGGCGCCTCGCCCGAGGCCCTCGGGGTCGAGGAGATCACCGTCACCGGCTATCGACTCGCGCAGATCACGGCGCTGCAGGACAAGAAGTCGTCGCAAGTGATCAAGGAATCGGTGACGGCGGACGACGCCGGCAAGCTGCCCGACCGCAACGCCGGCGAGACGCTGGCGCGCGTCGTCGGCGTCGCCGTGACCACCGACCAGGGCGAGGGGCGCTACGTGACGATTCGCGGCATCGATGCCGCGCTCAGCAACGTCACGATCGACGGCCAGATCATCGGCTCGCCGGAGGGCGACACGCGGCGCGTCGCGCTCGACACCGTGCCCGCGGACATTCTCTCGAAGCTCGAAGTGATCAAGTCCGCCACGCCCGACCTGGACGGCAACGCGATCGGCGGCACGATCAACCTGGTCACGCCGAGCGTCTTCGACGACCCTGACGGCCGCTTCCTCTCGGCGACCGCCGACTACGGCTATTACGACCTCGGCGGCCAGAACCCGTGGGGCGGCAGCGTCGGCTGGGGCAACATTTTCGGCGAGCGCTTCGGCATCGTGCTCTCGGCCAGCTATTCCGATCGCGAGTTCAACTCGCACAACGTGCAGGGCGGCGATCCGTGGGTCGAGGAGGGCGACTTCCTCGTGCCGGACGAGTTCACGATGCGCGACTACCTGATCCGCCGCGTCCGCAAGGGCTTTGTCGCGAACCTCGAGTTCCGGCCGAGCGACGCCGTCAAGCTGCACTGGCGCAACCTCTACAACCGCTACGAGGACACCGAGCAGCAACCGGAGGTCACGCTCGACTACCGCAACGGCGACCTGGAGAACCAGACGCCGACCTCGGGCACGTTCACCGAGGGCGAAGGCGAGCGCATCAACACCAAGCGTTTCGAGATCCAGTCGATCCTGTCCTCGACGCTCGGCGGCGACGTGACCATCGGCGACTGGAACCTCGCCGGCTCCTTCACCTACGGCGAAACCAAGCAGGACACGCCCTACGACAACGCGTATTCGTTCGAGACCGCGGACGAGATGCCGATGACGTACGACACCTCGAACTTCTTCTGGCGCGTCGATGCCCCGCCCGAGTTCGACGACGCGGCCAACTTCGAGTTCAGCGAGGCGGCGCGCGGCGGCCAGCTGATCGAGGAGGACCTGCGCATCGGCCAGCTCGACTTCAAGCGCGAGTTCCAGTGGGGCGAGCGCAACGGCTTCGTCAAGTTCGGCGGCAAGCACATCTCGCGCGAGAGCACGTCCGACCAGGACATGATCGTGTACGACGGCTTCGACGGCGACTATCTGCTCAGCCAGGTCGCGCGGGCCGGCGATCCTGCTTTCTACGAGAGCGAGCGCAACTACTACACGTTCGGTCCATACCCCAACTACGACCGCGCCGACCAGTTCTTCCGCGACAACGAGGGCTCGTTCGAAGTCAGCGATGCGGACACGATCGCCGAATCGTTCGGCGTCGACTACCGGGTGAAGGAGACCGTGACCGCCGGCTACCTGATGGGCCAGCTGCAGGTCGGCAATGCGACCTTCATCGCCGGCGCGCGCGTCGAGCAGACCGACACGGATTTCGACGCCTTCAGCATCGAGTTCGTCGACGGCGATTCACCGAATCCGCCGCCCGCGGTGCAAGGCTCGAAGAAGTACACGAACGTGCTGCCGGACCTGCTCATGACCTGGGCGGTGCGCGAGGACCTGCTGCTGCGAGCCGCGTGGACCAACACCATCGGCCGGCCGTCTTACGAGCAGAACGTGCCGTTCCGCATCTTCGAGATCGAGGAGGACGACCCCGACGTGTTCGAGGGCGCGATCGAGGCCGGCAACTCCGATCTCGACCCGCTCGAATCGATGAACTACGACGTCGCGCTGGAGTGGTACCTGCAGCCCGCCGGCCTGCTGTCGGCTGGCGTGTTCTACAAGGACATCGACAACCCGATCTTCAACCGCATCCAGATCCTCGAAGACGCGGAATTCGAGGGCCGTTTCTACTCGGAGCTCGAGATCCAGCAGTTCCAGAACGCCAACTCCGGCAACATCGTCGGCGTCGAGCTCGGCTTCCAGCAGCAGTTCACCGAACTACCCGGCCTGCTGCGCGGCCTCGGCGTGTCGATCAGCTACACCTGGACCGACAGCGAGGCGGAGGTGCAGGTGCTCGACAGCACGCGCAAGGTGCCGTTCTTCCTGCAGTCCGAGCACATCGGCAATGTCGCGCTCTTCTACGAGCTCAACGGCCTGGAGCTGCGGCTCGCGTACGCCTATCGCAGCGAGTATCTCGACACGATCGGCGACACCGCGGACCAGGACCTGTACGTCGACACGCACGGGCAGCTCGATTTCAAGGCGAGCTACCAGCTCACGAAGCAGGCCTCGGCGTTCATCCAGTGGCAGAACATCAACGACGAGCCGTTGCGGTTCTTCAGCGGCGACCGCTCGCGGCTCGCCGAGAACGAGATCTACTCCTGGAACATGCTCGCCGGCATGAGCTTCAAGTTCTGACGAGAGGCAGAGCCGGGCCGCCTCAGCGGTCCGGCTTCTGCGACAGGATCTCGCCGCTGCGGCGGTCGATGAGCAGCTCGACCTTGCGTCCCTGGGCGTCGCGGCCTTCGACCTCGACGACGCGGTCGCGCAGCTCGATCTCGCGGATCGTGATGCCCTGCGCGGTCAGTTTGCTCTCGATTTCGCCGAGGCCGAGCATGCCGGTCGTCTGCGCGCCGGCCGTGACGGCGAAAATTGCGAGGGCGGAGGCCAACAATACTGTGGGTTTCTTCATGGGGAGCTCCAGCTGTGTCGAGTCATGGTGAGGCGCAACCCTAGCGGGCGGCCGCTGACGCCAGCCCTGAGCGGCGCGTCAGGCTGACGTCAGCTCGGACGGGCGAACATGCGATCATGCAAGCCATGGGCTGGATCAGGACTTTCGTGGCCGGTGCGCTGTGCGCAACGGTGCTGGTCGTCGCATCGGTCCTCGCCGGCGGCGACGATCGCGACCATCATGCGCGCGAGCATGACGCGATTCGTGCGGCCTTGCAGCGCGGCGAAGTATTGCCCCTCGCGCGCATCCTGGCGATCGCGCAGGAGAAGGTACCCGGCGACGTCATCGAGGTCGAGCTGGAGAGCAAGCGTGCGGCCCTGGTCTACGAGATCAAGGTGCTCACCCAGAGCGGGCGCGTGCGCGAGGTCAAGATCGACGCACGCAGCGGCAGCGTGCTGTCGGTAGAGGACGATTGAGTGCGAGCGCTGGTGGTCGAAGACGAGCGTGAGGTCGCGGACGACCTGACACGCGCGTTGCAGGCCGCGGGCTTCGTCGTCGACATCGCGAGCGACGGCGACGATGCCTGGTTCAAGGGCAATACCGAAGACTACGACGTTGCGATCCTGGATCTCGGGCTGCCGCGCCTCGATGGCCTGTCGGTGCTGCGCCGCTGGCGTGATGACAACCGCCTGTTTCCGGTGATCGTCGTCTCGGCGCGCAACGACTGGACCGAGAAGGTTGCCGGGATCGAGGCGGGCGCGGACGACTACCTGGGCAAGCCGTTCGAAGTCGTCGAGCTGATCGCGAGGGTGCGAGGGCTCATCCGGCGCGCGGCCGGCCGTGCGTCTCCCGCCATTCGCGCCGGTGAGCTGCTGCTCGATACGCACCGGATGTCGGCGACGTACGCGGGCCGCCCGATCCGCCTCTCCCAGCTGGAATTCCGCTTCCTGTACTACGTGGCGCACCAGGGCGGGCGCGCAGTTTCCGCCGGCGAGCTCGCCGAGCACCTCTACGGCGCGGTGGAGACCGGCGACACGAATGCCATCGAGGCGCTGGTCGTGCGGCTGCGGCGCAAGATCGCGCCCGAAGTGATCGAAACGCGCCGTGGCTTCGGCTATGTCCTGGCCGGTGACTCGCAGTGAAGGCACGATCGTTGCGCGTGCGGCTGCTGTTGACCGCAGCGGTCGCGATCTTCGTTGCGCTGGCCGCGGCCTGGATCGTGATGACTCTGCTGTTCGAGCGACACATCGAGCGGCGCGTCGAGGCAGACCTGATCCGCGATGGCATGCAGCTCGCCGCGAGTCTGTCGATCGGACCGGACGGCGCGCCGCTGCTGAGCCGTGAACCAGGCGACGCACGATTCGTCGAGCCGGCGAGCGGCGTCTATTGGCAGGTCACGACGGCGCGCGGCAGCCTGCGCTCGCGCTCGCTGTGGGACGAGAGCCTGCCCGCTTCGCAGGTCGCGCGAGCGCGCGATTGGACGACGCGATTCATCGTCGGTCCGTTCGAGGAAGAGCTGCTGCTGGTCGAGCGTGTCGTCAAACCCGAACGCAACGGGCCCGCAGTTCTGCTGCAACTCGGGTTCGAGAACAAGGCGCTGCGCGAGGCCCGCGCCGAGTTCGGAGCGGAGCTGGCGCTGTTCCTGGTGCTGTTGTGGGTGATTCTGTCCGCGGCTGCCTGGGCGCAGGTCACGCTTGGCCTCAGACCGCTCGCTCGCATTCGCGACGAAGTCGATGAGCTCAAGCGCAGTCCGCGCGAGCGCCTGGCTGCCGCACCGGCGCAGGAGGTCGAGCCGCTCGTGCGTGCGATCAACGAGCTGGCCGAGGCGCGCGAGAAGGACTTGACGCGCGCGCGCCGCCGGGCAGCCGATCTTGCGCATGCGCTGAAGACGCCGCTCGCTGCGATTTCCGCTCAGAGCCGCCGCGCTCGAGAGGCCGGGGCCGCGGATGCGGCCGACGGCCTTGATCGTGCTATTCACGCGGCGAGCGCGGCGGTGGATCGCGAGCTGGCGCGCAGTCGCGCCGCTGCGATTCGCGCGGCACCCGGCGAGGTCAGCGCTGCGGCTTTGCCGGTCATCGAAGCGGTCGTCGACGTGGTCGAGCGTGCCGAGGTCGTGGCGCAGGTGGTGTTCGCAGTGAACGTACGGCCGGATCTGACCGTTCCGGTCGCGGCGGAGGATCTGCTGGAGCTGATGGGCGCGCTCATCGAGAACGCCGTGCGCTATGCGCGGCGCCAGGTGCACATAGCGGGTGCGCACTTGCCCGAGGGCCGCGTACTGAGCGTCGAGGACGATGGGCCCGGGATCGATCCGGCTCAGATGGCGGAAGCTTTCGAACGCGGCGCGCGCCTCGACCAGGCCGGTGGTGGCCACGGTCTCGGTCTCGCGATTGCTCAGGATCTGGCCGAAGCGACCGGCGCGCAAATCAGCCTGGCGCGCTCTGAGCTCGGCGGTCTCAAGGTATCGATCGTCTGGCGGTCGCTGACGCCGAGCTGACGGCGCGTGCGGCCTCGGCGTCAGTTGCCCGCGCGCAAGCTGATGCCGGTCGATCCTACGAGAACAACCATGGCGCCGCTCCGCTCGCTCGCATTCGTCTTCGCGCTCTGCTCGCTGAGCCTGGCATCGCCTGCGGTGCCGGCGCAGGAGGGAGCTGCATCGCCGGTGACTGCGTATCCGGCGTCGTTCTTCGTGAGTACTCAGCCTTCATCCGCATTCGACATGCTCGCCGTGCTGCCGGGCTACGAGTTCAGCGAAAGCGATACCGAAGTGCGAGGCTTCGCCGGCGCGGTCGGCAACGTGCTGATCGATGGCAGCCGCCCGGCGGGCAAGCAGGAGTCGCTCGAAGCGATCCTGCGGCGAATTCCAGCGGCGGCCGTCGAACGGATCGAGCTGATTCGCGCCGGCGCGCCGGGCGTCGACATGCAGGGCCAGACGGTACTTGCGAACGTCGTGCGTCGCCGCGAAGCGTCGACGCGCGGCACGATCGAGGCGGGGTCGGCCTTCTACGAGCGCGGCTTCCGCGCGCCACGGGTCGCTGCGGAAATGTCCCGCCGCACCGAAGATCAGTTGCTCGAGCTCTCGGCCGCCGCCTACGAAACCGTCGATGACGAGCATGGCTTTGGCAAACGGCCGCGCGTCGCCGCAGATGGCACCGTGCTGCGGAGCTCGGTCTATTCGCAGGACGAAGGGGAGAGGGTGCGGGAAGCCGCGGCGGCCTACGAGCGTGCGGCGATTGGCGGACAGCTGCGCTTGAGCGCCTCGGTGCAAACCGAGAAGTTCGGCGCCGACATTTCAGAGCACATCACCTTCCCTGATGCCAGCAGCAGCACAGTGCGCGAGTTCGAGGACGAGAACAACTTGGAGCTCGGCGTTCACTTCGAGCGCGGACTGACCCGCGGCCGGCAACTGGAGCTGTTTGCGATTCATCGCGCCTCCAGCGAGAGCGGCGGTGAGCGCGGCATCGACGCCGACGGGGTCACGCTGTTCCGGCTGGACTCGGAGGACTCCGAGTCGATCGTTCGCAGCGTACTGCGGTGGGACAGCGGCAGGTTGTCATGGGAGAGCGGTCTCGAAGGGACGCTCAACGTACTCGATAGCCATAACAGTCTCGAGGAAGACGGCGTCGCGGCACCGCTCCCGAACGGCACCGTGCGCGTCGAGGAGCGCCGTGGAGAAGTGTTCGCGACGGCCAGCTGGCCGCTGAGCACAGCGTGGCGGATCGAAGCCGGCTCACGCTTCGAGTATTCGCGGCTCGAGCAGAGCGGCGACAGCACGCTCGGGAAGTCGTTCTTCTTCCCGAAGCCGCGCATCCTGCTGACGTGGTCCGCGTCCGAGCGCGATCGGCTGCGTTTCCTGGTGGAGCGGGAAGTGGGCCAGCTGGATTTCGAGGATTTCGTCGGCTCGGCGTCGTTGTCGGCGAACACCGTGACGGCCGGCAATCCGCACCTCGAGCCCGACCGCACCTGGCGGCTGGAAGCCGCGTGGGAACGCCGCTTCATGGAGTCGGGGACGGCGCTGTTGACCGTGCGCCACGAGCGGATCGAGGATCTGATCGACCGCATCCCCGTCGTTGCCGAAGTGCCGTTCGATGCGGTCGGCAACATCGGCGACGGGCGCCGCAGCGAAGTGGAGCTCAACCTGGTCCTGCCGCTGGACCGCTTCGGAATCCGCGCGGGGTTGCTCAAGACGATTGCGTTGTGGCGCCATAGCTCGGCGACGGACCCTACGACCGGCGAATCGCGGCCGATTTCGCAGGACCTTGCGCGCGAAGTGGCGATCCATTTCAGCCAGCAGCTGGCGTGGGTGCGCGTGCGCTGGGGCGTCGACGCGACGCTGGCGAGCGAGGCGCGCGAGCACTACTTCGACGAGGTCCGAACCGAGCGATTGGGTACGAGGCTCGATGTTTTTGCGCAATACGAGCCGACGCCGCGGTGGAACGTCCGCGTGTTCGCCAACAATCTCACCGATCGCAGCGCCGTGCGCGAGCGCGAGATCCATGATGGACTGCGCAGCACGATGCCACTGAGCTACATCGAGACGCGCACGCTCGCGATTGGCCCTTACTTCGGTGTTTCCGTGCGGCGTACATTCTGAGAAATCAGCCGAATCGAGTGCGCTTCCAGAGGAGGGCTGCGCCACCCACGAGCAGCACGAGCGAGGCAGCGATCAATATCAGCAGCCAAGCCCCGTCGATCGCGATCGCTTGCTCCTGCGCATGGAATCCCAGCCAGATGAATATCGCAACGGCGCCCGCGACGATGAGTAGTTCCCACCAATGCCGCGAACTGCGAGGGGCGCTCGAATGGTCGGAGCCGGTCACTGCAGCGGCGACGCGCTCGCGATCGAGACCGTAACGCATACATTCCCGTTCCATCGCCACGCGCCACTCGCGCTGCTCGTCGGCGGGAGCTTCGGCCAGGCTGATGGCAACTGCGCCAGCAATCATTATCAGCGAGCCGCCGATGACGAGCGCTTGTGCGACGCCGGCCATGTGTGCCAGCTCACCGAACACCAGCACGCCCCACGCCAGACCCCAGAGCTGATTGGTGTTGGAGAGCGGGATGCCGCGACTGATCCCGATGTACTTGGCCGCATATTGCTGGAACAGGTCGCCGAGCACCCAACAGAACCCGCCGAGGAACAACCAGAACAGCGCAGGCTTCGCTTGTTCGAGCGAGGTCAGCACATGGGCGGCGCCGCCATCGAACACGGCGGCCAGCGCGAACATCGTGCCCAGCTCGCCGACGGTGAATACCGTCACGAACGACAGCGGATTCATTCCGCTGATGTAGGCCTTGCGATAGGGGATGTACATCGTCCCCCAGAGCAGTGCCGCACCCAGCGCCGCGAGGATGCCGAGTGCTGCGGCGCCCTTTGTGGCCGGCGGCTCATGAGCCGCAGTGGCGTACGCGAGCAGGCATGCGCCAATCACGATTGCCGCAGCGCCGGCCAGCACTTTCAGTCGCTGGCGGCCCTCGCGGCCGCGGAGCTCGTTGAACAGCAGCCAGCCCCAGAACACGCCGACGAGGCTGTTGACGTTCCACAAGGGAAAAGCGATGGACAGCCCGACATTGCGGATGGCGAAAACGGTGAGCGTATTGGCAACCGCCCACAGCATGCCCGCAACGATGCCCCAGACGATCAGGTGCGGCTTCTCGCGCAGGTCTGCCCACACATAGCTCGTGCCCTTGAGCGCGACCGGCACCGTCCAGCGCGCCACGAATACACCCAGCACCATGCCTAGCGAAATCACGAACGGCGAGAAGCCCACGGTGACCAGTTTCGTCGGTGCTTCGGCCAGGCCGAGCCAGGCTCCGGCAGCAAGACCGGACACGACGCCAACCGAGTGAAGCGAACGACTCGTGCTGAGCCCCGTTGCCGAGCTCATGCGAGAACCGCGAGCAATGCGATGCCAATGGCGAGCACTACGAGCGGAATCCACAGGTGCGCGTCGGTGAGCGTCGCCTTGACGAGTGCGATCTTCATGCGGGTGCCTCGACGATATTGGTTATTTTGCCTGCAAGGGTCTGGTCCTGAAGAGCGACTCGCCAACGCTCCAGGCGCTGGCCCAGGCGAGCGCGCCGTACGCAACGAGCGCCTGGATCGCGAACGCTGTCGGGCTCGCCGGGTCCGGCATGAAGGGCGTGACGATCGTCAGCAGCGCCAGGATGCCGATGAAGATCCGGTTGCGCTGCTTCGGGAACGCCGCATCGGCTCGTCTCGCCCGGCTGAAGAGCATCCAGCCACCCAGGAGCACCAGCAGTTCGAGCATGATGACGAGAGGCACGTTGTTCCACAGGCCCAGACCGAGCTTCACAGTGTCGTTGCCCGCGATCGACAGGTCGGGCGTATGGACCAGCAGATCGAGTATGAAATGCGAGAACACTGCGAGCCCGAGCCACATCGATTCGCGTCGCGGCAAGCGACACAGTGCGGCGACGCTGCCGACTGCGACGGCCCAACCGAGCGACCCGACCAGACTATGGGTGATCGGCATGTCGTACAGACGGTAAGGGTTGTAGCTCGTGTACTTGTGAACGATCTCGAGGTGCTCGATACCGCCGAGCACAAAGAGACTGAAGAGCACATCGAGCGTCTGAACTGCAAGGAAGTACGCAGCCAGGGGCGCCTTGGGTGCGACTGATTTGGCGACGTACGCTACGCCGTAGTGACCGATGAACATTCGGCTAGTGTTGGGCGACCACGAGGATCAGTCAAATTGATGAATCGGCTCATCGGCCCCGCGACGTTCCCACGATCTTCGCTCCCGGTGTGACCTCCGGCCCGAATCATGAAGCTGCGCCCGCGTTCATGCCGGACGGCAGGACGGTCTATTTTCAGCGCAGGACGGTGAATGCGGCACCATTCTCGTGTCGCGTCTGGCGCACGGTCGATGGTCGAAGCCGCAGATCGCGCCGTTCTGCAGGGTCCGTAGCAGCTCAGTTTTTCGCAGACTGCAGCTGCTCGCGCTGTCGGCTCAGGTCGCGTTGGATCTTCTCGACCAGGGCCAGGAAGCGTGGGTGGTTACGAAATCCCGCGAAGATCTCGTTGTGCAGTAACACCAGATGCCAGCGATAGTAGATCGTCCGATCACGTTCCGCCTTCTCGAGCGCATCCAGCGCCGCTTCTGTATGTCCGCGCAGCGCGAGCGCTTCCGCAGCGTGGCGCTCTTCGATGAAGAGTCCGCGCTTGCGGCGTAGCTCCAGAACCGCTTCCAGATGATCGAGCATCTGGTTCGCCCCGGCCTCGTCGCCGACTGCTCGCAACGCGCGACTGTAGTCGGCGAAATAGAGGGCAGGGAAAGATGAGAACGCGCTCTTGACCGGAACCGGAGCGGGTGAAAAATCCGCGGGGTCGATGTCCTTGCGCGCTTTGTACCGGGCATACTCCGGCGCGAGCTTCTCCAGGAAGTCCACGGCCCGCTGTGCCTCACCCTCTTCGATCAGTCCATCCACCGCGAGCCGCACGAGAATGACATCGCCAGGATCGCCGCCCCAGATCTTCTTTGGCGCGGTCAGCGTTGCAACAGCCAGTCGCCGGGCCTCTGCGATTTCGCCGTGGACGAGATGCCGGTAGGCGTCGACCGCGACTATCTCGTACTCACTGCGCAAGGCCCATCGTCCACGGTTCATCAGAGAGTCGGCAGTTGGCAGATCGCCGATGTCGTAATACAGCAGCGGCAGCCAAGGGGGCGTGCCTTCGCCATTCTGTTCGATCTGAGCTGCGAGCCTCCGGCCGTCCTCGGTGCCTTCGGCAAGATCGCCCAGGAGAATCCACCGCGTGACCGCTATCAATCCGTCCGCGGTCGGGACTGTCGGCGTGACGATCTCCCGGTAGTGCTTGGCCGCTGCGAGGGCCTCCTTCGCATTTCCGAGGTCCATGTAGCTGGCCCACACGCCGATGTAGATGTTTGGATTCAGCGGATCGATCTCGCGGATGCGACGAGTCAGCGCGAGCTGTTCGTGCGGGTAGCTCTGATCCAGCTTGAAGAGCGCGTACAGACGTAGAACGATCCTGTTCGAGGGATCCTGCTGCTGCGCGGTTGCGAATCGCTGCTCCGCGAGCTTGATATCGCCGTCATACCGTGCCACGTACGCACTGAGCGCGAGCAGGCCAGGATCGCCCGGCGCCAGACGCAGGCCACGACCGACCAACTGGCGCAGCTTCGCTCGGTTCTCTGCCATGGGAACGAGCACGTCGGCAACCTCATGGATATACGCGAGACCGAGGCTGTGATACGCGGGAATGAACCCGGAGTCGATCTCGATTGCCTCTTCGAAGTAGCGCGGGGCTTCGCTGTATTCTCGCATTCGAAACGCGTGCTGACCCCGCAGGTACAGTTCGTACGCCTCTGCGTTCACTCCCTTCGCGGGAACATCGGCCAGATTCTGCAGATTCGCCTTCAGCTCCGAGGCAACCGACCGGGCCACAGTCGTTTCCAGCGCGAGGACGTCCCCTACTGGTTGGTCGTACGATTCCGACCACAACCGACTGCCATTCGACGCGTCTACGAGGCGGACGGTCACGCGGATCCTGTCTTCCTCTTTTCGCACGCTGCCTTCGAGAACGTGCGTTACGCCAAGAGCATTGGAAATGCGCGCGACATCCGCGTCCTTGTCCCGGAAGGAGAACGACGACGTGCGCGCAATGACGCGGATCGTCGTGACCTTGGAAAGCAGATTGAGGATCTCCTCCGCAAGGCCGTCCGCCAGGTACTGCTGATCGCGCCCGGGGCTCAGGTCCGTGAAGGGCAGCACCGCGACCGAAGTGCTCTGGGGCACTGCGTCGGTCCGTGCTGTCATGATCCAGAAGATGATCACAGCGGCCGCGGCGATCGAGATCGCGGCGCCCGTCGGCACCACCCATCTGGGCCAACGGCGGGGCGGCGATTCGTTCGGCAGGACCTCTACTTGCGGCAACAGCCGGTAACCCTGACCCCGAACTCCCTCGACATATCGCGGACTGCTGGGATCGTCCACAAGGGCGTCCCGCAGCAGCTTGATCCGTTGATTGATCGTCTCCGGGCTGACCGATCGTCCGCCCCAGATCGAGCGAACGAGCTCATCGTGAGTCACCACGTTGGGCGCGGCTTCCGCGAGCGTCAGCAGCAATTTGTAGGTGAGCGGGCCCAGCGCAACCGGCTTCGAGTCGCGAAGCACCATGTGCCGGCCCGTATCCAGCGTCAGGTCGCCGATGTGAAAACGAGCGGACATTCACCGTTTCCAGGGGCCGGGCTGGGGCAGCTCGGTTAGCTAGCACCCATGCTAGTCCCTTGAACGCAATCTTTGGGGATTCTTGGGGCCCGTTTCATGCAGCAAGAGTGCGCCGTCGCTAGCGTCAAGAAGCCGCGATCCCGGGCTGCTTTGGAGCACGACGATGTTGAAGAGCAATTGCAGTGCTGCGAGATGGCTGTTGTGTTGCGCTGCCGTGATGATGTTGGCCGGATGCACGATGCTGACGCCAGAGTGGGGCCACCGACCGGCATCAGCAGCAGCAGAATGCCCCGCCTACTCGATGGAGTACTGCGTAGTTGACAACTACGGCAAGAGATGCGGTTGCATGCACAAGACGTACTGATTCCCGGGTGGCGTTTCAGACGACCTGTACGCGGCCACCGAAGCCGGTGCGAAACAGAGCTTCGTGAGCAGCCTGATCCGGGTCATAACAGCAGTCCCGGACCAGCCGCACGTCATAGTCCGCATCGCTGGCCCAGGTGATGGTCGAAAGAACGACGCCGGTGGTGCTGATACCGGCCATGACGAGGGTGCCGATCCCGCGAGCCCGCAGGTCGGCGTCGAGCGTGGTTCCATGGAACACACTTGCCCGCGGGCACGCATAGAAGAGGTCATTCCGTTCGACGGCGAGCCCTTTCATGGGTAGAGCGCTACGGAATTTTCCCGTCGGTACGATCGATGAGATCAGACGGTTGGCCGTCGAGGCATGTTCGTAGTTCTCGCCCAGAAAAAAAAGTCGGAAAGAAAATCGGCCGGCCAGTGCCGCGCCACCGCCGGATCAGTGCATTGCAGTTGTCGAGCAGCGGCGAGGGCTGCTCGCCGAAGAGTATGGCGAAGACGTCGACCTGATAGTGCATGACGAGCAAAGCTGCCTTATCGATGGAGCTATCCTCGAAATCGAGCGACATGGCTTCTCCTGTTCGAACGTGACCTGAAATCGTAGCACTCGAGCGTGTCAGAGGATTCGGACAGGCCTGCGCACTCTCATGGCAGAATGGACGAGTGTTGTGTCGGGCGGGAGGTCGCATGGCGCAGAGGCGCAGGCCGTCAACATGAGCGAGAAGGTAGTCGATCGCCAAGGGTCTTCGCATGGCACTGGACCCCCACGTAATACTCGTTGAGAACTTTCGAGAGTCGCTCAGTCTCTATCAGCGCTCGCTCGTGTGGGCGATGACTGCGTCGGCGGCATTCTTCATCCTGACGCTCAGCCTGGGTGACCCGAAGCTTCCCTCCGTTTCGGTTCTCTACGGCCAGCTGAGCGGTCCGGCGGCGTGGTTCGTCGCGCTCGGTTTGTTCTTCGTGCTCGGCATTCTTGCAGGGTCGGCTTTGCGAAATGCTGAGGCAGCCCTCGCGAGACTGGACGTCAAGTCCGAGGTGCTCGCAGCCGTCTTGCTCTATCCCTCGCTGGCGACGAACACCAATGGGTTTGTCCGTATCGGCACGGTGATGTTTTCGCCGATCGCGGTTCTCATCGCATTCGGACTCGAGCTTCGCAGAGAATCGGTGGGTGCGATCGAGAGAGACGTGTCGTGGTGGCTCGGGCTCGTGCTGTTCGTCGTATTGATAGCAACGCCGTATCTCGCCATCGCAAGTCGCGTCTGGCATCCACTCGGCTCACGGTCCAGCAAGCCGTAGTTTGAGCTACCTGCCTTCGCCCGGGCAGCTATAGACGCTCCCGGTCAGCACGACGCTCGTCCGGTGGACTGGGCCGCCTTCCAATCCGAAGTCGCCGGTCAGGCCGGGGCGCTCCGTGATCAGAACCACCAGGTTGCCGCCAAGCTTCGCCGCCTTGTTCTTCAGGTCGTTGCGCGCACCCGTCTCGAGATTCGCGTTCGTCGTGTACTCGCCGGTGTACGAATTGCCCTGGCTTCCAGTAACGTCGCCGAGCCACTTGCATCCGCCGGTCGGTTCTATCTGGGTGACACGGACCAGCTCAGCGCCGGGTTGCAGCGGTGTTGCCGCACAACCCGCCATGAGCGCGAATGAAAGAACACAAGGCCGTCTCATGGGGTTGATTGTCCATGTCGCCTGCTTAACTTTGCATGAACCGCGCTAGAACGAACCCCGCAGCGTGACGCCGGAGTAAGTCGTGTAGGCGCGCAGCATGATGTAGTAGTCACCCGTCGCTGTATTCGGGATCGTGCAGGCTTCATTGTTGCCGTTGAGATAGGGTCGGCATAGAAACGAGCTCGTCGTCGGCCGGCTGCCCAAGCGCACATACAGGTCGGCGTCGCCCGATCCGCCACTGATCGTGACGTTGAGCACCTTGCCGGCGCCCGGCGTGATCCTCCAGTACTGGGTGCTGCCTTTGGCGCCGGAGATACCCGTGACAGGGACACCATTCTCGAGAACCGGGTCTCGTGGTGGTGTTTGCGATGAGTAAGACGCGACGAGCGACGCGTTCGAGTACTCCGCGTACCCGTGCAGCAGGACATAGTACGTACCTGCCGACGTGGCGTTGATCGCGCAGGTCTCGTTATTGCCGTTGAGGTACGGACGACACTGATACGTGGTCAATGTTGGTCGACTGCCGAAGCGCACGTACATGTCCGCGTCGCCGCTGCCGCCGCTCAGTCTGACTGTAAGCTGGGCTCCTGCCGGAACGTCTATCTTGAAAAACTGGTCGCTGCCCGACGCACCGGCGAGCGGGGTGACCGG
>DATEML010000326.1:0-3043 GCA_035275585.1 Steroidobacteraceae bacterium | reverse complement strand
GCGAATCCGACGAACGTCGATCACGCGACCGACTGCTACGACACGATCGAGTGGCTCGTGAAGAACGTGCCGGAATCCAACGGACGCGTCGGCACGCTCGGCGGCTCGTACGAGGGCTACACGACCGTGATGTCGACGGTGCGGCCGCATCCCGCGCTCAAGGTCGCGGTGCCGTTCGCGCCGATGGTCGACGGCTGGATGGGCGACGACTGGTTCCACAACGGCGCGTTCCGCCAGCTCGGCTCGCTCGAGTACACGTACGACCAGGAGGCCACGCGTAGAGGCGATGCCAAGTGGTGGTACGGCGAGTACGACGCCTACGACACGTTCCTGCGGGCCGGCTCGGCCGGCGCGCTCGCCAAGGCCCGGGGCCTCGACCAGCTCGGATTCTGGCGCGCACTTGCGGAGCACACGAGCTACGACTGGTGGTGGCAGGCGCAGGCGGTCGACAAGGTGCTGGCGAAGGAGCCGCTCAACGTGCCGATGATGATCGTCTCGGGTCTGTTCGATCAGGAAGACATCTACGGCGGCCCCGCGCTGTTCAAGGCGCTCGCCTCCAAGGACCCGCGCGGCGAGAAGCTGCATCTCGTGCTCGGTCCGTGGAATCACGGCCAGGGGCGGCGCGAAGGCCGTGGCATCGCTGCGATTCAGTTCGAAGGCGACACCGCAGGCTGGTTCCGCCGCACGGTGATGCAGCCGTTCCTCGATCACTACCTGAAGGACGCGCCGCGGCCCGCGACGCCGCGCGTGCTCGTCTACGAGACCGGCGCGAACGAGTGGCGCACGTACGATAACTGGCCGCAGGTCTGCAGCGAGGGCTGCGCGAAGAAGTCGCACTCGCTGTATCTGCTGCCCGGCGGCAAGCTCGGGTTCGATGCACCGGCGGCTGGGGCGGAGCGCTACGACGAATACATCTCCGATCCGGCGAAGCCCGTGACGTATCGCGAGCGCCCGACGCTGGCGCAAGGCGCCGAGAACTCCGGCTGGGGCGAGTGGCTGGTCGACGACCAGCGCTATGCGGCTTCGCGCACCGACGTGCTCGTGTACCAGACTGAGCCGCTGCAGGAGGCCGTGCGTCTCGCCGGCGAGCCGATCGCGAAGCTGTTCGCGTCGACCAGCGGCACCGACTCGGACTGGGTCGTGAAGATCATCGACGTGTGGCCCGACGAAGTGCAGGAGCGGCCGACGATGGGCGGCTACCAGCAGATGCTGTCGGCGGACATCTTCCGCGGCCGCTATCGCACGGACTTCGCCAGGCCCCAGCCGCTCACGCCGAACAAGGCGCTGGAGTATCGCATCCGCCTGCCGAATGCGAGCCACACGTTCCTGCCGGGCCACCGCATCATGGTGCAGATCCAGTCCAGCTGGTTCCCGCTGTACGACCGCAATCCGCAGACGTTCGTGCCGAACATCATGTTCGCGGACCCCAGGACCTACGTGAAGGCGACGCAGCGCGTGTGGCATGCGCCGGGGACGGCGAGTGCGATTGAACTGCCGGTGGTGGAGTGAAGAACTGTCAAACGTGACACAAGTGACATAGGTGACACAGGGCAGAAACGTCCTAGTCCGGCCTGTGTCACCTGTGTCACCTTTGTCACCCATGTCACCCCTCTCCCCTGAACACCTTGACGTCCTGATCGTCGGCGCTGGCATCTCCGGCATCGGCGCCGGCTGCCATCTGCAGATGGAATGCCCGGGCAAGCGCTACGCCATCCTCGAAGGGCGCGCCGACATCGGCGGCACCTGGGACCTGTTCCGCTATCCGGGCATTCGCTCGGACTCGGACATGTACACGCTCGGCTACTCGTTCCGGCCGTGGACGCAGGCGAAGGCGATCGCCGACGGGCCGGCGATTCTCGACTACCTGCGCAACACGGCGCGCAGCTACGGTGTGGATCGGCACGTCCGTTTCCATCACAAGGTGAAGCGCGCAACGTGGTCTTCGCAGGACGCGCGCTGGACGGTCGAAGCCGAGCGCGGCCCCGATCGCGAGCTGGTGCGCTTCACGTGCAGCTTCCTGTTCATGTGCAGCGGCTACTACAACTACGCCGAAGGCTACACGCCGCAGTTTGCCGGCGCGGAGCGCTTCGCCGGGCGCATCGTGCATCCGCAGAAGTGGACCTCCGACATCGACTACGCAAACAAGCGCGTGGTCGTGATCGGCAGTGGCGCGACCGCGGTGACGATCGTGCCGGAAATGTCGAAGACCGCCGCGCGCGTGACGATGCTGCAACGCTCGCCGACATACGTGATCTCGTTGCCTGCCGAGGACTCCATTGCGAACGGCCTGCGGCGCGTGCTGCCGGTGAAACTCGCGTACCTGCTGACGCGCTGGAAGAACGTGCTGTTCGGCATGCTGTTCTTCCAGCTGAGCCGACGCCGGCCCGAGATGATCAAGAAGCTGATCTTCAACGGCGTGCGCAAGGCACTCGGTCCCGACTACGACATCGCCACGCACTTCACGCCGCGCTACAACCCATGGGACCAGCGACTGTGCCTCGTGCCGAATGGCGATCTTTTCGAGGCGATCAAGGCGGGCCGCGTCGACGTCGTCACCGACCAGATCGAGACGTTCACCGAGAAGGGCCTGGCGCTGCGCTCCGGCCGCGAGCTCGAAGCCGATCTGATCGTCACCGCGACCGGGCTCAACCTGCAGCTGCTCGGCGGCATGCAGGTGAGCGTCGACGGCCGCGAGGTCGATCTCGCGCAGACGCTCAACTACAAGGGGATGATGTTCAGCGACGTGCCGAACATGGCGTCCTCGTTCGGTTACACGAACGCGTCATGGACGCTGAAGTGCGACCTGACGTGCGAATACGTGTGCCGCCTGCTCAATCACATGGACAAGCACGGCTACCGGCAGTGCACGCCGCGCAACGTCGATCCGTCGTTGACCGAGGAACCGTGGATCGATTTCTCGTCCGGTTACGTGCAGCGCTCGCTCCACAAGCTGCCGAAGCAGGGCTCGCGCCTGCCGTGGAAGCTGCATCAGAACTACGCGTTCGACATCATGATGCTGCGTTACGGACGCGTCGACGACGGC
>DATEML010000325.1:0-11925 GCA_035275585.1 Steroidobacteraceae bacterium | reverse complement strand
GCCTACGAGATCGCGGCCGAGGCCTCGGCGGCGCCGGGGCCGGGCGGTGCGCCGTTCAACATGGCGATCGAGGTCCGCCAGGTGATGAGCGGACCGCCCGAGACGAAGTGACCTTCCCCTCGCTGGACCGTCGGGCCGAGCAGCTGCTGCGCGATCTGGCGCCGCAGGTGCTCGGCGCGACACTGCGAAGGTTCCGCGACTTTGCCGCCTGCGAGGACGCCGTGCAGGAAGCGCTGATCGCCGCGGCCACGCGGTGGCCGCGCGACGGCATTCCGGACAATCCGCGCGGCTGGCTGATCCACGTGGCGCTGCGGCGCATGACCGATCACGTGCGCGGCGAGATTGCGCGGCGTACTCGCGAGGCCGTGGCAGTCGAGGACCTGCCCATCGTCGTCGCGCCGGCGGTGTATGCCGAGCCCGGGATCGACCCCGACGACACGCTCGTGCTGCTGTTCATGTGCTGCCATCCGGCGCTCTCGTCCGCGTCCGCGATCGCCCTCACGCTACGCGCCGTCGGCGGCCTGACGACGGCCGAGATCGCGAAGTCGTTCCTCGTTCCGGAAGCGACGATGGCGCAGCGGATCAGTCGCGCCAAGCAGAGCATCGAGTCCTCGCGCGTGCCGTTCAGCATGCCGGACGCGGCGGAACGTGCGCAGCGCTTGAGCTCCGTGCTGCACGTTCTGTATCTGATCTTCAACGAAGGCTATGTCTCCAGCTCCGGACCGAGCCTGCACCGCACTGACCTGTCGAGCGAGGCGATCCGGCTGACGCGCGCAGTCCACGCACTGTTGCCTGCCGATGCGCACGTCACCGGGCTCCTGGCGCTGATGTTGCTGACCGACGCGCGTCGTGCGGCCCGTACTGGACCCGTAGGCGAGTTGATTCCGCTCGACGAGCAGGATCGAACGCTGTGGGACCAGCAGGCGATCGCCGAGGGGCTCGCGCTGGTCGATGCGGCGTTCGCGAGCGGGTCGGTCGGCGAGTATCAACTGCAGGCGGCAATCGCAGCGCTGCACGACGAGGCGGCGTGCGCTGCAGACACGGACTGGCCGCAGATCCTGGCGTTGTACGGCGTACTGCAACGGATGACGGACAACCCTGTCGTCGCGCTCAATCATGCAATCGCCACGGCGATGGTCGACGGTCCGCGGGCAGGCCTGGCGTTGCTGGAAACGCTCGACGAGGATGATCGCCTCGCCGGCAGCCATCGCCTCGTCGCCGTGCGCGCGCATTTGCTGGAGCGGGCGGGCGAGCCGCAGGCGGCGATTGCGTTGTACCGGGCCGCAGCCGCAGGAACGACCAGCACTCCGGAGCGTAACTATCTGCTGATGCGCGCGGCGCGGCTCAACGAGAAAGTGGACCCATAGAATTGCGGATACGTGGCCCTTATGCAGGTCCAGCGGC
This sequence comes from Steroidobacteraceae bacterium, assembly GCA_035275585.1. Lineage (GTDB taxonomy): Bacteria > Pseudomonadota > Gammaproteobacteria > Steroidobacterales > Steroidobacteraceae > Steroidobacter. Next base: position 10,521 of record DATEML010000325.1, on the reverse strand, counting down.
TGCGCGATCATCGCGCTCATGATCGACCTGCACTATGCGACGACCCCCAACGGCCTCAAGCTCAAGCTGTTCCTCGAAGAGGCGGCGATCCCTTACCGCGGCATACTGTTGAGTCTGAGCCGCGGCGACCAGTTCCAGCCCGAGTTCACGCTGCTGTCGCCGAACAACCGGATTCCGGCGATCGTGGATCACGATCCGCGCGGCGGAGGCGCACCGCTCACGATGTTCGAGTCGGGCGCGATCATGCTGTATCTCGCGGAGAAGACCGGCCGGCTGATACCGACCGATGTGCGCGGCCGGAGCGACGTTCTGCAATGGCTGTTCTGGCAGATGTCGGCGCTCGGGCCGATGGGCGGGCAGGCCGGTTATTTCCGAGTGTATGCCCCGCAGACCGTGCCGTTCGCCATCGAGCGCTACACGAAAGAGCTCACGCGTCTTTACGGCGTGCTCGACCGGCGTCTCGCCGATCGCGAGCACATCGCCGGCGAGCTGTCGATCGCCGACATCGCCTGCTATCCGTGGATCGTGCCGCACGCGGCGCACGGCCAGAAGCTCGAAGCGTTCCCGCACCTTGCGCGCTGGTTCGGCGCGATCGGTTCGCGGCCGGCGACGGTCCGCACGTACGCGGGTGTCGAGGACGTCTACGCGCGCCGCGGTGCGCCGGTCGCCGTCGGACCGACCTAGTCAGACGACGGGTGCTTTGCGCGCGCGCGTGAGCAGGCGTGGATCGCCCAGCCGCTCGACCATCGTCGCGAAGGCATCGGGCGGACCGCGCCAGCGCAGCTCATTGACGTCGGCGAACAGCGGCGCGTCCGTGCGCAGCGTCGCGAGTTTCTTGAACAGCAGCGCGAGCTCGCGTTGCTCGCCGAGCACAGTCGCCGGAAAACTCTCGATCGGGCCGTGGCGATTGATGAGCCGCGCGGCGCCCGCTTTGCCGATGCCATCGATGCCGGGATAGCCGTCGGCGGTATCGCCGACCAGCGCCAGGTAGTCGGGGATGAGTGCGGGATCGACGCCGAATTTCTCGCGCACGCCGGCGGCGTTGCGGATCGCTTTCGCGCGGCGATCGATCTGCACGACGCGGTCATCGCGCACGCACTGCGCGAGATCCTTGTCGGGCGTCCAGATGCAGACCTTCTCGACCCGCTCATCGGCTGCGGCGAGCGCCGCGGCGGAAGCGAGCGCGTCGTCGGCTTCGAGCTCGATCATCGGCCACACCACGACGCCCAGCGCCGCGAGCGCCTGCTCGAGCGGATGAAACTGCGACCATAGCGCCGGCTCGATCCCCTCGCCGGTCTTGTAGCCGGGCCAGAGGTCGTTGCGGAACGACTCGATGACGTGATCGGTCGCGACGCCAACGTGCGTGCCGCCGCCTTCGATGGTTTCCAGGACCGTGTTCAACACGCCGATGACGGCGCCGAACGGCTTGTCTTCGCCCTTGCTGAAGCGGCGCAGGCCGTAGAAGTGACGGAACAGCTCGTAGGTGCCGTCGATGAGGTGGACGATCACGGTGGATGGCAGCTAGCGGCGCACCCGGCGCCGGAGCGGCGATGGTGCCACATCGCGGCGCAAAGGTTTACGCTGCGGTGCCTTGTATCCAGCGAGGGACATATTGAGATGCTGATGACCACCCGATTGCGCGTGGCGCGCCCGACCGACGATCTCGAAGCCGTTGCGAAGTTCTATCGCGATGGACTGGGTTTTATCGAGCTGTACCGCTTTGCCGATCACGACGGCTTCGATGGCGTGATGCTCGGCCTGCCCGGCGCGCCGTATCACTTCGAGTTCACGCGCGCGCACGGTCATCGTGCCGGACGCGCTCCGACCGCAGACAATTTGCTGGTGTTCTATCTTCCCGATGCTGCGCAGTGGCAGGAGGCGGTCGCGCGATTCAAGCGTGCGGGCTACGAGCCCGTGCCGTCGTTCAATCCGTATTGGGATCGGCTCGGGATCACGTTCGAGGATCCCGACGGTTATCGCGTCGTGCTTCAGCGCGACGCGTGGGAGTTGTAGGCATGGCCGTCCACCGCGCCGTCGCACGCAATTTTGCGGAAGCGAGCGAGAACAAGATTCACAGCGACGACATCGCGAGGCGCTTCGGATTCACGGGTGCGCTGGTGCCTGGAGTCACGGTGTTCGGTCATCTCGCCTGGCCGCTGACGCAGCGTCTCGGCGAGAGCTGGCTGCAGGGCAGCTGGGTGACGACTCGCTTCATCAAGCCTGCGTACCATTCCGAGACGATCTCGCTGCTGGATCGCGAGACCGGCGAGGACAGCGTCGCGGTGGAATGCAGAAACACCGCAGACGTATTGCTCGCGACGCTGGAATGCATGCTCGAGGCGCCGCAGCCCGACGTCGATCCGCACGCGCACGTCGGCGGTTCGGCGGGTCCGGACGATCGGGTCGAGATCGCCTGGGAGACGGTTGGCGTCGACGAGCCGTTTGCGATCTATCAGTGGAAGCCGGACGACGCGCTCAACCGCGAATACGCCGCGCGCGTCGACGACGCCACGGAGTTGTTCCGCAAAGGTGTGCTGCATCCCCACGCGATCCTGTCGCAGGCGAACCAGGTGCTGGTGCGGCGCTATGTCATGCCGGCGTGGATTCACACCGGCTCGGAGGTTCGCTTTCGCAGGCTATTGCGCGTGGGAGACACGATTGAAGTGCGCGCCGTCCCGCTGGAGAAGTGGGAGCGCAAGGGACATCAGTTCATCAAGCTGTACGTGGCGTACGTCGTGGGCGGCGAGATCGCGACGGAGATCTGGCACACCGCGATTTTTCGCGTCGCGACGCGTCTGTAGGTCGGGCTTTAGTCCGACTCCCCAATCAGGCGATAGCGTCTACCAGCGGGCTCGCGACCCACTCCATCTCGTATCCCAGGCTCTGGCCGGTCACCGGATCGACGATTGGCTTGCCGCGGCGGAACGAGCCCGTCTGGATCGCCCAGTGGCCGGGCCCCGTCTCGGGTTTCGCGTTCTGCAGCGAGATGTGGCCGCTCTCTTCGCGGACCAGCACGCGGGCCGCGTCGTCGACCAGCAGCCATCCGAACACTTCGCATTTCGTCGCCATCTGCATTGCACCGGGTTACTAAGGTCTTGCCTTAGCAGGTGCAACAGCCGTGCCACGGGATTATTGCAATACCAGACAGTGGGTTATGAGTTTGGACAGGCAATGTCGGCACTGACCAATAGTGTCACCTCGCGACGCCGGGGCACACAGCGTCAGAAGCCGACTCCGATTGCAGACACGTTTCCGAGCGAGCTTCAGCGCGTGATTTTCAGAGTCGCGCGATAGTCCGCGGCGGCAATCGGCTGTGACGATGAGCGCGCGGGAAGGACCTGCAGAACGGTGACGGTGAAGCCGTCGGCAGTGGCGCTCTCGTTTTCCTTGACCTCGTGCTGCGTCGTCTTGCCGTCGCTGCGGATTGCGAGTCGCGCGACGACTTCGCCAGCCCACACGCAGGTCACGTCGGCCGGGCAGCGCGAGTCCGTGGCGATACCGACGAATTGCACTTCGAGTTTTTCGGCCTCGAGCACCAGCGACTGCCCGGGCGCGAGCTGGCTCGGTGCGTCGAGACTGCCTTCGAGGTCGGTCGCCGCGCCGCCGCGCCCGCATGCAGCGAGCGCGGCGGCCAACAGGACTGATAGCAATAAGCGGCGGATCATTCCCTCATATTACTGCCGGGTGATCCGTACGTCGTCGATGCCGGCTTCGACCAGGCTCGCCGTGCTTGCATCCGCCGCTTCGATCAGCAGGCGGATCGTCTGGCCGGCGAACGGCGTCAGGTTCGCGGAGGCCGCGGCCCACGCACCGTTGAGATTGACCGCCGAGCCGACGCGCTGGAACACGACGCTGGTCGAGGTGCCCACGACGCTCACGCGCAGGAAGTCCGCGCTCGTGGCGTTGGCGCCGTGAGCGAGGTACTGGTTGAACGTCAGCGTCAGCGTGCCGGTTGCGGGGAGCGTGATCGCCGGCGAGCGGATCGACGTGACGCCGCTGTCGATGTCGTTCACGCCTGCGCTCGTGCCGGCCAGACGCGCCGTGACCAGATCGTTCACGCCGCTGGTCGTCGTGCCGAGTTGCTTCGTGCCGCTCGAGGTTGTGACTTCAGGATCGCCGCGCTCCCACGCGCCGGTTGTAGCAGTGTCGGTGCCGTTCGGATTCGTCTGCCAGCCCAGGTTGGTTTCGAAGTCGTCATTGAATACGACCGTACCGCCGCCGCCCTGGCAGGACGCCGGAACGCTGAAGCCGTTCGTCGGCGTCGTGCTGTTGGCGCCGCCGCTGACCGCGTTGGTGCCGAGTCCGAACGCCGCGAACGCTTCCCACATCGGACAAACATCTTCGCCGCTGTGGTTGTCGACCGCGGCCTGGATGATTCCGTCGCGTATTTGCGTGAACGTCGGGTTGCACGCCGTGTTCTTCAGGCCCTCGACGACGTACAGCATCATGCGCTGGTTGCCGGCGCTGCCGGTGGCGTTGAAGAGATTCGGATCGAAGCCCCAACGATCGACGAGCTTCCAGTAAACCTCCCACGCCGCCTGCGCCCACACGGAGCCGACGCCATGCGGCACGGCCATGCCGTTGATGCTCGCATACGTCCAAGTGTTGATCGAAGGACTCGTGCTGTAACGCTGCGTGCGGATGCCGAGGCCCGTCGTCGGCTGACCGAGTGCATACGTGCCCATGCCGCGCCCGTCGGTGCCCTGGTCGCCGACCTCGGCGGTGTGCGCGAGCGCCCACCAGTCCGACAGGCCTTCGCCCGCCTGCTGACGATTCGTCAAGCAGTTCACGTTCGCCGGCCCACCGATGAGGCGATTGGAAATGCCGTGGCCGTACTCGTGGAACACGATGCCGGCATCGAGATCGCCGTCGCGATCCGGATTCGGGCTGGTCCAGACGAACATCTGCATGCGCGGCCGCTGGCCGTCCGGCGGCGTGCCGAAGTTCGCGTTGTTGGTGCCGGCGCCGTCCTGCGCCTCCGCGCGCACGGAGTCGTTGCCGAGGCCGCCGCGCCCGTAGTTGTTGACCTGGAAGTTGCCGCCGGCCTCGTCGAAGCCGTACTGGTACTGGACGTCGTGGATGAAGTTGTTCAAGTAGAACAGGTTCGTGACGGCTGCGGGGCGATAAGCGCTCGGCGCCTGCGCCAGGTTCAGCGCGAAGTCGAACGAGAGCGCCGCGCCGCCGCTCGGACTGGAATTCGCGTCCGGCGAATTGTTGGCATCGACGTCGGTGTAGGCCTGCACGTTGTTGCCCTGGGTCGTGGTGAACTCGGCCCCGGCAACGCCGTTCGTGTCATGCCAGCCGAAAGGCGATGCGGTCGTGTTGGCAGGATTCACGACCAGGACGCGACCGTCCGAGGGCGGCAGCGGGCTCGTATGATTCGGGCTCTCCGCCGGCAGCCGGTAGACGCGGTACTGGTCGCCGGCGACCCAGTCGAAGCGCGTCCACACCTGGCCGGACTCGGCGTCGACCGTGTAGTCCCACGAGTGCTCTTCGTCGAGCGTGTGGATCTGGAAGTTCCAGACCAGGCGGGCCTCGCCCTGCCGGATCGGCAGCAGCATCAGCTTGCCGTTGATCGGCGAGAGCGAAATGCCGGCGTGCTCGACGCGCGCAAGCTGCTGCGTTCCCTTGGGCGCTTGCAGCGCCTTCGGTTGTGCCGACAGCGGCGTACCCGAGAACTGTGCCGCCGAGCTCACCGCGGCACCGAGCTGCATCCGCGGCGTCAACGAGGCGACGGCGCGTGCAATCCCGGGCAGAAACGAGTTGTTCACGCTGATGATGCGGCCGTCGCGATTCACGTTGATCTGCAGCTGCGCGTTGTAGACCGGAATGCCGCGATAGCGCTGCTGCAGATAGACGTGCGTCGCTCCGGTCACTTTCGAATAGACGACGTCGGTGACCGTGTAGCCCTGCAGATCTGCCGCGTCGAGTCCCAGCGCCGCGACGTTGTTGCGCACGAAGTTCATCGCGAGCGTCATGGGCGCGCCGCTCGCCTTGTCGGTGAGATACCCGCTCTGGCTAGTGAGCGCGCTGACAACGCCCGTGGCAGCGTCGGCTTCGGCCGATGCTTCCTCGAGATTGGCGGCGAAGTCCTTGCCGGGCTGCGCGGGCAGAACGCGCTGCGAGGCTATGAATGCAGCGTTGTAGTCGATGCGTGCGTCGTAGTGGCGCTCCGCGTCGGCTGCGCCCTGTGAGGCAGCAGCAGAGCTCCACAACAAGGCGCACGTGAACGATATCGAAGCAGCGAACGCGAGAGATCGGCTCATGACGGCGCTCCTTTTCGCGAGGGAATGGCCAGTGAGTTTTTCGCGAATCGCGAATCCCTGTCAGCGGAGCGCCGGTTTAGCACTTTCAATTGTTCTGTCAACAGGACACACGCGTAGTCTTTCGCGCGACGCCGGTGCAGCACGCACGTGCTCGCGAGTAACGATTGCAAACAGCAACGCGACGACGAGTTCCCTCACAAGCGCGAGAAAAAATTCTCGCCGCGCGCGGCGCGAGTGTCAGGCTTGGTTCTCGTGTGCGGCGGATGCGACGGAGCACGGTGCAGTTGTCGTGCATCGGAGAATATCTCGGCGGTGCGCGCACAGAAGATCGTTGCTGGTCGATGCCGTGGCCTTGCGCAGGCGAGGCGAGGACACGACTCCGCAGGCCGGTCTACCAATCCGGGCAAGAAACGATACAATGAGAAAAATTTGTCCGGATTAGAAATATCTCACATTCCAGCAAAGTTCACGGGGGCCGTCCGTCCGCCCCACATCCGCGACCGCTCGTCACGGCGTTCCGGCCCGTGCGGCCGGCTCGTCTACATTTCAACCACTGAAAAATTCCAAGCGAGACGTCATGTCCAAAACGCCTTCCGAGCAACTGACCCGGCGACGCGTGTTGCAGGCCGCCCTGGCGACCAGCGTGGCGACGTTCGCACCGCCGATGCTCAACATCGGCAGCTATCGCGCCTTCGGCGCGAGCGGGCCGCGCTATTCGGCGCGCGCCATGAAGATCGTCGAGCGCACGCTCGTGATCGACATGCTCGCGCCGCTCAAGATCGACTTCAAACCCGAAGCCTACGCCGGGCCGATCAGCGAGCAGCAGGCCGCGGACTTTCGCGCCAGCGGCATCACCGGCTTTCACAACTCCGTCGGCACCGGCGGGCCGACGGCCGTCGAGGAGACGCTGGCGTTCATCGCGGCGTGGCAGGGTTACGCCGGCCGCAATGCGCACGTGTTTTCGCTGGTCGGCACCGCGGCGGATATCGACCGTGCGAAGAAGGAACGCAAGATTGCCGTCATCATGGGTGTGCAGAATGCCGAGCACTTCCGTGAGGCCGGCGACGTCAAGAAGTTCTACCAGCTCGGCCAGCGCTGCGCGCAGCTGACCTACAACAGCCAGAACCTGATCGGCTCGGGCAGCACGGATCGCGTCGACGGCGGCGTCAGCGACTTCGGTCAGGAGATCATCAAAGCGATGAACGAGGTGGGTATGCTGGTCGACGTCTCGCACTGCGGCGACCGCACGACGCTCGACGCGATCGAGCTTTCGCCGAAACCGATCGCGATCACGCATTCGAACTGCCGCGCTCTCAACAATCACCCGCGGCTCAAGACCGACGAGGCGATCCGCGCGCTCGCCGCGAAGGGCGGCGTGATGGGCATCACGGGCGTGCGCATGTTCGTCAAGGACAAGGAGCCGACGACCATCGAGGACATCGTCGATCACATCGACCACGTCGTGAAGCTGGTTGGCGTCGAGCACGTCGGCATCGGCTCGGACTCGGATCTGTATGGCTACGACGATATGCCGCCGGACCAGTACAAGCAGCTGAAGGAGTCGTACAAAGCCAGCTACGGCTTCCGCGACAAGATCGACATCGAGGGCTTCGATCATCCGCGCAAGACCTTCGACCTGACGGAGGCGTTGATCCGCCGCGGCTATTCCGACGAAAACATCGCGGCGATTCTCGGCGGCAATTTCCGCCGCCTGCTCGGCGCCACCTGGACCTGATGCGAAGGAGCACTGCGTGGAGTTGCCGCAGCCGTACCTGCTGTTCCTCGGCGATGTGACCGAGCCGACTTACGCGAAGACCGCCTTCGGCCTGCGCGATTGGGCTCGCGAGCGTTGCGTCGGCGAGTGGTCGTGCTCGGACGACACGGTGACGCTCGGATTGCCGCGCTTGAGCCCGGCGCAGGCGCACGCCTCGGGTGCGCGCTCCATGGTGATCGGGGTCGCGAACATCGGCGGCAAGATCGTCGACAGCTGGCTGCCGCATCTGCTGGGCGCGCTGGAGGCGGGGCTCGATGTCATCAGCGGCATGCATGCGCGGCTCGCCGACACGCCGGCGCTGAAAGCCGCAGCTCAGCTTCACCGGCGGCGGCTCATCGATGTGCGAACGCCGCCGAACAACATTCAGATCGCAAGCGGCCGCAAGCGCACGGGCATGAGGTTGCTGACGGTCGGCACCGATTGCGCGCTCGGGAAGAAATACACCGCGCTCACGATTGCTCGTGCGCTGAAGATGCGCGGCGTCGACGCCGACTTTCGCGCGACGGGGCAGACGGGAATCATGATTGCGGGCACGGGAATGCCGATGGACGCAGTGGTCGCGGACTTCGAAGCCGGCGCCGCAGAGATGCTGAGTCCTGACGCTGCGCCCGACCACTGGGATGTAATCGAGGGGCAGGGGTCGCTCTCGCATCCTTCCTATGCCGGCGTCTCTCTCGGCCTGCTGCATGGGAGTCAGCCGGACGTGATCGTGGTCTGTCACGAGCCCGGTCGCACACGCATCGTCGGGCACCCCGAGTTGCCGATCCCGAGCATCGAATACACGATCGAGCTCAATCTCGCGCTGGGTCGGCGCACCAACCCCGAGATCCGCTGCGGCGGGGTCAGCTTCAATACGTCGCAGCTGTCGGACTCCGAGGCGCGGCGCCTGATGGCGAGCGAGTCGCAGCGGCTGGGGCTGCCGGTCGCGGATCCGGTTCGCGGCGGCGAGGAGCTCGAGCGTCTGCTCGACAACTGTCTGCGAGGATCCAAGTGATGCCACGGCTCGCAATGAAGCTCGTATGGGTCGCAACGCTGCTCGTCACGAGCGTATCGTTCGCAGCGCCTCCAGCCGATCTGGATCGCTATGCGCAGAAGGTGTTGCAGACGTTCGGCACGCCCGGCATGACCGTGGCGATCGTCGAGCAGGGAAAGCCGTATGTCGTGCGCAGCTATGGCGTGCGCCGCATGGGCGAGCCCGCGAAGGTCAACGAGCACACGCTGTTCGCGATCGGCTCCACGACCAAAGCGTTCACGACTGCGCTGCTCGCGATGCTCGTGGATGAAGGCAAGCTCACGTGGGAGACGAAAGTCGCGGACGTGCTGCCGGGCTTCAAGATGTACGACCCGTACGTCTCGAGCGAGATGACGGTGCGCGACATCGTCGTGCATCGCAGTGGCCTCGGCGCTGGAGCGGGTGACTTGATGTTCTTTCCGCCGACGGATCTGACGCGCGCGGAGATCATTCATCGGCTGCGCTTCATCAAGCCTGTGACCAGCTTCCGCAGCAGCTTCGCCTACGACAATCTGCTCTATATCGTGGCGGGTGAGGTGATCGCGACGATCGAGAAGGCGAGCTGGGAGGATACGGTCCGCAAGCGCATTCTCGCGCTGTTGCAGATGAACGAGACCTCAACTTCGTCAGCGCTGCCTGCGAGCGCGAACCGTGCGTGGCCGCATGCGCGAGCTTCGGACGAGGTGCGTGGAGTTGGGCCGATGAGTGCGCTGGCGGAGGTCACGAGTGTCGACGTTGCCGCTGCCGCCGGTGCGTTGAACTCGAACGGTGTGGAGATTGCGCGCTGGCTGGAGTTGCAGCTCAACGCGGGTCTGGACGCGAAGACGAACACGCGATTGTTCAGTGAAGCGCAGTCGCGCGAGATGTGGACGCCGCAGACACTGTTGCCGATTGCGCCCGCGCCGCAGCGGCTCGAGCTGGCGAAGGCGCATTTCCGGGCGTACGCGCTCGGCTGGGGTCTCAGTGACTATCGTGGGCAGATGATCCTGTCGCACAGCGGTGGGGTACCGGGCATGGTCACGCTGTTCGTGCTCATTCCAGAGCGACACGTTGCGTTCGCGTTGTTCACGAATGCGGAGGAGCCGGGTGTGCTGTCGTCGATGCAGTATCGCCTGCTTGATCATTACTTGGGATTGAAGAGCCCGGACTGGATCACGGCGGTGAACGAGACGTTCAAGGAGCGGCTCGCGAAGGCGCAGGAGCAGCTGGCAGCGAGTAAGGAGGAGGGCAAGGATGAGCCGGCGAGCAAGGGCCCGTCGTTGCCGGTCGAGAAGTATGCAGGGCGCTATCGCGATGCGTGGTACGGCACGGTGACGATCGAGCGCGCAGGTGATGGGATGAATATCCGGTTTGATCACACGCCGTCGATGAACGGGAAGCTCGAGCACGTGCGGTATGACACGTTTCGTACGAGATGGAAGGATCGGAGTATCGAGGATGCGTACGTGACGTTTGCGCTGAACCCGGAT
>DATEML010000324.1:0-39520 GCA_035275585.1 Steroidobacteraceae bacterium | reverse complement strand
GCTTGGCGTTCATCGGGCTGATCGCGCCGACCTTCAGGCCGCGCTCCTCCAGCAGCTCCCAGATCTGCGGGATGTCGCGCGAGGCGATATCGCCAAGGCGGAACACGGAGTGTTCCGCGAGGCTCTTGCCGGTATGCGCCGTCACCCATTGAATCCAGGGCTCGAGCTGTTCGTAGCTGGTCTCCGAAGTCGTACGCGTGAAGCCGTGCTGCTGGAACAAGGCAGCGAAATTCGGCAGCTCGCCGCGGCGCGTATACGCCTCGACGAACTCGAAGTTCACTTCATTCAGCTCAAGCAGCAGCAGTCGCGTCTGCATCTGTTCCTCTTTCAGCCAGCAATCGTCCATAGCCCGCGAGCGTGGCGGCGATCACGGACTGCTCGTCGAAATTCGCGACAGTTCGTGCGCGTGCGGCTGCTCCCATCGCGACCAGCTCGGCGGGATGCTCCACGAAATGCATGATCGCTGCCGCCAGCGCCGCGACATCCATCGCCGGCACGAGCAAACCCGTCGATCCGTGCACTACGACCTCGCGGCAACCGACGACGTCGGTCGCGATGGCGGCTCGACCCATGGCGCCCGCTTCGATCAGCGCTCGCGGCAGTCCCTCGCGATAGGAAGGCAACACGACTGCATCCGCCGCCGCGATATGCGGCCGCACATCGTCTGTCTCTCCCAGCCACCGCACTGCTTGCGAGCCACGCAATGCCTGCATCTCGGCATCGCTGAGTGCGCTCGGGTTGCGCAGATCCTCTCCCCCAAGGAGCGAAAATTCTACATCTGGATGACGGCGCTTGACAGCGTCGGCCGCCTGCAGGAATTCACCGATCCCCTTTTCGCGGATCAGCCGGGCGATCATGAGGAAGCGCGGATTGCCTTTGCGTTGCTCTATCGGCAGCGCGGTCACTGCGAAGCGCGTCACGTCGACGCCGCTGCCTGCCGTCACCTCGGCCTTGGATGCACGGATCAGTCTTCGGCTCACGAATACGCGCAGATCCTCCGGATTCTGAAAATACACGAGGTGAGCACCGGTCAGCGCGACACGGTAAAGCGAGCTGACGATACGATTGAGAAGCGTGCCTGCAGACGTGAATGCATGCCCCAGGCCGGTAATCGTGACGACGCGCGCAGGCACACCGCACAGCCACGCGGCGAGCGTGCCGAATATCGCCGGTTTGATCGTGAAGCAATGCACGACGCTCGGCCGCTCGCCGCGGATGACTCCGATCAGGGCCAGCAGCAGCGCCAGGTCCGCACCCGGATTCAGGCTGCGGCGTGCGACCGGAATCGGTCGATAGTCGATGCCTGCCGCGCGCAACTTGGGCTCGTAGCCATCACCGCCGGCACCGAGTGCGATGACTCTTGCGCCCGCTTGCATCAATGCACGCATCAACGGCAGCCGGAAGTTGAACAGAGTCCATGCGCAGCGCGAGATGATCAGCACTGTCCTGCCTTGCAGCGGCCGGAACGAATCGCCTGCCCGAGTCGCTTCGCCTGCGCTCATGGCGCGATTCCGCCAGGCGTCGCGCGCTTGCGCAGAACGAACAGGTGGCACGAGCTGCCGAGCAGCGGCGCCAGCCGCCGGCGCATCGAGAACGGCAGCTTCAGCCCGAACAGGATGCTGCCCGAATAGAACAACCCGGCCGGCCGGCTGGTGTGCCACTCGAGCTCCGCATCGCTGAGCCGGCGACGCCAGTGCGCGCGAGTAAAATACCAGAGCTCTTCGATGGCATTGCCGAACAGTCCGTGAGCGGGCGGAACAAACACTCGCAGTAATCTACGGGAGCGCTGCGACGAATGCACGTGTTCCGCATCCTCCGAAGGAGCTGGCGCAGCGGTGCGAGTCGGGCCGCGCACGCTGCGCCAGGCGCGACGCAAGAGGTCGGGGTAATAGGTGAGTGTGGTCCACAGGCGCCAGCTCGCACTGGGCACGAGGTGAACGATGTAGCCGCCCGGCTTGACCACGCGGCGAATCTCCGCGAGGAGGCTGCTCAGTTGCTCCACGTGCTCGAGGACGTTGGAGCTGTACACGACATCGAACGATCGATCCGGAAACGGCAGGTGCTCGCCGTCGTAGTCGCGGATGGCCCAGATGCGTTCGGCGGCGTAAGTGCTGCCGGCCAGGTCCACCGCCTCGACCGAATGACCCATCCTGCTGAGCTCGCGCGCCTGCCAGCCGACCCCGGCCCCTATCTCGAGAATGCGGCACCCGGGCGGCAGCCAGTGCAGCGCCTGCTGCACCTCCATGACTCTCAACTGTTCGACGTAGCCTTGTGACGTCATTCCCTCTTCTCGACCTGTCCAGCCATATCAGACGCACTTCACGTCGCGCGGGTGCGCGAGCTTATAGTATTTGCCGCCGTGCGCCGACTCGATCGGCGGGTTCGACAGCCGCCGACGGTTCACTGCATGATTCGAGCGTTTGCAACAGCATTACTCTGCGCCTGGGTACTCACCATAGCGGCCGGCTGCCGTCAGCACGGTGCCCCCATCGCGCTGCCGCAGTCGCTGGACTCGACCGAAGATCAACCGCTCGCGGGCCAGGTCAGCGCAATCAACCTCAACGGCGCGGTCAGCTTCCGCGTGGTCGCGGCCCCGCATTCCGGTCGTATCGACCTCGATCCGTCGACCGGTGCGTTCCGCTACGTGCCGAATGCCGACTTCTTCGGTGCGGACAGCTTCAGCTACGTTGCCGAAAATCCGTGGCGCTCCTCTGCGCCTGCGGTGGTCGCGCTGCACGTGCAGAACGTGGACGACGTGCCGACTCTCGACGCCATCCCGGATCTGCAGAACTCGGCCTATGAGCGCGACACGCGCTATGTGGTGGGCGCGGACGACGTCGACGGCGACGCGCTGAAGTATTCGTCGTGGGTGCAGGACACCACGATCGCGCGAGCCGCGATCGACCCGGCGACGCGCGAACTGACGATCGAGCCACTCGCTCGCGGCGCCACCCAGGTAAGCGTCGAAGTGAGCGACGGGCACAGCACGGTTCGCACCGAGTTCAACTTCAGTGTCGGCGACGTCATGAAGACAGTCGCGATCGACACAGCAGCCGAAAGCGACCGCGCCGTCACCCTGCACAACGAGGCGGACCGGGAGGTCGCGTTCGACTTCAAGCACAACGGCTTCCCGACGCTCGGGTCGGACGAGCAGATGGTGGAGTACGTGCGCGCCATGGCGCCGGTATTTCCGAACGAGCCTTTCGAGCGCAAGTTGTGGCGCTTCATTCGCAACAGCACCTACCACTGGGCGCCGCTCAGCGCGGACCAGTGGATCGGCGATCCGTGGCTGGTGGTCAGCTCGCTTGGCTGGGGCTTCTGCGGCGAGGTCGCCGCAACGTACGTGCGGCTGGCACGCGCGGCCGGCTACGAAGCACGCGTCTACGGTCTCACGGGTCACGTCGTGCCCGAGATCAAGATCGGCGAGCGCTGGCAGATGTTCGATCCCGACATGGCGCTCTACTACCGCACTCGCAGCGGCGAGATCGCTGGCGTGGACGACCTGGTCGCCGATCCGACGCTGATCACCCAGCCGACTGCGCCGGTGCTCGACACCGAGGCGAATCCTCTGCCCTACAGCGAGCTGATCGCCTCGTTCTACGCGTCGACGACGAACAACTACATTGCCGACTGGGTGTTTCTCACGCCGCAGCCGACGCCGCGTCCGCCGCTGACGCTGCCACCCGGCGCCAGGTTCGTCTATCCCGGCGCCTGGACCGAGAGGCCGATCGGCTACGACGGCGAGACTCCCTACGACGTGCCAGCGTTCGTGCAGGGAAGCCTCACGATACCGAGCGGCTGGACCGGTGCGCTCCCGCTGCCGTGGCGTCTCGCGGCTGTGCAGGGCGAAGGCCGCGTGCGGCTCGCCGGGCAGGAGCTCGAGGTCGGCTCGCCGGAGCTCGCGGAGGCGCTGCGCACGAATCCGCTGGAATATGACCGCGTCGAGATCCTCGAAGCGCACTCGCCGCTGCGCATCGTGATGTTCATGAACTCGCTGCGCTACCACCTGCAGCCGAGCAACGACCTGGAGCTGCGCGGACAGGATGTCTGGGCGATCCAGATCGCGAGCGCCACGCTCGCGCTCCAGCATGTGAGCACGAGCGGCGCCGGCTACGCCAAGCCGCGGCCGATTCGGCCCTGAGTGCTGCGCTCGCGCCGCCCCGCGGCGTTGCGGCCCACGACTGCGCCTGCAAGAATGCGCGCTTTCGCCACTCAGGCAGCAATCGTCGATGAATGCAGGCAGCCCGCCGCTCGAGACCCGCTTCGCGTTCGGCAGAAACTGGTCGAAGTTCGCCTCCGGTGTGAACGAACAGGTGGTCGAAACCGCGGTTAGATCGCTGCGCGCGATGCTCGGCACCGACACACTGCGCGATCGCACGTTCATCGACGTGGGCTGCGGCAGCGGGCTGTTCTCGCTCGCCGCACGGCGGCTCGGCGCGCAGGTCGTGTCGTTCGACTACGATCCGCTCAGCGTTTCGACCACAGCGCGACTGCGTGAGCGCGCAGCGCCCGATGATCCCGCCTGGCGCATCGAGCAAGGCTCGGTGCTGGACGCCGAGTACCTGGGGCGGCTCGGCAAGTTCGACGTCGTGTACTCGTGGGGCGTGCTGCATCACACGGGCGCAATGTGGGATGCGGTCCGCAACGTGACGCAGCTGATCGCGCCCAACGGCCAGCTGTTCATCGCGATCTACAACGACCAGGGGCGCTATTCGCGCTACTGGACCAGCATCAAGCGGCTGTACAACAAGCTGCCGTCGTACTTGCGGTTCCTCGTGCTGGTGCCATGCTTCGTCCGTCTGCGCGGTCCGATGCTCGTGCGCGACCTGTTCAGCGGCCACCCATTGCGCAGCTGGCGCAACTACGGCGTGGAGCGCGGCATGTCGCCGTGGTACGACGTCGTGGACTGGGTCGGTGGTTATCCGTTCGAAGTCGCCAAGCCGGAGGAGATCTTCGATTTCTATCGCGTGCGCGGCTTCGAGTTGCAGCGACTGAAGACCTGTGGCGGTGGTCGCGGCTGCAACGAGTACGTCTTCGCCGCGCCTGCGGATCCTGCTCAGGCCACCGCCAGCGCCCGCTCGTAGATCGCTGCGTACTGCGCGAGGATCCGGTCGAGCGCAAACTGCGCTTCGATCCGCGAGCGAGCGCGAGCCCCCATGACCTGGCGCTGCTGCTCGCTCAGTGCCGCAACTCGCTCGATCGCACCGGCCAATGCTGCGTCGTCCTGCGGCGGCACGACCCAGCCGGTATCGCCGACCAAGTAGGCGCAGTCGCCGACGTCCGTGACGATGCAGGGCCGCCCGCAGGCCATCGCCTCGCCGACCGCGTTCGGAAAGCTCTCGCTGAGCGAGGGACAGACGACGAAGTCGAGTGCGCTGACGAGCTCCGACACGTCGGAGCGCTCGCCGAGCAACACGACGCGATCCTTCAAGCCGAGCTGCACGATCCAGTGCCGCAGGGTTTCGTTGCTCGCGTCGCAGCCGCGACCGACCAGCACGTATGCGCAGTCATCGCGGCGCCGCGTAACCTCGGCGACCGCACGCAGGAACAATTCGTGGCCTTTGAGCGGATCGAAGCGGGCAACGACGCCGACCGCGACACGTGCCCCGAGCTGCATCTCGCTGCGCAAGCGCGCACGCAGCTCCGGCCGCGGCCGGAACCGCTCGATGTCGAAGCCGTTCGGAACGACGACGACGCCTTTCTGCGCGTAGCCGAGCTCGACGTGCTGACGGGCAGCGACGTGCGAATTGAAGATGATCGCGGCAGCGCGCGCCGACAGCAGCGCATCGACCCGGCGCACCAGCCGCAGCATCCGCTTCTGCGACCGTGGCGAGTTCAGCGCACCGCGCACCGAAGTGATCAGCACGGGCCGGTGCCGCCCGCGCTGCCGAGCGGCGAGCCATTGCGCCATGACGTTGGCGTGGTACATCCACGCGTGGATGACATCGGGTTGCCAGGCCTCGAGCGCGTGGCGTGCTGACGCAAACTGCCCCGGCAGCAGCAACCCGGCGCGTCCGTGCAGCGCCGTCACCGCAACGCCGGCGCGCTCGAGCTCCAGACCGATGGGGTCTTTTCCCGTAAGCGACAACACTTGCGATTGATAGCGCTGCCGATCGAGTCCCAGCGCGACATTGCGCAACATGGTTTCGGCGCCACCGACGCTCAGCGAAGTGATGACGTGCAGGACCTTCATTCGCCGGCGCTGGCCGCGCGGCCCTGCCGTGCGACGACGGCGCTGCGATACAGCCGGCTGAATGCCGCGTCGACTACGCCGCGGGGCGGCGCAGGCTCGCCAAGCAACTGATCCACGGCGACGATCGACCCTGCGTACTGCGCGACCATTCGACCAAAGCTCTCGACATCCCTGGCTTGCCACGAGTTCACGTGCAGGCACACGGTCCACAATCCGGCCGGCAGGCGCCGAAAGCGCCAGAGCTGCTGCGGGAGCCAGCGCGATCCGCCGTGCTCGACGGCGCGCCAATAGAAACCGTCGCTGACGACACGCACACCGAACTCGTGCAGCAGGCTCACAGTGGTCATGTCGAACGAATGGCCGGGTGCCACCCAGACCTGCGGTACGACCGCCTGCCGCTCAAAGATCTGCCACGCGCGCCGCAGCTTCTCTCCCTGTACGGCGGCGTCGTGGCCGGCGAATTCGCTGCCGGCGTGAATGCCGAGCACGCCTCCCGACGGGCTGCTGTACAGATGCTGGTAGCCGTGCCAGCCGATGGTCCAGCCGGCAGCCTGCCAGTCTCGAACGCGATCCCAGAAGTCCGGGCGCACCGGCGCGACGCGCAACTTCGGGTCGAGATTGTCCGGCACGACTGCGACGATCGGCCGTACGCCGGCGCGGCGCAGGATGTCCTCGACCTGCATCCACACCGGCCAGTTCATGGTCGGGCAGATGTCGTCGAAGCGGATCACGTAGCGCGCGGCCATCGTTCAGCGACTCGCGCTGCGCACCGTGACTATATCGACCGTCGGTTCGGAGTAGTCCACGCTCACCTCGCAGGGCCCCGCGCGACGGAAAGCCTCTGCGATGCGGCCGTGCGGCGGCCGCGGGTGGCCGATCTTGCAGCCAATCGTATCGTTGAGCCAGTAGACCGCCCTGCTGTACCCGCCCGTGCGCGGCACGTAGGCTTCGTTCGTCTCGCGAATCATGATGACCCCGCCAGGCCGCATGGCCTGTAGCAGGTTGCGCGCGAACGACCAGTCGTTCATGCAGTAATTCCACGCGACGTTGCTGAACAGCGCGTCGAAGTTACCGCTGGTGATCCGGTTGATGCTGTCCATGTAGCCGAGCGCGTAGTGCGCGCTGAGACCTTCGTGGCTCATGCGCGCTTCGATCATCGCCAGGTAGTTGCGACTGATGTCAACGCAAGTCACCTCGGCGCCGCGGCGCGCGAACTCGAGCGAATAGTGCCCCGGGCCCGAGCCGACGTCGGCGACGCGCTTGCCCCGCAACTCGCCGACTGTGTCCACGAACCTGCTGACTATCTGCGGATCGACCGCAGCGATGCGCCCGTATTCCTGCGCGTACTGCACGGAGATCGGATCCCAGCCGCGTGCGGGATCGTAGAACAGGCTATGCAACCAATTGACCACAACGCTCCTTCACGCGGCATTGCGAACCGCAACGGCCTCGTGCCGCGCGTTCCACGCCTGGAACATCAGGATGTCCCACAATAAATAGTGTGCACGCTGGCGACCCGCGAGATGCTCCAGCCACAGGCGCCGCACCGGCGCCGGCGCGAAATAGCCCTCGCGTCGCAGGCGCTGCTCGTCGAGCAGGTCCTCTGCCCAGTCGCGCAGCGGGCCGCACAGCCACGTGTCGATCGGCACGCCGAAGCCGCGCTTCGGCCGGTCGATCAACGCATCGGGCACGTATCCGGAGAGGATCCTTCTGAGGATCCACTTGCTGCGACCGTCGCGCAGCTTCTGTGTGAGCGGCAGCGCTGCTGCGTACTCGACCACGCGATGGTCGAGGAGCGGTGCGCGGCACTCCAGCGATACCGCCATCGAGGCGCGATCGACCTTCACCAGGATGTCATCCGGGAGGTAGGTCATGATGTCGAGCAGCATCATGCGCGCCATGTAGCTGTCGGGGTCGTGCGGCCCGCCGCCGCGATTCAGCACCGTGTCCGGCTCGTTGCCGCCGACGACGATCGCGGCCGGATCGGTCCAATGCGATACGAAGCGCAGGTAGACCGCTCCCGGATCGTTCTGACGCAAGGCTTGCGCCAGCTTCGCGAGCTTGTCGCTCGATGCGGCCCAGCGTCCGTGGGACGCAGGGGCCTGCGCCTCATCGCGACGTTCCAGAGGCAACGACTCGATCGATCGCGCGAGCGCGCGGCGCACGCCATGCGGGAGCAGACGCATCGTGCGCCATAGGCGCCGCCAGCGGAAATAACGCTCGTAGCCGCAGAACAGCTCGTCGCCGCCGTCGCCGGATAGCGCGACAGTGACGCTGCGCCGAGCCACCTGCGATACCAGGAAGGTCGGAATCTGCGAGGAGTCCGCGAACGGCTCGTCGAACATGGTCGGCAGGCGCGGGATCACCGCAAGCGCATCCGCAGCGGTCAGGTACACCTCTGTGTGATCGGTGCCGAGATGTTGCGCGACTGCGCGTGCGTAGGGCGCTTCGTCGAATTCAGGCTCGCGGAACCCGATCGTGAAGGTCTTGATCGGCCGCGAGCTCTGCGCCTGCATCAGCGCGACCACGAGTGAGGAGTCGACGCCGCCGGACAGGAACGCGCCGAGCGGCACGTCTGCGATCATGCGCATGCGGACCGCGTCGAGCAGCAGACTGCGCAACCCTTCGACTGCGGCAGAGTCGCTCGCCGGCTCAGCGTGCGCTGCCCGCTCGTACACCCGCTGCGCCAGCCAGTACGCCACCGGATTCTCGGCGACCGGTCCGCCGCCCTGAACCCGGACCCGCACGAAGCTGCCCGGCTCGAGCTTGCAGATGCCGCGATAGATCGAGCGCGGCGCCGGGACGTAGTTGTGTCGCAGGAACAGCGTGAGTGCCTCGCGATCTACTGTCGCATCGAACCCGGGGAAGCAGCGCAAAGCGCGCAGCTCCGACCCGAACAGCAGGTTGCCGCGGACGAATCCGTAGTAGAGCGGCTTCTTGCCGAGACGGTCGCGCGCCAGATAGAGGCACCGCTCCTGCTCGTCCCACAGCGCAAAGGCGAACATGCCGCCGAGCCGCTGCAACGCGCCCTCGACGCCCCACTGCTCGAAACCCGCGAGCATCACCTCGGTATCGCTGTGCCCGGTGAAGCGCGCACCGCTTCGCTCCAACTCAGCGCGCAGCGTCTGAAAGTTGTAGATCTCGCCGTTGAACACGATGACGAACCGACCGCTTGCCGAGCGCATCGGCTGATGCCCCGACTGCGACAGGTCGACGATCGCGAGCCGCCGATGGCCGAGCCCGATGCCCAGGGCGGGATGCAGCCAGGTGCCGGAGTCGTCAGGCCCGCGATGGATCAGCGAGTGCGTCATCTGCTGCAGCACGCCCTCGGGCGCCGCGATGCCGGGCGGCGCGAGCGCAAATCCAGAGATGCCGCACATCTAACGTACCCCCTGCGCGCGGCCCGCGCGGTCCCGCGGGCCCTCCCAATCTGCAATTACACTGCTCAAGATCGACTCCGTCCTGATAACCATCGCCTCGACGCCGAACTCACCGATGATGCGCGCCCGGCGCGGCCCGCGCAGCGCGCCGTGGTCGCCGCGCAGCACGTCGATCGCGGCGGCGGCGAGCGCCTGCGGGTCCTGTGGCTGCACGACCGATCCCAGCTCGCCAACGATGCGTGCGCTGTCACCCACGTCGGTCGTCACGACCGCGAGCCCCGACGACATCGCCTCGGCGACGACGTTGGAGAAGCCTTCGCCGAACGCGGAAGCCGACACGAGCACGTCGAGCGCGCTGTAGATCAGTGACGGATCGCTGACCTCTCCGAGCCATAGCACCCGCGATTCGATTCCGAGCTCCCGCGCCTGCTCCTCGAGCTGACGCCGATAGTCGGCGGGCCCGTCGCCAGCGACGACGAAGCGGGCCGCCTCGACGTGGTCGGCGATCTGCCGTGCAGCGCGCAGGAAGGTCGTATGATCCTTCATTGGATCGAGGCGCGCCACGATGCCGATGAGCGGCGTCGAAGCATGGAATCCGTGCTCCGCGCGGAATGCAGCGCGCACCTCGGGTCGAAAATCGTAGCGCGCCGTATCGATGCCGTTGGGTACGCTGTGCACGCGCCGGTCCGGGACGATGCCCAGGTCGCGCAGCGCCGACAGCGAGTTGGAGATCACTGCCTGCGGTCGCGACATCAGGCCGAACTGCAAGCCGTACAGCAGGCTGGACGCCAGCCCGAACTGATCGCGCTTGACTGCCGCGCCTCGCAGACCCCACACGATCGGCACGCCCGTGCGCCGCGCGGCGCACAGACCGAGCAGGTTCTCCATGGGCAGGAAGGAATACAGCGCCTCCCACCGATTGTTGCGGATCAGCCGGCACAGGCTGCGAACGGGCCCGACAATGTCCCAGCGGCCGGCCTTGTCGAGCGAGTGCACGGTCAAACGTTCGGCCGGCAGACCGCGCTCGAGAACGCCGCCGCCGTAGAACGTCACGACGCCCACGTCGTGGCCGCGCTGTGCCAGCCCGCGCGCCAGAGCGCAGATCTGCACCTGCGCCCCGCCGGTCGTCAGCGCCCTTGACAGCAGTGCCAGTCTCACAACGAAAGCGCGTGCGCGAATTCGCCCGTGGTGACCGCTTTGACGATCCAGTAGCCGAGCGCCAGGCTCGCCGGCGCGATGGCGAACGTGAACGACGGCCCCGAGAGCCGCAACGAGCACAACACCGGGATCAGCAGTAGCTGCGTGAAGTAGGCAATGCGCGACGTGCCGAGCGGAAACACGAAGAAGCAGACGATCACGAACACGGTCGTGCCGATGTGAGCGAGCGCGCAGGAATCGATCGCCTCGCGCTGCCGCGGGTCCACGTCCGCCTGCGGCTTCTCCAGCAACCACCAGATCGACGGCAGCAGCATGACTGCGGAGCCCAGCACGAAGAAAATCGAAGTGGCGCCTTCATCGGGCGCATAGACCAGCAGGCGCCGCCCGCCGAATACCTCGAACAGCGCGCCGGCCGCCAGCGCCACCAGCGTGGCGAGCGCGGCGCAGACGATGCCACCGTGAATCCGTTTGAGCCGCAGCACGCGTACTGCGGCGTAGCAGCCGAGCGGCACCACGATAGTGGTGTGCACGGCGGCGGCTATCACCAGCCCGAGCAGCGGTCGGCGCCAGCGCAAGGCGATCCAGAAGAAGATCGAGAGCGCGAATCCCTGTCGGATCTGCACCAGACCGGTGACCGCGAGCCCGACCGGCAGAAACGCCCACAGGAGCAGCGCGTACACCGGCTGGCGCAGGCGCGCGAACGCGAGCGCCACCAGCACGTTCAGCGTCAGAATCGTCGCGAGCACCGCAGTCGTCGGCGCCATCAGCGCGCCGACCACCGTGGTCCAGATACGCCACAGGAACTCGTCCGCGAAGATGCCGACCAGACCCTGCAGCAGCGACTCGGAGTCGAGCTGAAAGATCTCCAGCCAGTCGAGCGTCGGACCGATGATGAAATAGTCGACGTACTCGGCCTGGTCCAGCAGGTCCGAGCGGTCGACCGACAGCGCGAAGGCGATGATGGTGAGCGCCAGCGCGACGTATGCGACAGAGTACAGAGGCAGCCGGGCAAGCGCCGCTTGCACACGCACGCCTTCATCGCCCGTTGCTGCTAGCTTGGCGCGCATGGCTTGCTCAGGCGCGGCCCGGCGCGGCGGCGATGGCCTGCAGATACGCTCCGTAGCCGGACTTCCCCATGCGCCGGCCGAGCGCCAGGAGCTGCGCGCGGTCGATCCAGCCGTTGTAGAAGGCGATCTCCTCGATACACGCGATCTTGAAACCTTGCCGCTGCTCGATCGTCTGCACGAAATGCGCGGCATCGAGCAGAGAGTCGTACGTGCCGGTGTCCAGCCACGCATAGCCGCGCCCCAGCACTTCGACGCGCAGAGTGCCGCCGCGCAGGTAGCTCTGGTTGAGATCGGTGATCTCCAGTTCGCCGCGCGCCGAGGGGCGCAACTGCCGAGCCTGAGCGACGACGTCGGGGCCGTAGAAGTACAGGCCCGTGACCGCGTACTTCGATTTCGGCTGCGCCGGTTTCTCTTCGATCGACAGCGCCTTGCCGGTGGCGTCGAACTCGATGACCCCGTAGGCCCGCGGATCGTTGACGGCATACGCGAACACGACGGCGCCGCTGTGCGTGGCAGCCGCCTGCCGCAAGGTTGCGGTGAAGCCCTGGCCGTAGAACAGGTTGTCGCCGAGGACCATCGCCACCGGCTCACCGCCGATGAAGCTCTCGCCGACGAGGAAGGCATCTGCCAACCCGCGCGGCTGGTCCTGCACGGCATAACTCATCTTCAGTCCCCAGTCCGACCCGTCGGCGAAAATGCGCTGGAAGCGCGGCGTGTCCTCCGCCGTCGAGATGATGAGAATGTCGCGGATCCCGGCCAGCATCAGCACCGACAGCGGATAGTAGATCATCGGCTTGTCGTAGACCGGCAGCAGCTGCTTGCAGATCGCATGCGTGACCGGATACAGCCGCGTGCCCGCGCCGCCCGCGAGGATGATGCCTTTCATCGTGCCCCCGCCCGCCCGTCGTAATTGCGCTGCATCCATTCGAGATACGCGCCGGAGCGCACATTCTCGAGCCACGCTTCGTTGGCGACGTACCAGGCGACTGTCTTGCGCAGCCCGGTCTCGAACGACTCGCGCGGCCGCCAACCGAGCGCCGACTCGATGAAACGCGTATCGGTCGCGTAACGCAGGTCATGGCCGGGCCGGTCGGCGACGAAGCTGATGAGGCTGGCGTAGCTGCGCCCGCCAGCCGGCGGCCGGAGTTCCGTCAGCGCGGCGCACAGGCTCTCGACGACCTGCAGATTGGTGCGCTCGCTGCTGCCGCCGATGTTGTACGTCGCGCCGACCGCGCCCGCGGCGAGCACGCGGCGGATTGCTCGGCAGTGATCCTCGACGTACAGCCAGTCGCGCACGTTGCCGCCGTCGCCGTAGATCGGCAGCGGCTTGCCGCTCAGCGCGTTCGAGATCAGCAACGGGATGAGCTTTTCGGGGAACTGGAACGGCCCGTAGTTGTTCGAGCAATTCGTGATCAGCGTCGGCAGCCCGTACGTGTGATGCCACGCGCGTACGAGATGATCGGATGCCGCCTTGGAAGCGGCATACGGGCTGCTCGGCGCATAACGCGTCGTCTCGGTGAACGCGGATGCGTCGAGCTCCAAAGAGCCGTAGACCTCATCGGTCGAAACGTGCAGGAAGCGGAACGCCTGTCGCTCCTCGTCCGGCAGGCGCTGCCAGTACTGCTGCGCCATGCGCAGCATGCACATCGTGCCCAGCACGTTGGTAGTCAGAAAGCTCGACGGGTCGACGATCGAGCGGTCGACGTGAGTCTCGGCGGCGAAGTGCACGATCGCCGTCGGCCGATGCTGATCGAGAATGCCGGCGACACAGGCGGTATCGCAGATGTCGCCGTGGACGAAGGTGTAACGCGGGTCGTCCGCCACGGCGGCGAGATTGGCGAGGTTGCCCGCGTACGTCAGCTTGTCGAGGTTGACGACGCTGCCGTGCTCGTTGCGCAGCCAATCGAGCACGTAGTTGGCGCCGATGAAGCCGCAGCCTCCGGTCACCAGCACGACGGGCTGGGGCAGCCGTGCACTCATGCGACGCCACCCTCGGCGGCCCGCAACTGCAGCGAGGCCTTCGCGATACGCCAGAAGAACAATGCGAGTGGCACGGTGACCACGATCGATACGAGTAACGCGCCGAGGATGGCGCCAAGCTCGGCATAGTATCGGCCTCCGGTCCACACTGCGAGACCGGTCAGCACTCCCGGCACGGAGCCCCACACGCCGATGAGCTCTGTCTTCATGGCGCGCCAGTAGCTCGCCAGGCACTGCACAATCAGGCCGGTCACGATCCAGCTCAGCAGCAGGGAAAGTGCCGTCGAGCTGGGTAACCGCTCCGCCAACGGCATGCGCATGGCCTCGGCCGCGGCAGCGGCGATGACGACCAGCGTCGAACCTACGATACCGGTCACGAAGCACGCCGCCGCCGACCGCCGCCACAGTGCGCGGAAGCCAGCGACCTCGCTGCGCGCGTAGAGCACGCCGAGCTGCGGCTGGCGCACGAGCATCCAGGTAACGGCGATGCTACCGACCGCCGTCCCGATCTGCAGCGCCATTCCGACACGGCCGGCGGCCGCGGCGCCGGCGTATGCAAACGTCACCGGCACGAACATCGAATACATGAAGTACGCAGCAATGCCTTGCAATGCGAGCGGCCACTGCATCGGCCAGACATCGGTGCGCCAGGAGAAGTCGGAGGTCGAGGAACCGGCCGCGATCGCGCGTACCAGCTCGCGGTAACGGATTGCGACATAGACCGTTCCGACCAGCAAGCTCGTTGCGAGCATCACACCCACGGACCACAGCGCCCAGCCGTGCGCGAGCGCGAACCACAATGCGCCGCTCGCCGCGACCGCCTGCGCCAGGCGCAAGCGATGCACCTGCTGCACCTGGTTGCAACCTTCCAGGAGCGCGAGCAACGAGCTCAGGAACAATACTCCGCCGGCGAACAGGATCGCGACGAGCCACGGCAGGCGCCAGGCCACTTCCGCGTGCCCGGTGCGGGCGAGGAACACGTAGCCCGCACCGCCGGCGACGAGCACGAACAGCAGCGTGAGCAGGCAGAACCATGCGACCACGAAGCGGCCGAACGCGATGAGGCGCGCGACGTGTCGCGGCGGCCCTTCCAGCCGGCCGCGCCCGCTCATCGACAGATGCGCCCATTCGTGGCTCGCCACCGAGACGATCACGACCAGCAGACCGAGCTCGACGAACGACTGCAGCGCGAGCAGGCTCCAGAACGCATAGTAGTAGCCCTGCTCGACGCTCCCGAGGAAGCGGCTGATGAACAGCAGCGTGACGATGCCAGCAAGGCCGGTCCACGCCCGGGTGGCGGCTGCCGAGACCAATGCGCTGTCGATCTGGAAGATGCCGATGAGCGGCCTCATCCCGCTCTCCGCGCCGCGCCTGCAAACGTTGCGACGACATCGCGTGCGGCGATGTCGGGACTGAAATGCCGCTCGGCGAAGCCGCGTGCCGCCTGCCCGACCCGGGCGCGCAGCGCGGCGTCAGAGCCCAACAGCTCGAGCTGCGTCGCGATCTCCTCGTCGCTCGCCGCCTGCAATACCGGAATCTCTTCGCCGACATGCGTGCGGAAGATTTCCGGCTTGACGTTCGCGATGACGGGTCGCGCGAGCGCCATCGCGTCGCGCGCCGCGACGCCGATCGAGCCCGCGCCAAAATGATCGAGCACGATATCGGCGGCCACGAACTCCTCGTGCATCGAGCGCAGCGGCATCTCGTCCAGCCAGGTGATGTACGGCTCGAGCCCGAGCGAGCGCGCGTACGCGACGGTCTGTGGGATGTGCAGACCCTTCCTCACCAGGCGCAACTCGATCGCTCGCCCGCTGCGCTCCAGCCAGCGCGCTATGCCCCGCAGCATCACGTCCGTGCCCTTGGCATCGAGCACCGAAGAGCCCGCAGGCATCGGCTGCACCCAGTTCACGCGCGTCGCGCTGAAGATGCGCGTCCGCGGATTGTTGGGCTGCGGCTGAGGTTGCAGGGTCGCGAGATCGGTCAGCATGTAGAAGCGTCGCCGCGACGGCGTCACCCCCAGCTGCTGCAGTAAATCGTCTCCATGCGGCAGCAGCCCCGGGAATGGGTAATCGACTGTAAGCGCGGCGGCTATTCCCGAGCGCTGCAGTCGACCGAACCGCGCCACGAATGGATACTGCAACGCGCCCCGCAGCGCTGCGACCGTGACGCGCGCCGAGTTCCTGACGACCGAGCGCAAGGCGCGCGCGTCGCCATACAGATCGAGATCCGATCCGCTCAGGATGACGATCGCGGGTTTGCGCAGCGCCGGCCAGTAGCTGGGGCCGGCGCCGTTCAGCACCAGAGCATCGACGTCCCGCAGCAGCGAAATCACGCGTCGGTGAGCGGCAGTCGGCATGATCGCGTCGCGAACGCGCAGCGGCGCGACGTCGTATAACCAGCTGCCGTAGGCGCCGCGCAGCGCCGGATCGACCGATTCAGGACGATGCAGCGGCTGCGCGCGGTCGACCACGAACACGATCTCGTGGCCCAGCGCGCGCAGCGCGACGGCAAGCGCGAGCGGATAGTTGTTGGTGTTGCCAAGGAATCCGATCTTCACGGCGCGACACTTCGATCCGTGCTGGGCAAGCTCGGCATCTCGCTCAATTCAGTATGTCCTGCAGGTTCTCCGCCACATAGTTTGCGTCCGCGACAGACATCGACGCGCTGATCGGCAGGGTCAGCACACGCCGCGCGACTGCGTCCGTCACAGGGAGCGGGCTCGCGCCGGGTCTAGCGTAGAGCCGCATCCGATGCAGCGGGTGATAGTGGATCGTGGCGCCCACATTGCGCGCTCGCAACGCGCGCAGCACTGCGTCGCGCGTCAGGCCGCGCGCAGCCAGATGCCGCTCATCGAGCAGGATCACGAACAGGTGCCGCGCATGGCCCGGCGCAAGGATCCCTGGTTGCAGCGACAACGGCGCGTGTCCTTCCAGCCGCCCGGCGTAGGTCATGGCGACCTCCAGCCGCACCTGCTGCAGCGCAGGCTGGCGCGCGAGCTGCACCCGGCCGATGGCCGACTGCAGGTCTGTGTAGTTCATCTTGTAGCCCAGCTCCTCGATCTCGGCGCTGATCACCACGTTCGGATTGGTGAAGCGCTTCCAGGCATCCGCGGGCAACGCATGCAGCCGCAGCGAGCGCAGGCGCTCGGCCTGCGCCGGATCGGTCACGGCGATCGCGCCGCCCTCTGCGGTGGCGACGTTCTTGTTGGCGTAGAAGCTGAAGCAGGTGAGATTGCCGGTGGCTCCGACACGCGTGCCGTCGGCAAGGCGCGAACCGAGCGCATGTGCCGCGTCCTCGATGATCGCGACGTGTGCCGGCAAGGCTCGACGCAGCGCACCGACGTCGACCGTCAGGCCCGCCATGTGGACTACGATCACGGCGCGCGTCTTCGCCGTGACCAGCGGCGCGACGGTGTCCGGGGTGACGTTCAGCGTCGCCGGATCGACGTCGCACAGGACCGGCGTCGCGCCGGCGTACAGCGCCGCGTTGGCGGTGCTGCACCAGGTGAAGCTCGGCACGATGACTTCGTCGCCCGGCTGCGTTCCGGCCACGAGCAGCGCCAGGAACAGCGCCGAGGTGCACGAGTTGACGGTGATCACGTCCGTCGCACCCGTGTACGCGGCGAGCTCCTGCTCGAACGCCTGCGTTTCGTTGCCCTGTCCGATCCAGCCGCTGCGCATGACGCGCACGACCGCCGCGATCTCGTCCTCGGAAAAGTTCGGACGGCCGAACGGCAGGTATTCGCTGCGAATCGGGAGCGTCATGGTCCCTCTGACTTCAGGAGAGCGCAGCAGCGCGCAAGCGCTGCCACGCAGTCACGCCAATTGCATAGCCGACCGCGCAGACCACGCCGAGCACGGCGCCGATCATCACAATCAGCGTCCGCCGCGGCGAGTAGCGCTGCTCCGGCGCGACCGCCGGATCGATCACGACCAGCGCGTAGTCATGATGCGCGTCCGTGAGCATCAGGGTCTTCATCTCGCTCTCGATCAGACCGTAGATGGCACGCCGCACTTCGACCAGGTCCGTCTGCGCCAGCTGCTTGTTCAGGAATACGAGGCTGCGCTCCGCGGTCGCCTTGTCGCGGGTGCGCAGCAGCTCGTTCGCGAGGTCCACCAGGCCGTTGGCCCAGTCGGCGGCCTCGTCCGCGTCGCGCCAGGTGATCGCCAGCGTCGTCGTACCCCTGCGCTTGTCCTCGGTGATCGTGGCGATGCTCTTCTGGAACGTCCGCACGGCGCGCCACAACGACACCTTCTTGCCGGAGCCTCGCAGGACCTGCGCCTCCAGCTGCCGACGCTTGAGGAATTCCTGGACCAGCATGCGCGAGCGGAGCGTCGGCATCGCATCACGATTGTCGCCGAGCGCGCCGAGATTCAGGCCGGCGAGGCTCGCGAGCCCGCCGAGCTGACCGCTGATCGATGACGCCGCGCCGAGCCCCGAGCGCTCGGCTTCGCGCACGACGATCTCGGCACGGAACAGCGGCGTCGCCAGCAGCGCATAGGCCAGGCACGCTCCGACGCATAGCACGAAGACGATCGTGCCGCCGACCAGATGCCTGCGCAGCATCCGCACCATGTCGATCAGGGAAATCCCGCCGACGCTGTCTGTCACGCCCGCTTGCGGTTCGCTGACCATCAGAAGGAGTTCACTGCAGCGGCCGCGATGGCCAGGTTGTAGATGATCGTAGTGACCGCAGTCCAGAACGGCAGCGGTCGCATGCGCTCGGTGTCGAGCGGCGCAACGATCGTATCCCCGGGCTTGATGTCTACGCCGCCGCCGCCGAACCAGGCGCTGCCGGAACGGGTCAGCACGCTGCCGTCGGCGCGTACGACATAGATGCGATCGTTGTCGGCGCGCGGCGTCAGCCCACCGCTCATCGCGACATAGTCGTCCCGCGACAGATTCGTGCGATACAGGTGCGATGTCGCGCTCTGTACCTCGCCCACGACGGTCACTTCCTGCGTGGTTCGCGGCACTATGAGGCGATCGCCGTTCTTCAGCACGACGTCCTGCTCCGAGCCCGCGTTTGCGGCCATCGAGCGCTTCAGATCGATGACCAGACGCCCGACCGGCGTGGCATTGCGAATGTTCGCGAGCAACGATTGACCGATCGTCAGCGCGGAGCTCGCGTCCTTGCCGGTCTCCTGCGCGGTCATCAGCGAGAACTGTGCGACATCCGACTCCATGCGCCTAGCGAGCGTGTCCAGCTGCTTCTTCTCGCGCTCCTTGAGCTCCTCGCGCGTGAACACGGCGCCTTCGACGAAGGCGAGGTCGGTGAGCCCGCCCGCTCGTTCCATCACCGAGCGCAAGGTCTCGCCGCGATGAATGGGATAACGGCCGGGGAAGCGCACCTCGCCGCGGATCTCCACCTCTTCCTGCTCGGCCCACAGCGGCACTTCCTTGATCACCAGGTAGTCGAACGCCTTCAGCGGGATATCCGCGGCGGGATCACCGGCCAGCACCCGGGCGAGATCGATCTGAATCAGCTCCGCAGTCCGCGATTCGCCGTCGACGACCTCGTAGCGCGTCAACTCCGCTTGTGCGCCGTACGCTGCCTCATCGAGGCTGCCGCCGGCGCGCAGCAGATCGCTCAGGCGCATGCCTGGCTCGAGCGGATACTTGCCCGGGATCTTGATCTTGCCCGCGACGCTGACCTCCGGCGTCGGCCGGTCGATGCGGGATTGCATGCGCAAGTCGCGCATCAGCGGCTCGATGATGCGATCGCGGCCGGACTCCAGGTCGAACACGTAGATCTGGTCGCGCGGCGCCAGCTCGAAATTCTGCGCCGATGCTCGGTCGCTCAGTGCGCGCTCGAGATTGAAAGAGAACACGCGCAGCCGGCGGTCAGGCGGCAGCTCGCGCCGGACCAGCACGTAGCGCTGATCTGCGTTCGGCCTGAGG
The DNA here is from genome assembly GCA_035275585.1 of Steroidobacteraceae bacterium. Classification (GTDB taxonomy): domain Bacteria; phylum Pseudomonadota; class Gammaproteobacteria; order Steroidobacterales; family Steroidobacteraceae; genus Steroidobacter. Next base: position 19,841 of record DATEML010000324.1, on the reverse strand, counting down.
TCATCGAGAGTCGTGATGACGTCGGCAATGCGCATGCCCGGCTTGAATTGATACTCGCCGGGTCGGTAAACGTGGCCGCTGACGACGATAGAGTCTTCGAGGATCGGGCGTATCGCCGGCACTCGCAGCGTATCGCCGGTGCGCAGCTTCTCTCCCAAGCCGGCAGCGTTCGCCAGATTCACATCGACGGTGATGCGCGCGCGGTTGTCCCCCACGCGATCCACGGTCGCGTTGGAAGGATCGGCATCCGGCATGAGTCCGCCGGCAACCTCCAGCAGCTGCCCGGCCGTCGTTTCATTCTTCAGCTCGTAGATGGCGGGCCGGCGCACTTCGCCGCTCACGCCGACCGTCGCGCCGATCGGCGGCACGAAGATCACATCGCCCGGCAGCAGCCGGGCGTCGGCGCGCGTGTCGCCCTTCAGCAGCAGGTCGTAGAGGTCGAGCGTCGTGACCGTCCGACCGGCGCGCTTCAGCTGAATGTTGCGCAGTGAACCGACCTGCTTCACGCCCCCGCTCACGAACAGCGCGTTCGTGATCGTCGACAACCCGCTCACGGTATAGGAACCGGGGGTCTGTGCATCGCCCAGCACGAACACCCTTATCGAACGCAGCTCGCCTATGCCGACGCTCGCCTGCGTGCCGATCATCTGCTCGCGCACGCGCGCCTCGAGTTCCTCGCGAACCTGTTCGAAGCGCCGGCCGCTCACGGCGATCGGACCGAGGTCCGGAAAATTGATACGGCCGTCGCGGCCCACCACGAGCGCGTAGCGTCCCTTGGTATTGCCGATCAGCTGGACTTCGAGCGTGTCGCCGGGCCCGACGACATATTCGGCGGGAACGGGCACGTCGGTGGCGGGCGCGAACGTCGAGGGCGTGCCGTCGAACAGATCGTAGCCGAACGGCTTGAGGGAGTCCGTGCCGATCGCCCGCAACGGCAGGCGCGTAACACGCACAATGAAGTCCTGCAGTCGCAGCTCTGCAGAGAGCCGCTCGCTTGCCTCATCGGCCGTGAGCCCGCCGAGCGGAATCGGTCCCAGCTCGGGGACGTTGAGGATGCCCCACTTGTCGAGCTTGTAGGGGTTCCGGCGCAGCACGCGATCGCGGAAATCCTCCAGGCGATCGAGCTCGTCGGCTGTTCGTTGCAGGCGGCTCTGCTCGCCTTGCGCGGCACCCGGCGGCATGCCTGACTGCGCGGCAGGCGAGCGGCCCGGAATCGCGGGCTGGTTCGGCACGACGACTCTGTTCTGTTTCTCGTCGCGCCGCTGCCGCTCTTCGACTTCCGGCGGCGGCCGTTCGAACTGTCTGATCTCCAGCGACAGGAGGATCGTGTCGTCACGCTTGAGCCGCGGCTCGCCGCTTAGCCGGTCGGTGTCGCGCCCCTCCTCCGCGCCCTCCTCCCTGCCCTGCCGCGGCCGCACGGTGTCGGGAAAGGTAACGCGTCGATCTGCGCGAGGCGCTTTCGTCGTGCCACTCGCACCGTCCTTCTCGAGAGTCTCGAGAATGGCCTGCTGCTGGTCGGGCGGCAGATTCTGGAAGATCTGGATCTGCTCGGGTGTCGGCGTCTGCGCCAGAGCCGGCTGGAGCAGCGGACCGCCAAAGAGGATGCACACAACGGTAGCAGCCAGCCAGAAAACCGCGGGGCTGGAGAAACTCGGTCTAACCATCAGAATCGCTTGAGTTATGGAGTTACTGCGACGGGGCCGGAAGTTTACACGCAAGGATGGTCCGGAGGGGCGAAAAATGGCCCCCGGTCGGCCGGCGACGACGCCCGTTCAGCTACGCCACTTCGCAACCTGCGCGAGCAGGCCGCGCAAGGCCGGCTCGGTGTTCTTCTGCGGGTCTTCGAGCACGGGCGCGAGCGACTCCGCGAGCTTCTTGCCGAGTTCCACTCCCCACTGATCGAACGCGTTGACCCCCCAGATCACGCTCTGCGTGAACACGCAGTGCTCGTACAGGGCGATCAGCCGGCCGAGCGTCTTCGGCCCAAGCCGCGGGAACAACACGATCGAGCTGGGCCGGTTGCCGGGGTGGACCTTGTGCGGGGTGAGCCGCGCGATCTCGCTCTCGGGCAGGCCCTTGCTCGCCAGGTCAGCGCGCACCTGTTGCTCCGTCTGACCGAACGCGAACGCCTGCGCCTGCGCAAAGCAGTTGGCGAGCGCGAGGTTCTGCTGCTGCTGATAAGGACTGGAAGCGTTCACTGGCGCGAGAAAGTCGAGTGCGACGTTCGCTGTGCCCTGGTGCAGCAGCTGGAAGAACGAGTGCTGCGCGTTCGAGCCCGGCTCGCCCCAGATCACCGCGCCTGTGCCGGCGCCGACCGGCGTGCCCTCGAGCGTGGTGCGCTTGCCGTTCGATTCCATCGCGAGCTGCTGCAGGTACGCGGGAAAGCGCTGCAGCCGCTGGTCGTAGGGCAGCACCGCGAGCGAGTCCATGCCGAGGAAGTTGCGATTCCACACGCCGATCAGCCCCATCAGCGCCGGCAGGTTCTGGTCGAACGGTGCGCTCGCGAAGTGCTGGTCCATCTCGTGACCGCCTTCGAGCATCAGCTCGAACTGGTCCATGCCGAGCGCCAGCGCGACCGACAAGCCGACCGCCGACCACACCGAGTAGCGGCCGCCGACCCAGTCCCACATCGTGAAGCGGTTCTGCGGCGGGATCAGGAACGCGTCCATCGCCTTGGCGTTGGTCGAGACTGCGGCGAAGTGGCGCGCCGGTGCGCCCTCGCCCAGCCGGTCGACGATCCACTGGCGCGCGAGCTTCGCGTTGGTGAGCGTCTCCAGCGTCGTAAAGGTTTTCGAGCACACGACGAACAGCGTGCGTGCCGGATCTGCTCTCTCGAGCACGTCGCCGAGCTGCACGCCGTCGATGTTCGAAACACAGTGCAGGCGGATGTTGCGATTCCGCAAGCGCGCCAGCGCCTCGGTCGCCATCGCGATGCAGAGGTCCGAGCCGCCGATGCCGATGTTCACGACGTCCGTGAACGTCTTGCCGGTGGCGCCGTGGACGCGCCCGCCGTGCACGCCATCGACGAAGTTGCGCATCTTCGCCAGGCTCGCGCGCACCTCCGGCATCACGTCGTGCCCGTCGACCAGGATCGGCCGGTCCGTGCGATTACGCAGCGCGACGTGCAGGACAGCGCGGTTCTCGGTGGTGTTGATCTTCTCGCCCGCGAACATCGCGTCGATACGCTGTCTGAGGCCGCGCGCCTCGGCGAGCGCGATCAGCAGCCGGATCGTCTCTGCATCGAGCAGCTGGCGCGAGAAATCGAACAGCAGGTTCAGCTCGGTGCGCGACAGCTTCTCGGAGCGCTGCGCATCGGCAGCGAACAGATCGCGCAGATGCCGCTGACGCATCTGCCCCGCGTGGGCAGTCAGCTCCTGCCATTGCGGGAGCTGCATCGTTCATCCCGCCTTGTAGTAATCGACGTACCACTTTACGAAGCGCTCGACGCCGACCTCGACCGGCGTCGCCGGCCGATAGCCCACGTCGCGGACGAGATCGTCGATGTCGGCGAACGTGTCCGGCACGTCGCCCGGCTGCAGCGGCAGCAGGTTCTTCTGCGCCTTGCGGCCGAGGCAACGCTCGATGCATTCGATGTAGCGCATCAGCTCGACCGGCTGGTTGTTGCCGATGTTGTAGAGCCGATACGGCGCCTTGCTCGTGCCCGGATCGGGCTCGTCGCCGTTCCAGCCTGGATTCGCGGTCGCGACGCGATCGGCGCAGCGGACCACGCCCTGCGCGATGTCGTCGATGTACGTGAAGTCGCGACGATGATTGCCGTAGTTGAAGACATCGATCGGCTTGCCCGCGAGGATGTTCTTCGTGAACAGGAACAACGCCATGTCGGGGCGTCCCCACGGCCCGTACACGGTGAAAAAACGCAGCCCGGTCACCGGCAGGGAGTACAGGTACGCATACGTGTGCGCCATCAGCTCGTTCGCTTTCTTGGTCGCGGCGTAAAACGACAGCGGATGGTCGACGTTCTGATGCACCGAGAACGGCATCTTCGTGTTCGCACCGTAAACCGAGCTGGTCGATGCGTAGACGAGATGCTCGACGGAATTGTGGCGGCTGCCCTCGAGCACGTTGGCGAAGCCCACGACGTTGCTGTCGACGTACGCGAGCGGGTTCTGCAGCGAGTAGCGCACGCCGGCCTGCGCCGCGAGGTGAATGACGCGCTGGAACTTCTCGCGCGCGAACAGCTCGGCCATCGCCGTGCGATCGGCCAGCTCGAGCTTCACGAAACGGAAGTTCGAGCGCGACCGCAGCTGCGCCAGCCGCGCTTCTTTCAGCGACACATCGTAGTAGTCGTTGAGGTTGTCGAGCCCGACGACCTCGTCGCCGCGCTCCAGCAGGAGTTGAGCAGTGTGGAAGCCGATGAATCCGGCCGCGCCGGTCACGAGAAATTTCATGAGGGACTTTCTGTACGAACTCGCAGTTTGAACGCGTCGCGTGGCGCGCGCTTCAACGGCACCCTAGGGGTCCCGATTCCGCACGACGATCACCATGACGACCCGACACGAAGACCTGGCCGCGTGGCGCCACTCCATTGCACTGGCCGCCAAAGTGTACGCGGCGACGCGGCAACTGCCCAGCGACGAGCCCGTCGGGCTCGTCCAGGAACTGCGCCGCGCGGCGTTGTCGGTCCCCAGCAGCATTGCCGAAGGTGCAGCCCGTGGCGGCCGAGGTGAGTTCGTGCATTGCCTGCAAGCGGCGCGCGGTGCACTGGCACAGCTCCAGACGCAGCTGGTGATCGCTGTTGCACAGGAATTGATCGGTCGCGAGGCCGCGGCAGTCGCCGACGTAACAGAAGTCGCCCGCGAGCTCGACGGCTTGATCCGCCGGGTGCGGGCATCCGGTTTGGCAGCGCACGCGCGTGCTTGCGCGCCGCCGCCGCGCCAACGCTAGAGCCGCCCGTCGACTTCGTTCGCCTCGAACAGGTATTTGATGTCGTACAGCACGTGGGGCTTGCGCGCGAAGCCGCGGATCGTGTCGAGCCCCATGTCGCGGAACTCCTTGTGCGCGACAGCGAGCACGATTGCGTCGTAGCGGCCCTTCACCGGCTTGCGGATCGGCTTGATGCCGTACTCGTGCTCGGCTTCGGCGCCATTGACCCACGGATCGTACACATCGACCTTCGCGCCGTACTTCGTCAGCTCGCGCACCACGTCCGCGACTTTCGAGTTGCGAACGTCCGGGCAGTTCTCCTTGAAGGTCAAGCCCATCATCAGGATGCGCGAGCCCTTCACATGGATGCGCTTGCGGATCATCAGCTGCGCGACGCGCTCGGCGACGTAGATCGCCATGTTGTCGTTGATGCGCCGGCCGGCGAGGATCATCTCCGGGTGATAGCCGATCTCCTGCGCCTTGTGCGTCAGGTAGTACGGATCGACGCCGATGCAATGCCCGCCGACCAGCCCGGGCCGGAACGGCAGGAAGTTCCACTTCGTGCCCGCCGCCTCCAGCACTTCCTCGGTGTCGATGCCGAGGCGGTTGAAGATCAGCGACAGCTCGTTGATGAGTGCGATGTTGACGTCGCGCTGCGTGTTCTCGATCACCTTGGCCGCTTCCGCGACACGGATGCTCGATGCCTTGTGCGTGCCCGCCTTGACGATGCTCGCGTACAGCGAGTCGACGAAGTCGGCGGCAGCGGGCGTCGAGCCCGAGGTGATCTTCTTGATGGTCGTCAGCCGGTGCTGCTTGTCGCCCGGGTTGATGCGCTCCGGGCTGTAACCGGCGAAGAAGTCCTTGTTGAACGTGAGCCCGGAGAGGCGCTCGAGGATCGGCACTGCGATCTCTTCGGTGCAGCCCGGGTAGACCGTGGACTCGAACACGACGATGTCGCCCTTCTTCAGCACACCCCCGAGCAGCTCGCTGGCGCGCACGATCGGCGTCAGGTCCGGGCGCTTGTAGCCGTCGATCGGCGTCGGCACGGTCACGATGTAGACCTGGCACGGACGCAGATCCTTCACCTCGGTCGTGTACGAGAGGCCCTTCGCGGCACGGAGCTCGGCCGGCTCGACCTCGAGCGTGCTGTCGCGCCCCTTCTTGAGCTCCGCTACGCGCGCAGCCTTGATGTCGAAACCGACGGTGCGGAAGTGCTTGCCAAACTCGACGGCGAGCGGCAGCCCGACATAGCCCAGGCCGACGACGCCGACCTTGCAATTGCGCAGACTGAATTCAGACATGGAAGCGAGGTGTTCGAGTTGGTTGGGAGGGCGAAGGATGCCACAAAGATGCGGCCAAAACAGAGACCTGAGTCACTTGACCCTTTCTAGAGCAGGTACGCAACGGCCCAAAGGCCAGTCAGCGTCATCGTCACGGTATAGGGCAGCGCCATCCACATCATGCGCCCGTACGAAAGTCGGATGAGCGGCGCCAGCGCCGACGTCAGCAGGAACAGGAACGCGGCCTGGCCGTTCGGCGTCGCGATGCTCGGGATGTTCGTGCCGGTGTTGATGGCGACGGCCAGCGCGTCGAACTGCTCGCGCGTGATCGTGCCCTCGAGCAACGCCGCCTTCACTTCCGTGATGTAGATCGTGGCGACGAACACGTTGTCGCTGATTGCCGAGAGCGCGGCGTTGGCGAGATAGAACATTGAGGTCTGCGCGCGCCCTTGCAGCTGCAGCACCGCGCTGACGACCGGCTCGAACACATGCTGGTCGTGCAGCACCGCGACGATGGCGAAGAACACCACCAGCAGTGCAGTGAACGGCAGCGCAGCCTCGAACGCCTTGCCGAGGCGCTGCTCTTCCGTGACGCCCGCGAATGCGGTCGCGAGCACGATCACCAGCAGGCCGATGATGCCGACCTCGGCGTAGTGCAAGCCGAGCGCGACGACGAGAATCAGCGCGGCAATCGCCTGCACGATCAGCACCGCGACTTCGCGCGACGTACGCTTGCGCGCCTGCTCGCTGTCGTACTCGGCGAGCACTCGCCGCACGCTGACCGGCAAGCTCGTGCCGTAACCGAACCAGCGCAGCTTCTCGACTACGACGCAGGTCAGGAGGCCGGCAATCAGCACCGGCAGCGAGACTGGCGCCATCGCCTGGAAGAACTCCACGAACGTCCAGTCGGCCTGCTTCGCGATCAGCAGGTTCTGCGGCTCGCCGACCTGCGTCATGACGCCGCCGAGCGCCGTGCCGACCGACGCGTGCATCATCAGCCCGCGCAGGAATGCGCGGAACGCATCGAGATCGGAACGATGCAGCTCCTGTACGCCCTCGTCGTGGCCGACGTCATGCTCCGCGTCGTATTGCTTGCCGGAAGCGAAGCGATGGAACACCTGGTAGAAACCGGCGCCGATCGTGATCAGCACGGCGACGACGGTCAGCGCATCGAGGAACGCCGACAGCACCGCGGACGTGAGACAGATCGCCAGGGCGAGCGCGAGCCGCGAACGGATGCCGAGCAGGATCTTCGTGAACGTGAACAGCAGCAGTTCGCGCAGGAAGTAGATGCCCGCGACCATGAACACCAGCAGCAGGATGACCGGCACCGCCGTCAGCGTTTCGTCGTACACCGACGCCGGCGTCGTCAGGCCGAGCAGCACGCCCTCGATCGCGAGCAAGCCGCCCGGCTGCAACGGATAGCAGCGCAGCGCCATCGCCAGCGTGAAGATGAACTCGAGGAGCAGCAGCCAGCTTGCGATGAGCGGGCCGTCCGCGCCGCCGACGAGCAACACCAGCGGATTCACGGCCAGGAACGCGACGATCGTCAGCTTGTACCAGTCGGGCGCGTGTCCGAGGAAGTTGCGAGCGAAGGCCTGCGGGAGAGTCATAGCCGGCCGCTACGCGGGAGCTGCCACTGCCGCGTCGCCGCGTACCTCTTCACTAATCGTCAATCGCCGAGCGCTAAGCGCTTCCTTTCTCCACACCGTCTTGCCGCCGCTGATCTTGTCGATCGTTGCCAGGACGCGCTCGTGTGCCGCGAGCTCGTCGTCGCTCGCGCGCACTATGCGTAGCACTCCGCGCGGCCGGGCTGCTGCCGACGGCTCGTGCGACACGCTGACGTGGATCTCCGTGACTTCGCCGAGCACCAGCGCCGTCTGACCGCCCGTCATGGCGAGATAGACATCGAGGAGAATCTGCGCGTCGAGCAGCGCGCCGTGCAGCTCGCGATGCGAGTTGTCGACGTCGTAGCGCTTGCAGAGCGCGTCGAGACTGTTGCGCTGACCGGGGTGCATCTGTCGCGCCAGCGGCAGCGTGTCGATCACCGCGCAGATGTCGCCGATCGTCCGCTTCGCCCCCGGCAACCGCGCCAGTTCGTGATCGAGGAATGCGACGTCGAACGCCGCGTTATGGATCACCAGCTCCGCGCCGTTCACGAACTCGATCAGCTCGTCGACGATCTCCGCGAAGCGCGGCTGCTGCGCGAGAAACTCGTCGGTGATGCCGTGCACGTGCTGCGCGGCGCGATCGATCGGCCGGTCCGGGCGCAGGTAGCGGTGAAAGCGCCGGCCGGTCTTGCGGCGATTGATCAGCTCGACGCAGCCGATCTCGATGATGCGGTGTCCCTGCTCCGGCTCCAGCCCTGTGGTTTCGGTATCGAGTACGACCTGGCGCATGACTGGCTCAGACCGCCGCGCGCAACGCCTGGACGATGCGCGACTGCTGAGCTTCGGTCAGGTAAGGATGCATCGGCAGGCTGATCACGCGCCGGCCGGCGGCCTCGGAGACCGGGAATGCGCCGACTCCCTGCCCGAGGTCGGCGAACACGGGCTGCAGGTGCAGCGGCATCGGATAGTGAATGGCCGTCGGAATCCCCTGAGCCTTCATGGCCTGCTCGAACTTGTCGCGATTCGCGACTTCGATCGTGTACTGGGCGTAGACGCTGGTGCAACCCGGCGCGAGCACGGGTGTCGTGACGCGGCGCGCCGGATCGCGCTCGTCGCGGAACGCCTCGGCGATCATCTCGTTGTAGCGCGCGCCGATGCGGCCGCGGGCTGCGACTTCATCGTCGAAGATTTCGAGCTTCGCGAGCAAAACGGCCGCCTGCAGCGTGTCGAGCCGGCCGTTGATGCCGAGCCGCGGATGATGATAACGCCGGTCCTGGCCGTGCACGCGGATCTCGCGCATGAGCTTGGCGAGATTGTCGTCGTCGGTGAACAACGCACCGCCGTCGCCGTAACAACCGAGCGGCTTCGACGGGAAGAACGAGGTCGAGCCGACTTCCGACAGTCCGCACGAACGCTGGCCGCGATACCTGGCGCCGAAACTCTGCGCGCCGTCTTCGATGACCGGAATGCGATGCTTGCGCGCGATGGCGTTGATGCTGTCCATGTCGCCGCACTGGCCGTACAGCGACACCGGCATGATCGCTTTGGTGCGCGGCGTGATCGCGGCTTCGAGCAGCCGCGGATCGATGTTGTACGTGCTCGCGTCGATATCGACGAAGACCGGCTTCGCGCCGGCCAGCGCAATCATTTCACCAGTCGCGATGAAGGTGAAAGGCGACGTGATCACTTCGTCGCCGCGCCCGATGCCGTACGCCATCAGGGCGATCAGCAGCGTGTCGGTGCCGCTCGACGCGCCGATGCAGTGCTTGACGCCGACGTATTCGGCGAGCTGGCGCTCGAGCTCCACAGTTTCCGCGCCGAGGATGAACTGTCCGTGATCCAGCACGGCCTGCATGCGCCGGTTCATGGATTCGCGCACGCGCTGGTACTGAGTCTTGAGGTCGATGAAATCCATGCGGCGCGATGATAAGCGCAGTTCACCTCATCCGCTATCCGCTATCCGCTTCTGCTCCAGCATCTCGTCGATCGCCTCGTTGGCGAGCCGATCCGCGTGCTCGTTGCCCGGCACGCCCGCGTGGCCCTTCACCCAGTGCCACTCGATCTCGTGCCGCTCGATTTCGCGCTCGAGCGCCTGCCACAGATCGACGTTCTTCACCGGCTTCTTGTCCGCAGTGCGCCAGTCGCGCGCTTTCCATTGCGGCAGCCACTCGAGGATGCCTTTGCGCACGTACTGCGAGTCCGTGTAGAGCGCGACCGAGGACGGGCGCTTCAACGCCGCCAGCGCGCGAATCGCCGCCGTCAGCTCCATGCGATTGTTGGTCGTCAACGGCTCGCCGCCGCGCAACTCCTTCTCATGCTTGCCGGAGCGCAACACGACGCCCCAGCCGCCCGGACCGGGATTGCCGCGACACGCACCATCTGTATAGATCTCGACTGGAGCCGCCATCTCTTCTTTTCTGCACCAACCGCTAACCGCTGCCTCGCGTCGTCGGCTCGATCAGTCCGCCCACCACTTTCGGCCGCAGCCGCCAGCGCGGCAGAACCGGCGTCAGCGTGTAGACGCGCTTGCGCGCCTTCATCAGGTAGCCGCCCGCGAACATCGGCCACAGATATTGGCCGCTGCGCTCGAAGAAGCTCTGCGACGACGGCGCGCTCGAGCCCAGCGGCAACGTGAACAGGTAGCGGCGCGCATCGACGATCTCGAAGCCGAGGAGCTTCAGCCAGTCACGCAGCCGGCCCTCGCCGATCATGCGCTCGAGCCCGGGCGGGAAACCGTCTCTCGCGAACAGGTGCCGCAGACCCCAGCTCGACAACGGACGGAAGCCGAGCACGATCAGGTGACCTTCGGCAGACAGAATGCGGCCGACCTCGCGCAGGATTTCGTGCGGCTCGGGCTCGTACTCGAGCGTGTGCGGCAGCATGACTGCGTCGACGGAGTCCGACGCGATCGCGAGGGAATCAGTGCGGGAGCGGATCGCGGCGGGCCTGTCGCCGGGACGCGACCCATGCCACGCGAGCACGGCCTTGCGCTGGGTCCGGCCTTCCGCGAGCAGCCCGTCGCCGTCGCCCCAGAGTCCGATCTGCAGCAGCTGCCAGCCGAAGACCTGCGCCAGCGCTTCGGACGCGAGCTTGCGCTCCAGCGTATACACGCGTTGGCCAAGCGCGGAGCGCAGCCAGGACTGCATGTCGGGTGCGAGGTCTTCCATGCGCGAAGAATACCGCGCCTCACGCCCCTTCTGACGCTTGCTGGGCCCGACCCCCGCATGTTTAATACGGCCTCGAAAACTTTTGGCGCGGTACGAGATGTTGCAGGTCACGCCAGTTCGGGCATTTGCCGACAACTACATCTGGCTGATCCACGCACCGCGCGATCCCAGCCAGGTCGTGGCGGTCGATCCCGGCGACGCGGCACCGGTCGAGCGCGCACTTGCAGAGCGCCATCTGACCCTCGCGGGCATCCTGCTCACGCACCATCACGCGGATCACGTCGGCGGCGTGGCCAGCTTGCTGCAGAACAGGCGCGTCCCCGTGTTCGGGCCCGGCAGCGAGCGCCTGCCCGGCGAGCCCACGCGGCTGCACCAGGGCGATCGCGCGTCGCTCGAAGCTCTGGGCCTCGAATTCACGGTCCTGGATATCCCGGGTCACACAGCGGGCCACATCGCTTATGTCGGCCACGGCGCGCTGTTCTGCGGGGACACGCTGTTCAGCGCCGGCTGCGGCCGCCTGTTCGAGGGCACGCCTGAACAAATGGCCGGCTCGCTTGCCAAACTCGCGCAGTTGCCGGCCGAGACGCTCGTGTACTGCGGCCACGAATACACGGTGAGTAACCTGAAATTCGGGCTGGCGGTCGAGCCGCAGAACGGCGAATCGGCGCGCTACCTGGAAGAATGCAGCCGCAAACGCGCCCGCGATGAGGCGACGTTGCCATCGAGCATAAGGCATGAGAGGAATGTGAATCCGTTCCTGCGGTGCGACCAGCAGACTGTGAAGCAGGCCGCGGAAGCAAAAGCCGGCCGCAGGTTACAGAACACTACAGAAGTTTTTGCAGTCATCCGCCAGTGGAAAGACGGTTTTCGGGCCTGAACGGGCCCCGGCGGAACTGCGCAGCGGCGTAGGAAATTTCAGCGAGTCGGAACCCGACTCGCGCAGGTCGGAGGGGTCAATGGTCGACGCGTGGAGCACCCGGGCAGGGCTGTATGCAATTTTTGCAGCCGCCGCCATCATCACTGCCGGTTGCAGCCCGCTGCGGGCCGTTCCCGAAGACGAAGACACCCAGGACGAGGAGGCCCTCGTCGAAGAGGTCGAGGTCGATCCGGCGATCGTCAAGCTCGACGAAGCCGAGATCGGCGTTTCGGGTCCCGAGCAGATCGAGGAAGCGATCGAGACGCTCGACGCACAGACCGAGTCGAGCCCGCCGCTGGTCAGCAGCTCCGGCGGCGTGGCCACCTCGCCGGCCGTCGGCGATCTGTTCGAGCGCATTCGCAGCGGCTTCGTCATCGAAGACGTCGATCATGCGACGGTGGATCGCGAAGAGCGCTGGTTCGCGAGCCATCCCACCTATCTCGACCGCACGTTCAAGCGCGGCGAGCGCTACCTCTACCACATCGTCAACGAGATCGAAGCGCGCAAGATGCCGCTCGAGCTCGCACTGTTGCCGGTCGTCGAGAGCGCGTTCAATCCAGTTGCCTACTCGCGGGCGCGGGCGTCCGGTCTGTGGCAGTTCATTCCCGGAACCGGTCGCCGTTACGACCTGAAGCAGAACTGGTACTACGACGGTCGACGCGACGTCGTCGCAGCGACGAGCGCAGCGCTGGACTATCTGCAGTTCCTCTCGGAGGAATTCGATGGCGACTGGCTGCTCGCAGTCGCGGCGTACAACTGCGGCGAAGCGAACATTGCGCGCGCCGTCGCGCGCAACCGCAAGGCTGGCAAGCCAACCGACTTCTTCAGCCTGAAGCTGCCGCGCGAGACGCGCGCGTACGTACCGAAGCTGCTCGCGATGCGCCGCATCGTCGGGGATCCCGCCGCTCACGGTCTCGAGTTCGCGCCGATTCCGAATGAGCCGTACTTCTCGCAGATCGACGTCGCCGGACAGATCGACCTGCACGTCGCGGCCGAGCTCGCGGAGCTGGCGCCCGAAGAGCTGCTCGCGCTCAATCCTGCGTTCAACCACTGGGTCACCGATCCCGACGGCCCGCACCAGCTGCTGGTGCCGGTCGATCGCGAAACCCGCTTCGTCGAGGCGATCGCGGCGCTGCCGCCGGAGAAACGCGTACGCGTCGTTTATCACCACGTGCGCAAGGGCGACACGCTCGGCGGCATCGCCGACAAATACGGCGTGTCGATCGCGGCGATCAAGACCACGAACAAGATCCGCGGCACGCTGATCCGTCCGGGACAGGACCTGCTCATCACGGCAGCGCCGACCGGCATGGGTGCTCCGACCAGCACACTCAAAGCGGCGCTCGAAGAGCGCGCGCCCCGCAACACGTCGGATAAGCACATCGTGCGTCGCGGCGACACGCTGTGGAGCATCGCGCGCTCGCATGGCGTGACCATGGAGAGCATCGTGAGCAGCAACGGTCTCTCGAGCGACGACACGCTCGCGGTCGGCCAGGTGCTCTCGATTCCCGGGACGACGACGCTCGCCTCCGCGGATGCGGAAGTCGATACGCGCTCGACGACGTACGTGGTGCGCCGGGGCGATACGCTGTCGCGCATCGCCACGAAGTTCCGCGTCCGCCTGTCCGATCTGCTGGGCTGGAACGATCTCACCAAGCGCAGCGTGATCAAGCCCGGCCAGCGGCTGGTCATGTACGTCGCCGATCAGCGCGCGGGAATCTGACCCGCGTCAGTGCGTCATCCCCGCGCAGGCGGGGATCCATCCGCTTCCGCTACACTAAGGGCTGGTCCATTCCGGAGCAGCCCATGGGATTTCTCGCCGGCAAACGTGCCCTGATCGTCGGCCTCGCGACCGAGCGCTCGATTGCGTACGGCATCGCGCAGGCGATGCGCCGCGAAGGCGCCGAGCTCGCCTTCAGCTACCAGGAGCGCTTCAAGGATCGCGTCGAGGCGATGGCTGCGGAATTCGGCGGGAGCGCCGTGTTCGAGATGGACGTCGCCAACGACGACAGCATCGCCGCTGCTTTCGCGACGCTCGGCAAGCAATGGGACAGCCTGGACATCGTGGTGCATGCCGTGGCCTTCGCGCCTAGCGATGCCATTCGCGGCGGCTTCGTCGAATCCACGACGCGCGAAAACTTCCGCATCGCGCACGACATCTCCAGCTACAGCCTGACCGCGCTCGCCAAGGCAGCCGAGCCGATGCTGCGCGGGCGCGCGGGCGCGCTGCTCACGCTGTCGTATCTCGGCGCGGTTCGCTCGGTCCCGAACTACAACGTGATGGGCGTCGCCAAAGCGAGCCTCGAAGCCAGCGTGCGTTTCCTGGCCGCGGATCTCGGCCCGAAGGGCATCCGCATCAATGCGATTTCCGCCGGCCCGATCAAGACGCTCGCAGCCGCCGGCATTGCCGGCTTCCGCTCGATGCTGAAGCATGTCGCGGGCGTCGCGCCGATGCGCCGCAACGTCACGATCGAGGACGTCGGCAACGCCGCGGCGTTCCTGTGCTCCGATCTCGCCGCCGGCATCACCGGTGAAGTGATCTACGTCGACGGTGGCTTCAGCAGCGTCGGGATGTCGTTCGGCGAAAGCGAGTAGGTCGCCGGCTCATTCGAACAGCTTGTCGTTCTTGACGATCTTCGTCGTGCGCTCGGCTTCACCGACGTAGGCCTGGAACTCCTCGTTGCCGGTCTGGACCTCCGCGCGCCGCTTGCGGTTGCTCCGCTCCGTGGCCGCTTCCTTTGACGGGTCCGCGTTGCGAACCTGCGAGACCGAGTAGACGGCATAGTTGCCGTCGTCCGTCGTCACGCCGCCGAAGTAGGGCTTCGCTTCGGAAATCTCGGTGGTCGGTGCGGTGAACGCCGCGCGCACGATCGCCGCAGGTGCGACACCGTCCTGGCGACCCATGTAGCGCTTGCCGACCGCACCCAAGTGCAAGGCGCTCGTCACGGCGGCCCAGGGCTCGCCCTTCTGCAGCCGCGCCATCGCGAACGCGCCCTGCGCGGCCGCTGCCTCGCGCATTCGCTGCGTCTTCAGCTGCTCGCGAATCTGTGCGCTCACGCTGTCGAACGGCCGCGGCTCGGCCGGCTTGTGGTCCGTCACGCGCAGAACCAGCGCGCGGTCTTCGCCGACGGTGACTAGCGGGCTGTTCTGCCGGCGATCCAGCACGTCGTCGCTGAACGCAGCTTCGATCACCGAGGGCTCCTGCCCGAACTCGCCGCCGCCTTCACGCGTGAAGCCGTTCACCGTCTTGACCTGCAGGTTGAGCTGCTTCGCGACGGAGTCGAGCTCGGTCAGCGCGGCGAACGCCGCGTCCGCGAGCTTCTGCGACTCATCGTAGAAAATGTTCTGGGCGCGCTCCTTGCGATACTCGGCTTCGAGCTCCGCGTGCGCCTCGTCGAAGCTCTTCACGTGACCGGGCTGGATTTCCTCGAGCTTGATCACGTGATAGCCGAACTCGGTCTTCACCGGCCCGCGGATCTCGCCCGCGGACATCGAGAACAGCGCGTCGGCGAACGGACCGACGAACACGTCGCGCGTCGCCAGGCCCAGGTCGCCGCCCTGCTGCGCCGAGCCCGCGTCCTTGGAGTTTTCCTTCGCGAGCTGCGCGAAGTCCGCGCCGGCCTTCGCCTTGGCCGTCAGTTCTTCGGCCTGCTTCTTCGCGGCTGCGTCGTCCACGCCATCGCCGACCGTGATCAGGATGTGCCGGCCGTGACGCTGCTCCTGCGTCGTGAAGCGCTCCTTGACCGTATCGTAGTATTCCTTGAGCGCCTGCTCGGTGACCTCGATGCTGCTCTCGGCGCGCTCGCGCGTCAGCTCGACGTACTGCAGGTTGACGGTTTCCGGCAGCAGGTAGTCCTGCTTGTTCTCCTCGTACCACTTCTTCACCTGTTCGTCGGTGATCGTAGTGCTGGCGGCGAAGTCCGCCGCAGGGATCAGCGCGTAGTCGATCTCGCGCTCCTGCTTTTCCATCGCGTAGCGGCGGTCGAGCTCGTAGGGCACGACGAACGCGGACTCGGTCACCGCGTTGCGCAGCTGATCGATCATCAGCCCTTCCTTCAGCTCCGCTTCGAATCCGGTCGGGGTCAGGCCGCTCGCACTCAGCAGCGCGTTGTAGCGGTCCTCCGAAAACTTGCCGTCGACCTGGAACTGCGGATATTCCATGACTCGCCGCACCAGCTCCTGGTCGCTGACGCGATAGCCGAAGCGCTCGGCGCGCTGCTTCAGCAGCTTCTGCTGGACGAACTGATCGAGCAGCATGGTCTGCTGCGACTTCACCATGTCGGGCGGCAGCTCGTCGCGCAGCATCTGTTGCAGCTGCGACTGGCGCTGCTGCCAGGCGCGTTGCACGGTTTCGGTGGGAATGCGCTCGCTGCCCACCTTCGCGGCGAAGCTCTGCGCGCCGTTCTTGAAGTCGATACCCCAGAAGACGAACACGACGGCGATCGTGCCCAGGAACAGCGAGGCGACGACGCCCGTGATTTTGTCGCGTATGGTCTGCAGCATGCCCTGAACCCCTACAAATCCCGTCGAATGGCCGCGTCGCGGCCTCTTCCGAGGGCCGCGTAGTCTACTACCGGGGTCGGCAAAAATCGCGTCCTTATGTCAGGTCGACGGATCGTGCGCGCCGGCCGCGCCTAGACTGTCGGGCGTCGGGAAGGGACGAACGGATCCAAAACCCAACTACAAAAGGGGATCCCATGGGCAAGGCTCAGCGATTCTTTGCGCGTACAACGGTGACTGCATTGCTCGCGCTCGCCGCGAGCTCGGCACAGGCAGTCCCGCTCACCTTCGCGTTCACCGCGACCGTGCGCGAGACCATCATCTTCAACGAGTTCGGCCAGGCGACGTTCGATCCCTCGCACAACGGCGCAGCGGTCACCGGCGCAATCACGATCGAGACTGATGGGCTGGTGCGGGACGAGTTCGTCGCGACCGACGGCACGTACCTGCAGTTCTTCGAGCCAAACAATCTCGCTGTCGCACTGATCTCGAGCGTCCTGGACATCGGCGGCATCGCCCACGATGTCGGCGCGTACGCCGACAATTTCGGCGGGCTGCAGGTCATCGACTCGAGCGGTCCGCAGCCGTGCGGCGAAGGCTGCTCCAGCCTCACGCCCGATCAGGTGGTCGTCTTCCACGGATCGACGAATTTTCCGCGGATCTTCGCTCCGCTACTGACTGGAGTGTTCGATACGCGCTCGCTCACGCTTGGATGGTCCGACACGGAAACCAATCCGCTCGGGCTCATCGACCTGAGCAACGGCTTCGAGCCGCTCGACGTGCTGAGCATTCCGATCGGCACCCTGTTCGGCTTGTTCACGCAGAGCGTGGACACCTGCGTCGACGGTGAGTGCGTGCAATCGAGCAGCACGAGCACGAACTTCCAATTCGGCTCGCTGACCGTCAGCGCCGCGCAGATGGCGGTGCCGGAGCCTGGCACGCTGGGTCTGTTCGTGCTCGGCTTGCTCGGCGTGGGTGGCGTGAAGAAGAAATGGCGGAGCGGACGGGACTCGAACCCGCGACCCCCGGCGTGACAGGCCGGTATTCTAACCAGCTGAACTACCGCTCCGCGCTCAGAAACTCACTGCGACGTCCGGCACCGCACACTGGGGCGTGGTGGGTGCTGAGGGGATCGAACCCCCGACATTCGCCTTGTAAGGGCGACGCTCTACCGCTGAGCTAAGCACCCTGTTGTCCGCCTGCAGGCTCGTCCGAGGATTGCTATCCGCTCCCACACACGAAAATGGCGGGCGGGCGCCGTCGAAGGCGCGCTAATTTACAGCATCCTTCAAGGCCTTGCCAGCTTTGAAGCCGGGCGCCTTGCTGGCGGGAATCTGGATCGTTTCGTTCGTCCGCGGGTTGCGCCCGGCGCGTGCGGCGCGCGCTTTCACGACGAACGTCCCGAAGCCGAGCAGCGCCACCGTGTCGCCCGACTTGAGCGCCGACGTGATCGAATCGAACACGGCGTCGACGGCGCGCGTCGCGTCCGCCTTCTGCAGGCCTGTCTGCGTGCTCACCGCCTCGATCAGCTCGGCTTTGTTCATGTCGGCTTCCTTCTTGTTGGGAGAGGTGCGCCGAACGAGTCCGGCGGCGGGGGCGCGTTATAGCAGAAGAAGCGGACAGCGGATACTGTCCGCCGTCCGCTGACTGCTGCTCTCAGTGCGCTCTTACTTGCTTGCTGGCGCGCTTCGCGACGCGACGCGGCCGCGGCTTGTCGTTGCTGCGCGACGCATCGGGCGCCGCCGCCATCGGCGCCGGCATGTGCCGTAGCGCCAACTGCAACACTTCGTCGATCCATTTGACGGGCTTGATCTCGAGGCTTTCCTTGATGTTCTGCGGGATCTCGGCGAGGTCCTTCGTGTTGTCGTCGGGGATCAGCACCATGCGAATGCCGCCGCGGTGCGCAGCGAGCAGCTTTTCTTTCAATCCGCCGATCGGCAGCACCTGCCCGCGCAGCGTGATCTCGCCGGTCATCGCCACGTCCGAGCGCACCGGCACCTTGGTCAGCGCCGAGACCAGCGCAGTGCACATGCCGATGCCGGCGCTCGGGCCGTCCTTCGGCGTCGCGCCTTCCGGCACGTGAATGTGCACATCCGCCTTCTGATAGAAGTCGGGCTCGAGACCGAGCACTGTCGCGCGACTGCGCACGACCGTCATCGCCGCCTGGATCGACTCCTGCATGACTTCGCCGAGCTGGCCGGTGTGCGTGAGCTTGCCCTTGCCGGCCACGACCGCGGCCTCGATCGTCAGCAGTTCGCCGCCGACCTCGGTCCATGCCAGGCCCGTCACCTGGCCGATGTGGTCCTGCTCCTCCGCGCGGCCGTAGCGGAAGCGGCGCACGCCGAGATACTTGCTCAGGTTGCGCGGCGTGACGTTGATCGCCTTGGTCTCGGGCTTCGCCAGCAGCTGCTTGACCGACTTGCGGCAGATCTTCGAGATCTCGCGCTCGAGATTGCGCACGCCCGCTTCGCGCGTGTAGTAGCGGATGATGTCGAGCAGCGTGTTCTCCGACACCTTCAGCTCGTGGTCCTTCAGGCCGTTCTGCTTCATCTGCTTCGGCACGAGGTAGCGCTGCGCGATCGCGTTCTTCTCGTCCTCGGTGTAACCGGGCAGGCGGATCACTTCCATGCGGTCGAGCAGCGGCGCCGGAATGTTCAGGCTGTTCGCCGTGCACACGAACATCACTTCCGACAAGTCGAAGTCCACTTCCAGGTAATGGTCGTTGAACGTCGAGTTCTGTTCCGGGTCGAGCACTTCGAGCAGCGCCGACGACGGATCGCCGCGGAAGTCCATCGCCATCTTGTCGACCTCGTCGAGCAGGAACAGCGGATTGTGGAAGCCGGTCTTGACCATGTTCTGGATGATCTTGCCGGGCATCGAGCCGATGTAGGTGCGGCGGTGACCGCGGATCTCGGCCTCGTCGCGCACGCCGCCGAGCGACATGCGCACGAACTTGCGATTCGTGGCGCGTGCGACCGACTGGCCGAGCGAGGTCTTGCCGACGCCCGGCGGACCGACCAGGCACAGGATCGGGCCCTTCAGCGTCTTCACGCGCTGCTGGACGGCGAGGTACTCGACGATGCGCTCCTTCACCTTCTCCAGCCCGTAGTGATCTTCGTCGAGGACTTTCTCGGCGACGACCACGTCGGTGTGCACCTTGGTCTTCTTCTTCCACGGGCACTTGACCAGCCAGTCGACGTAGTTGCGCACCACCGTCGCTTCGGCCGACATCGGCGACATGAGCTTCAGCTTGTTGAGCTCGCTCATCGCTTTGTCGCGCGCTTCCTTCGGCATGCCTGCCTTCTGGATGCGCTGCTCCAGCTCCGCGAGCTCGTTCGGCGCATCCTCGATCTCGCCCAGCTCCTTCTGGATCGCCTTCATCTGCTCGTTGAGGTAGTACTCGCGCTGGCTCTTCTCCATCTGCTGCTTGACGCGGCCGCGGATGCGCTTCTCGATCTGCAGCACGTCCATCTCGCCTTCGATC
>DATEML010000323.1:0-10700 GCA_035275585.1 Steroidobacteraceae bacterium | reverse complement strand
GATCTCAAGCTCGTCGAAGACACCGGCTCGCAGCTGGACGCGGAAGCACTCGCGACCGAGCTGCCGCCGCAGCAGTCGGAGATGCCGTTCGCCGTCGTCGAAGGTGAGCCGGTCACCGAGCTGCCGCGCGACCTGTACATCCCGCCCGATGCGCTGCAGGTGTTCCTGGAAGCGTTCGAGGGCCCGCTGGATCTGCTGCTGTACCTGATTCGCAAGCAGAACCTGGACATCCTCGACATCCCGATCGCGGAGATCACGCGCCAGTACATGCAGTACATCGATCTGATGCAGGACGTGCAGCTGGAGCTGGCCGGCGAGTACCTGCTGATGGCTGCGATGCTCGCCGAGATCAAGTCACGCATGCTGCTGCCGCGGCCGAGCGGCGCGGACGGACAGGAAGAAGACGATCCGCGCGCCGAGCTGGTACGGCGGCTGCAGGAATACGAGCGCTTCAAGAAAGCCGCCGAAGACATCGACCGGCTTACGCGCATGGAGCGCGACACGTTGCCGGCGTCGGCCGACCTCGTCGAGCGCAAAGTGGTCAGGATCCTGCCGCAGGTGTCGCTGCAGGAGATGCTGGTCGCGTTCAAGGACGTGCTGGCGCGCGCCGAGATGTTCTCGCACCATCACGTCAACCGCGAGCGGTTGTCGGTGCGCCAGCGCATGTCGGACATCCTCAGCGGGCTGCGCGAAGCGGCCTTCATGAATTTCACCCAGCTGTTCCGGCCCGAAGAGGGGCGGATGGGCGTGACGGTGACGTTCGTGGCGGTCCTCGAGCTGATGCGCGAAGGCCTGATCGAGATCGTGCAGAGCGAAGCCTACGGGCAGATCCACGTGCGCACTGCGACGGCGGCGCGCCATCTCAAGCTGGTCGAGGGCGGTGCCGGCGAAGCCGGCGCTGCGGACGCGGAGAACGAGGCGGCGCTCGCACAGCCGGCGCAGCCTGACGAAAACGACGTCGGCGAAGACGAGCAGCAGGACGCTGCCGGCAGTGTGTCGACGATCGAAGACACGATGACGAGCGCAGTGCCACGACCCGATAATCCGGATCCGGAAGCAGCGAAATGAACGAGCACGACCTCAAGCACCTCATCGAAGCGACGCTGCTGGCGGCGGGCCGGCCGGTCAGCAGCGATCAGCTGCTCGACCTGTTCGACGAGCGCGAGCGTCCGACCTCCGAGCAGCTGCGCGCCGCGCTCGATCTGCTCTCCGCCGAATACGCGTCGCGCGGTATCGAGCTGATCGAGGTCGCGAGTGGTTGGCGCGTGCAGGTTCGTGCGCGTTGCGCGGACGTCGTTTCGCGCCTGTGGCAGGAACGTCCGTCGCGCTACTCGCGCGCACTGCTGGAGACGCTGGCGCTCATAGCTTACCGGCAGCCGATCACCCGCAGTGAGATCGAGGAGATCCGCGGCGTGCAGATCGCGTCGACGATCATGCGCACCTTGCAGGAGCGCAACTGGATCCGCGTCGTCGGCCACCGTGAAGTGCCGGGCCATCCGGAGCTGCTCGGTACGACCCGCGAGTTTCTCGACTACTTCGGTCTGAGGAGTCTCGACCAGCTGCCGACGCTGGCGGAGCTGCGCGACGTCGAGACGATCGGCGTGCAGCTCGAGCTGCCGGGCGGCGAGGCACCGGCGGACGCGCTCGCAATCGAAGTCGCGTCCGAGGCGGGTGCGGACGAGCCGGACGCGCCGGTGGAAGCGGCGCCGTCGGAGGACGCGGACGACGCAGCATCGCCTTCGCTGGTCGCGTCGTCCGACTACGACGAACCCCACACGGTCAAAGACCCGCCCCTGTAGGTCGGCCGCTCCAGCGCATCCTGCGCCCGCGCCATTCGCGCATCCTTGCGCAGCAGGCTTTAGCCCGACACTCCATGTCCGAACGTCTCCACAAGCTGCTGGCGCAGCACGGGTTCGGCTCGCGTCGTGAGCTCGAGAAGTGGATGCTCGAAGGGCGCATCGCGCTCAACGGCCGTCCGGCGCAACCGGGTGATCGCTACTCGAGCGGCGATCGTGTCTCGATCGATGGCCGCGACGTCACCGGCCGGCTCACGGTCTCGGCCGCTCCCGGCGTACTCATCTACAACAAGGCGCAAGGTCAGCCGATTACCGGAGCCGGCGAGGACGCTGCGTCCGGCAAGTCGGTGATGGAATCGCTGCCGTCCGTGCGCGGTGCGCGCTGGCTCGTCGTCAACACGATGCAGGCCGGCGACAGCGGACTGATGCTCGTCACGAGCGACGGCCGACTCGCGGACGCGCTGCGCCGGCGCGCCGAAACGATCCCCGCAGCCTATGTCGCGCGCGTGCTGGTGCCGACGCCCGAGTTCGACGTGAGCACGCTGCCGCGCGTCGTGAGGTACGACGAGGAAACGATAGAGTTCGAAAGCGTCGAGCCCGCGGGCGGCGAGGGGACGAATCGCTGGTTTCGCGTCGAATCGCGCCGTACCCACCGCCGCGCTGCCGTGCGCGCGCTGTTCGAGAGCCGCGGGCTGAAGGTGAGTCGCGTGATCCAGGTGCAGTTCGCCGACATCGAATTGCCGCGCGACCTGCCGCGCGGCCGGCACCGCGCGCTGTCGCACGATCGGGTCGAAGCGCTCTACGCGCTCGCCGAGCTGGAGTTGCCGCAAGGCGAAGACCGGGCGGCGGCGGCCAAACCGCGCAAACGGCGCGCTGCGCCGGACAGACGCGCTACTGGGCGGAGAAAGTCTCGCCGGTGACGCCGCGGCTGTCCGGACCGAGCAGAAACAGGTACGGCGTAACGATCGACTCCGGCGTGCGCAACGTCGCCTGATCCTCCGCCGGATACGCGGCCAGCCGCAGGGCCGTCCGCACCTTCCCGGGAGCGATACTGTTCACGCGGATCCTGGGCTGGTTTTCCAGCTCGTCGGCCAGCATGTGCATCAGGCCCTGGCTCGCCCACTTCGAGACGAGGTAGGCGCCCCAATAGGCGCGCGGCTGCGTCACGACGGCACTCGACGTGAACACGATCGAGGGGTCCGCGGAGCGCTTCAACAACGGCAGGCAATAACGCGTGAGGATGAACGGCGCGGTGACGTTGACGTGCATCGTGCGCATCCATTTGGGCACGTCGTGATGCTCGATCGGCGCGCGCTCGCCGAGCATGGCGGCGTTGTGCAACAGCGTGTCGAGCCGCCCGAATTCCTGTTCCAGCGCCGTTGCGAGCTTCTCGTAGTCCTCGGGCCCGGCCTTCTCGAAATCCAGCTGCACGATCGACGGCCGCGGGTGCTTCGCCGCAACGATGGAGTCGTAGACGGCTTCGAGCTTGCGAACGTTGCGGCCATGCAGGAGCACTGTCGCGCCGTGTGCGGCAGCGGCCCGCGCGACGGCTTTGCCGATGCCGTCGCTCGCGCCAGTGATCAGAACAACTCTTCCGGAAAGCGCGTCGGCGGCCGGCTGATAAGTGCGTGGATCGATCATGCCGTCATTGTACCGGTCAGTCCGGCAGCAAGCCCGACAGCCAGTGCAGCACGTTCAGTACGAACTGGGAGTTTTGCGCCGCCTCCGGGTCGTTCATGCCCATGCGCATCACGACCTGGTCGCCCAGAACCTGCGTCTGCGCGCTGAACATCGCGGCTTCGCCGAACACGGCGACGCGACCTTGCCCATGACGCAGCACTGCGCCCTGCATCAGGCCGCGCGCCGATTCCACCGGCGTCGTGACCGTGAACTCGCCGGTTTCGTAGGGAAAGTACACGGACCAATCCGGCGGCATGTGCAGCAGCGGTGCAACGGGAACGACTGCGCGAAATGCCTGGCCCGTAAACGCCTTGATCGACGCGATCTCCTCGGCCGCGGTGCGGCCGCGGGTGATCGGATGATCCGCCAGGCCGCCCGCGCGCGTGAAGATCAGCGTGCCCGTTTCGTTGACGGACTTCTTGGCGTAACCGTTCAGGAACACGATGCCGAACGCGTCGGCGAGCTCCGCGACCGATCCCGGAAACGGCATGTGATCGGCGATCAGCAGCAGCGAGCCGCCGTCATGCACCCACTGCGCGAGCGCCGCGACTTCTTCGTGTTCGAGCGCGGGCGGTGTCGGCAGGACCCACTCGACCTTCTCGCCGCCCTTCACTGCATTCGCGATGACAAACACATCGGTCGCGGCGAGCAGCGCCGGCGATATCGGCTGATCGCCGCTGGCAACGCGATAGCCATCCGCACGCAACAGCTTCGCGAAGGCAGCGAACCGTCCGTCGATCCTGTGGAAGTTGCCATGAGCGGCGTCGACCAGCACACGCGGCCCGGCGTTGCGCTCGAACTGCGGCGTGGCGACCTGCGGCTGCCAGTCGGCGGCCGGGACCTGGCTCACGGTCGGATGTCCCGCGCAGCCGCTGAGCAGGAGTAACGCAACGATCATGCAGCGCATGGCCATCACCGATCGGATGCAGCAAAGCTACGAAAGGTTTCTCGCGGTCCGCCACGCCACCCAGGGCTTCTCGATCGGGCCCAGCTCGACGCGTGCGATCGCGACGTCGTAATCGTTGGCGGCGATGCGGTGGAGCAGGCGGCCGTGCAGAGCGGCGAGCACGGCGAGCGGACGCAGCTGCGCGCTCGTCGAAGCAAGCGCGGATTGCAGCTCGTCCTTGACCGCGCCCCGGTACTCGCGCAGAGCGGTTTTGAGATGAGGCGCGACTTCGCGGCCGCGGAGATCTTCGAGCGTCACGTTGTGCTCAGTGAGCCGATCCTGGGGCAGGTAGACGCGACCGGCGCAGGCGTCCTGGCGCAGGTCGCGCAGGATCTCGCTCTGCCGGACGCCGATGCCGATGCGATTCGCGGTCGATCGGTTCGCGTCGTCGAGGGCCGCGGGCGCGAGGAGCTGCGCCGCCATCAGCTCCTGGATCGCGCCGCCGCTGCGCGAGCAGTAGGCGCGCAGCTCGCGCATGTTCGAGTACGTCATGCGGGCCAGATCCATGTCTGCTGCGACGAGCGTTTCATGCAGCTTGCTGAAGGCCGTCCGGTCGGTGGGATTCGCGTCGCTCAGCAGTCGCGTCGCCGGATGCTGCGGGTTGCCGTTGACGAGGCGGTCGATCTCGGCGCGCCACCACTGCAGACGCGTGTGGGCAACGTCGTGATTTACGCTCTGGGCCGACTCGCGAATCTCCGCGTCGATGACGTACAGCGCGCAGAGCTGATCGCGTCGGTCCTCGGGCGCGTACAGGAGCGAGAAATAGCGCATGGACCCGGCCGGGGCGGCGCGGTTGACCAGCGAATCGTCCAGACGCGACACGCTTCGCCGGCCTCAGCCCTGCGACTCTTCGGGTGGCTTCGCGGGCGGCAGCGGCTCCGGCACGGCCGCGAACAGGTCGTAGTCCTCGCTCCATTGCGGCTCGCGCGCGAGCTTGTCGACGGGATCGAGCGATTCGATCTCACGGTCGGGTCGCACACCGAGCTCGGTGAACTTGCGCGCGCCGGGCAGCACCTGGCGCTCGAGCGAGCCGACGGCGCTGTTGAAAGTCTCGACGCTGGTCGCGAGATTCCGGCCCAGCTTCGTGAGATGGCTGGTGAACACGCCGAGGCGCTTGTAGAGCTCCTCGGCGAGCGTGCGGATCGTCTCGGCGTTCTGCGCGAGCACGGTCTGCCGCCAGCCGTACGCGACCGTCTTCAGGATCGCGACGAAGCTCGAGGGCGTCGTGATGATCACGTTCTGCCGGATGCCATCTTCGATCAGCGACGGCAGCTCGGCGAGCGCCGCCGACAGGAACTGGTCGCCGGGAATGAACAGGATGACGAAGTCCGGGCTCTTCTCGAACTGATTCCAGTAGTTCTTGGCGCTGAGCTGCCGCACGCGCTCCGCGACCGCTTGTGCGTGCCGGCGCAGCGCCGTGGCGCGCGCCTCGTCGCTCGTCGCCTCGACCGCCTCGAGATACGCATCGAGCGGCGTCTTCACGTCGACGACGAGATCGCGGCCCTCGGGCATGTGCACGACCATATCCGGGCGCAATGCGCCGTCCTCGGTGCGCACGTGCACCTGCTCGGCGAAGTCGCAATGCTCGACCATGCCGGCCAGCTCGGCGAGGCGGCGCAATGTGAGCTCGCCCCACTGGCCGCGGACTTCCGGGCGGCGCAGCGCGTTGACCAGCGAGCGCGTCTCCTTCTGCAATGCCTGTTGTCCCACCATGACCGACTCGATCGAGCTCTTCAGGCTGCCGAACGTTTCGGCGCGCTCCTTCTCGATGCGCTGCATCTGCTGCTCGGTCTTGGTCAGCGCCTCGCGAATCGGCGCGAGCAGCGCCTCGATGGCCTTCTCACGCTGCATCAGCGCGCTGGCTGCGTTCTGGTTGTGCTGGCCGAGATGCTCGCGCGCGAGCTTCAGGAACACTTCGCTGTTCGAGCGCATCGACTGGCCCGCCACGCTGTCGAAGGTCGTGCGCAGCCGCTCGATCGCCTGATCGAGCGCGGCCTCGCGCTCGCGGTCGATCTGGTCGTCGTTCTTGACCTGCGCGCGCACGACCGCGAGCTCCAGGTGCAGGGATTCGCGCTTGCGCCGGCCGCGCCACGTCGCCGCCAGCACGCCGACGAGCCCGCCGATGATCAGCCCGACGAGCGTCGCGATCAGGACCGGGGTGCTCACTGCGGCTCCCGGTCGCGCCGCAGATGCATCATGTAATTCACGTCCACGTCCGTGGATTGCTGCGCGGTGTTCTGGAACGGGTCGTAGGCGAGCCCGGCGACGTCTTCCACTGTCAGCTGCGCCGCGCGCGCCCAGCGGGCCAGCTCCGAAGGCTTGATGAAGCGCTCGTAGGTGTGCGTGCCGCGCGTGAGCAGATTCATGACGTACTCGGCGCCGACGATGGCCAGCAGGTAGGACTTGAGATTGCGATTGAGCGTCGAGACGAACACATGACCTCCTGGCTTCACCAGTGTCCGTAACGCGCGCAGGACGCTGTCCGGTTCGGGAACGTGCTCCAGCATTTCCATGCACACGGCGATGTCGTAGAAACCGGCATGCTGCGCGGCGTGGGTCTCGGCCGATTCGCGCGCATAGCGCACGGGCACTTTGCTTTCGAGCGCGTGCAGCTCCGCGACCTCGATCGTCTGCGGTCCCAGGTCGATGCCGGTGACCTGCGCGCCGCGCCGGGCCATGGCTTCGCTCAGCAGCCCGCCGCCGCAGCCGACATCGAGTACGCGCTTGCCGGCCAGGCCCGCGCGGCTGTCGACGTAGTCGAGCCGCACCGGGTTCAGGGCATGCAGCGGCCGGAATTCGCCGTGCGGGTCCCACCAGCGCTGCGCGATTGCATCGAAGCGCGCGATCTCCTGCGGATCGTGATTTGTTACGGTCATGAGGAGTGCAAGCCTTCCTGGATGCGGGCCCGCCAGTACTGGGCCCGGCGCAACACGTCTTCAAGATCGAGATGCGTCAGACGGCCATCCTGCACCAGCTGGCGTCCGGCGACCCACACGTCGCTGACTTGGTCGCGCGAAGCCGCGAACAGCAGTTGGGCCGCAGGATCGTAAACCGGCTGCGTGTGCGCACGCGCGAGGTCGATGCAGCACAGGTCGGCCCACTTGCCGGCGACCAGCGATCCGGTGACTTCAGCCAGTCCCAGCGCCCGGGCGCCGCCGAGCGTGGCGGCATGCAGCCATTCGTGGGGTGAAATCGGCGAAGGACTCGGAGTCACCCCACGCGCCGTCAGCGCAGCGCTCTGCAGTTCCGCGAGCATGCTGAGGTCGTTGCTGCAGGCAGCCGCGTCCGTACCGAGCGCGATGTTCACGTTGTGCGCTTTCAGCGTCGCCACCGGGCACTCGCTGAGGCCGAGCTTCAGGCCAGAGCGTGAGCAATGCGCGACGCTGGCGCCGACTCGGCTCAACTGCGCGACTTCGCCGTCGTCGAGCTCGGGCACGTGCACAGCCGTCAGCAGCGGCGATAGCAGTCCGAGTTGTTCGAGCCGGGGCAGGAGCTGCTTGCGGCCCAGGCTGCCGAGATCCCGCGACTCGATCAGCCGGATCGTCACCGGCAGCTCCAGCTCGTCGGCTCCGCGCCGGACGCGTTGGAGCGTCTCGTCCGAGCTCGAATCGAAGTCGGGCGCCATCGCGGTGGTGATCAGCGGATCGTCGCGATATTCGTCGTGCAGGGCGATGCCCTTGGCGAGGCATTCGTTGGCGGAGCCGGCCCAGGGGCTCGGCGCGTCCGCCACCGGCAGGCCGATGCACGCGCGAATCTTCGCTGCCGACGCCGCCTGCGCCACGACCTCCGGAAACAGGTGCATGTCGGCAAAACAGGTGGTGCCGCTGGTCAGCATGTCTGCGATCGCCAGCTCGGTGCCGTCGCGGACGTACTCGGCGTCCATCCAGCGCTGCTCCAGCGGACGCACCTGGCGATTCAGCCAATAGTCGAACGAGGAGCTTTCCGCCGCGCCCCGCAGCAGCGTCATGGCCGCCCGCGTGTGCGCGTTGACGAAGCCGGGCAGCAGCACGTGCGTCGGGCGCTCGATGCTTGCGGCGGCAGCGAACCGGGCCCGCGCCTGCGCGGCCGGCAGGATCGCCACGATCTGTCCGCGATGCACGGCGACAGCATGGTCGTCCAGCACGCGCACCGGCTCGGGCTCGATGGGAACGACCCAGCGGGCGAATATCAGGGTATCGATGGGTTCCATGAAAAATCCGCGGAAAAATTGCTGCCCGCGGTGAGCCGGAGTATAGCCCGAGCACGCGTGCGCAGCGGGCGGAAAGGTTCGGCGCGGTGGCTCGCTGTGCTAAGATTCGCCACTTAAATTCGCACTTGTCCGACCCTTCCTGCATGGCCGAAATCGCACGCGAAATCCTTCACGTCAACCTCGAAGACGAGATGCGCCAGTCGTATCTCGACTATGCGATGAGCGTCATCGTCGGGCGCGCCCTGCCCGACGTGCGCGACGGATTGAAGCCGGTCCACCGGCGCATCCTGTTCGGCATGCACGAGAGCAACAACGTCGCGTCGCGCCCATACGTGAAGTGCGCGCGCGTGGTCGGCGACGTGATGGGCAAATACCATCCGCACGGCGACGCCGCGATCTACGACGCGATGGTGCGCCTGGCACAGCCGTTCTCGATGCGCTACCTGCTGGTGGACGGGCAGGGCAATTTCGGCTCGGTCGATGGCGACCCGCCGGCGGCCCAGCGCTACACCGAATGCCGCATGACGGCGCTGTCCTCCGACCTGCTCGCGGACATCGACAAGGAAACGGTCGATTTCGTCGACAACTACGACGGCAAGGAGAAGGAGCCGGTCGTTCTGCCGACCCGCGTGCCGAACCTGCTGATCAACGGTTCTTCCGGCATCGCAGTCGGCATGGCCACGAACATCCCGCCGCACAACCTCGGCGAGGTCGTCACCGCCTGCATCGCGCTGATCGACGATCCGAACATCTCGCTCGCCGCCCTGATGCAGATCATCCCGGGCCCGGATTTCCCGACCGCCGGCATCATCAACGGGTCGCAGGGGATCGCGGCGGGTTACGTGACCGGCCGCGGGCGCCTGGACGTGCGCGCGCGTACCAGCATCGAAGAAGACGACAAGGGCCGCCAGACGATCGTCATCACGGAGCTGCCGTACCAGGTGAACAAGGCGCGGCTGCTCGAGCGCATCGCCGAGCTGGTGCGCGAGAAGGTCATCGACGGTATCGCCAGCGACGGCTTGCGCGACGAGTCGGACAAGGACGGCATGCGCGTCGTCGTCGAGCTCAAGCGCGGCGAGGTCGCCGACATCGTGCTGAACAACCTGTTCAAGCACACGCCGATGGAATCGGTGTTCGGCATCAACATGGTGGCGCTGCAGGACGGCCAGCCGAAGCTGTTCAATCTCAAGGAGATGATCGAACAGTTCGTGCGCCACCGCCGCGAGGTGGTCACGCGGCGCACGATCTACGATCTGCGCAAGGCGCGCGAGCGCGCGCACATCCTCGAAGGCCAGGCGGTCGCACTCGCGAACATCGACGAGGTCATTGCGGTCATCAAGGCTTCGCCGGCGCCGGCCGAAGCGAAGGTGGCACTGATGAGCCGCGTCTGGCCGTCGGGCGCCGTGCCGCAGATGCTGGCGCGCGCCGGCGAGGTAGTGACCCGGCCCGACGACCTCGCGGACGAATTCGGCCTCCAGGCCGAGGGCTACCGGCTGTCCGAAGTCCAGGCGCAGGCCATTCTCGATCTGCGGCTGCACCGGCTGACCGCGCTCGAGCAGGACAAGATCGTGACCGAATTCCAGGAGCTGCTCGAGCAGATCCGGGACCTCAGCGATATCCTCGCGCGCCCCGAGCGCCTGCTGACGGTGATTCGCGCCGAGCTCGAAGAGATCCGCACGAAGTACGGCGACAAGCGCCGCACCGAGATCATCCAGGATCACTCGGACCTGACGATCGAGGACCTGATCGAGCAGCAGGACGTCGTGGTCACGCTGTCGCACGGCGGATATGCGAAGGCGCAGCCGGTGACGGACTATCACGCGCAGCGGCGCGGCGGCCGCGGCAAGGCTGCGACCTCGATGAAGGAAGAGGATTTCGTCGACAAGCTGTTCGTCGCCAACACGCACGACACGCTGCTGTGCTTCTCCAGTGTCGGCAAGCTTTACTGGCTGAAGGTCTACCAGCTGCCGCAGGCGAGCCGCGGCTCGCGCGGCAAGCCGATCGTGAACCTGTTGCCGTTGCAGGAGAACGAGCGCATCACGGCGGTGCTGCCGATCCACGAGTTCGAAGAGAACAAGTTCGTGTTCAT
>DATEML010000322.1:0-5802 GCA_035275585.1 Steroidobacteraceae bacterium | reverse complement strand
CAGCAAGGCACGAAAGCGGCGGCGTGGTATCGGCTCGATGTGCCGCCGGGCAACTCTGTGGAGATCCGAGTCCGACTCGCGAAGGCAGCGCACCCGCACGCCTTCGCCGACTTCGACGCGATCTTCGCAACACGCCTGCGCGAAGCCGACGAGTTCTACGCAGAGATCCAGCACGACCTGAGCGACGCGGATCGCCGCCTCGTGCAGCGCCAGGCCTTTGCCGGAATGATCTGGAGCAAGCAGTTCTTCTACTTCGACGTGCCGGAGTGGCTGAAGGGCGACGAGACGCAGATCGCGCCGCCGGCGCAGCGCGAGCACGGCCGCAATTGGGAATGGGACCACCTCAACAACGCCGACGTCATCTCGATGCCGGACAAGTGGGAGTACCCGTGGTACGCCTGCTGGGACCTCGCCTTCCACACGATCCCGCTCACGCTCATCGACGCCGAGTTCGCCAAGGAGCAGCTCGTGCTGCTCACGCGCGAGTGGTACATGCATCCGAACGGGCAAATGCCCGCCTACGAATGGGCGTTCGGCGACGTCAATCCGCCGGTGCACGCGTGGGCGACGTGGCGCGTCTTCCAGCTCGACCGCAAGCAGCGCGGCGACGATGGCGACCTGAAGTTCCTCGAGCGGGTGTTCCACAAGCTGCTGCTCAACTTCACGTGGTGGGTCAATCGCAAGGACGCGGAAGGACGCAACGTCTTCCAGGGCGGCTTCCTCGGCCTGGACAACATCGGCGTCTTCGACCGCAGCGCCACGCTGCCGACCGGCGGCCACATCGACCAGGCGGACGGCACGAGCTGGATGGCGATGTACGCAGTCAACCTCATGCGTATCGCGCTCGAGCTCGCTCAGCACAACAACGTCTACGAAGACGTGGCGACGAAATTCTTCGAACACTTCCTGCACATCGCCGAAGCGATGAGCACTTTCGGCGAGCGCGACGTCGGCCTGTGGGACGACACGGACAAGTTCTTCTACGACGTGCTGCGCACGCCGAATGGGCACGACACGCCGCTCAAGCTGCGCTCGATCGTCGGGCTGATTCCGCTGTTCGCCGTGGAAACGCTCGAGCCCGAGCTGCTGGAGCGCGTGCCTGAGTTCGCGGCGCGGCTCGAATGGTTTCTGAGCTACCGACCCGACCTCGCGCAGCTCGTGTCGCATTGGGATCAGCCCGGCCGCGGCCAGCGTCGCCTGCTGTCGCTGCTGCGCGGACATCGCATGAAGAAGCTGCTGGTGCGCATGCTCGACCCTGACGAGTTCCTCTCCGACTTCGGCGTGCGCGCGATGTCGAAGGTGTACGAGCGCGAGCCCTACGTGCTCAGGGTGAACGGCCTGGATCTCACGGTGACCTATGCACCAGCGGAGTCCGACTCGCCGCTGTTCGGCGGCAACTCCAACTGGCGCGGCCCGATCTGGTTCCCGGTGAACTTTCTCATCATCGAGTCGCTGCAGAAGTTTCATCACTACTACGGCGACGACTTCCGGGTGGAGTGTCCGACCGGCTCCGGCCAGCTGCGCACGCTCGACCAGATCGCCGAGGAGATCGCGACGCGGCTGGAGCGGCTGTTCCTCAAGGACGAGCGCGGCGTGCGGCCGGCCCTGGGCCAGTACCCGCAGCTGCAGAGCGACCCGCACTTCCGCGACTATGTGCTGTTCTACGAATACTTCTGCGGCAACACCGGCCGCGGCGCGGGCGCAACTCATCAGACCGGCTGGACGGGTCTCGTCGCGAAGCTTCTCAAGCCGCGCGTCGCGGGACACGGTGATCGGCGCCGCTCGCGGCGCGACGAGTGAGCGTCAGGTATCATCCGCATCGGAGGAATCCAATGCGCGCCCACACTTTCGCTGCTCTGCTCTGTCTGCTCCTGCCGCTCGCGGCATCAGCCGAGTCCATGCGTTGCGGAAAGTGGGTCGTCAACGAGACCGCCAGCACTGCCGAGATCCTCGAGAAATGCGGCGAGCCGCAGCAGAAGGACGTCTCGAAGGAAGACGTGGTTGCCAAGAACCCGTCCGGATATTTCAACAAGGTCGGCGTGAAGGTCACCGAGCGCTGGCGCTATCAGGCCAGCGACCGACGGCTGCCGATGCTGGTGACGATCGTCGACGGCAAGGTCGTCAGCATCGAGCGCACGGAATAGTCAGGCTGAAGCCTGACTAACCAACAGTGGGGCGGTGTCGGCGTGCAGGAACCAGCGGTTCAGCACGACGTTTCGCGTGAACCACTGCGTCTGCATGAGCGAGCGCGCCAGCGCGAGCTTCCAGGATTCCGGCAACGAGCTCGCGAGTGAGGAACCATTATTGCGCGCACCGAAGCGCGCCGAGAGCTGCGTTTCGTACTCGCTCAAACGTAGCTTGCTGTAGTCGCCGCGCGCGGCGGCAACGATCTGCGCCGCCATGAGCCCGGACTCGATCGCGGGCCGGATCCCCTCGCCGCTCTCGGGATACGCCAGACCGGCGGCATCGCCGATGATCAGCACGCCGTCGCCGACGACCGGCCGCTTCGCGTGCGAGTACAACAGATACGCGTGGCCCTTGAAGCGCGCTGGTGCATCGGCAGGCACCTTCCCCTGCGACTGCAGCCAGCTGCTGAACGCGTGCACGTGCTCGACCAGCCGGTGATTGCCTTCGCGCCCGAGGCCGACGTTGAGGAAGTTAGCTTTGCGGAAACACCAGCCGTAGCCTTTCAGGTCATCGCAGAAGTACAGCTCCGGACGATCGTGCTCGACGCCGCAGCGCAGAGCCTGCTCGTCGGTCATCTCGAACTCGATCTCCTGCGCGGAGATCGCGCGCTCGCCTTTGCCGAGATT
Organism: Steroidobacteraceae bacterium; assembly: GCA_035275585.1. Lineage (GTDB taxonomy): Bacteria > Pseudomonadota > Gammaproteobacteria > Steroidobacterales > Steroidobacteraceae > Steroidobacter. Next base: position 2,989 of record DATEML010000322.1, on the reverse strand, counting down.
CGCGCCGAGAAAGCGCACGACCGGGCAGAAGTGACCGCCGGCCCCGATCACCAGCGCTGCGCTGATTGCGCCATTGACGAGCCAGCGTCCGTCGACGCGCTCCATGGATTCCCACGCCTCGCCGAGGCGCAGACGCGCGCCGGAACGTTGCAGCAGATAGTTGTCGAACTCGCAGCGGCGGATGCCATAGCTGACGATCTTGTCGTAGTGCACGGCCTTGGCAGCGCGCTCGCCCATACCGGCGATGAAACTCTTGATCGGCTGCAGCACGCGGCCTCGTTCGTAGTCGCGCGTGTCGATCTCCAGCTCTTCGACGACCTGCGGCGTGATCCAGCCCGCGCAGACCTTGTCGCGCGGAAACTCGCTCTTGTCGAGGATCAGCACGTCGAGCCCGGCACGGCGCAGCTGACGCGCGCACGACGAGCCCGCGGGCCCGCCGCCGACGATCAGGACATCGCAGGACTCGCTCATCTCTGATAGATGTCAGCCCGCGTCCACGGGATCTGGTTGTTGCGGCCGGGGGCGAATACGACCTGGAACAGCTGCAGCTCGCCGACGTTGAACGCCGCCTGCGAACCCAGCAGATACAGCCGCCACATGCGCACGAAGCGTTCGTCGAACATCTTCGCCACGCGATCCGCCGCACGCTCGTACAGCATGTGCCACCACTCGAGCGTCTTCGCGTAGTGCAAGCGGATGTTCTCGACGTCGAGCACCGAGAAGTTGCAGGCCTCGAAGATGTCCATCATTTCCTTGAGCGACGGCGGATGCGCGCCCGGGAAGATGCGCCGGTCGATCCAGCGATGCATCTGCTTCGCGCGGTTGCGGCCGATCGAGTGGATCAGTCCCATGCCGCTATCCTTCAGGCACCCGGCGATGACGTGGCCGAGCTCCTCGTAGTTCTCGGCGCCGACGTGCTCGAGCATGCCCACGGACATGAATTTATCGTAATGACCAGTGACGTTGCGGTAGTCGTCCTCGACGAACTCCACTTCGTTCGAGAGGCCTTCCTGCTCCGCGCGTCGCCGCGCGTAAGCAATCTGCTCGCGCGAAATGTTGAACGCCCGCACCTTCACGCCATAGTGACGCGCCATGTGCAGGGCGAGCGCGCCCCAGCCGCAGCCGGCCTCGACGACCCGCTCGCCGCGATTCAGGCGCACCTTGCGGCAGACGTGATCCATCTTCGCGATCTGCGCCTGGTCGAGCGTCGCGGACGGCGTCGGAAAATACGCGCACGTGTACGCCATCGTCTCGCCGAGCCACAGCGCGTAGAACTCGTTGCTGATGTCGTAGTGATGATGGATGTTCTCGCGCGAGCCCGTCAGCGTGTTGCGCGGCCGGCGGTGGCGCCACTGCGCGAAACGGCGGCGCAGCGAGATCGTCTGATCCGCCTGCGCGCCGCCGAGATACAGCTCCTCGATCATGCGCAGGATGCTGCCGTCCACGTCGATCTTGCCGGCGCTGTACAGCTCGCCGAACTGCAGGTCCGGATCGGTGCACAGGCGCAGCAGCGTGCGGCGGTCCGCGATGCGCAGGGTCGCGACCGGCGCCGAGCCGAGCGGCGCGATCCGGTCGCCGTTCCAGAGCGTGAAAGCGATAGGAGGATTGCCGAACGCGTGCAACAGCGTGCGGATCAGCCGCGTCTCCATCGAATAGCGCGCGTCGTCGGCAATCGCCGGCTGCGGCTCGTAGCCGGGCTCACCCATCACGCCGTCTCTGGGCGGATTCGGCGCCGATCGACCTTCATTCGCCGTCTGCACGGGTGCGCTCCCCTTCAGGCCAAACACCCAGCCGATTGTAAGGGGTTGCCCGGCGGTGGCGAAATAGCAATCATCATGTCGCGTTAACGTCCCTGACTTCACGAAGGTCCCTGTATGTACAGCCGACTGGCCGGACTTTTCCTCTCGACGCTGGCGATATCCGCAGCGGCCGACGCCTCGGGCCCCATTACCGGCGCCCAGCTCGACGCGGCCGCGAAGGCCGTCGAGCCGAAGACGATCGAATGGCGGCGCGACTTCCATACGCACCCGGAGCTCAGCAACCGGGAAGTGCGCACGGCAGAACAGATCGCGAAGCATCTGCGGGCGCTCGGCATCGAGACGAAAACCGGCGTCGGAGTGACGGGCGTCGTCGGCCTGCTGCGCGGCGCGAAACCGGGTCGCACGGTCGGATTGCGGGCCGACATGGACGCGCTGCCGGTGACGGAGCAGACCGATGTGCCGTTCAAATCCAAGGCGACGGCGCAGTTTCGCGGCGAGACCGTCGGCGTGATGCATGCGTGCGGCCACGACTCGCACGTTGCGATCCTGCTCGGAGTCGCCGAAGTCCTGGCGGGCATGCGCGACCGGCTCGCCGGCCAAGTGCTGTTCGTCTTTCAGCCGGCGGAAGAAGGTCCGCCCGAGGGCGAGCGCGGCGGCGCCATCCTCATGCTCGAGGAGGGCGCATTCAAAGTCGCCAAGCCCGACGTCATGTATGGATTGCACGTCATCGCCTCGCTGCCGACCGGCGTGATCGGCTATCGCTCGGGTCCGTTCATGGCCGGCTCCGACAGCTTCACCATGGTGGTCAAAGGCCGGCAGACGCACGGCTCGCGCCCGTGGGGCGGCGTGGATCCGATCGTCGCGTCCTCGCAGATCGTGATGGGCCTGCAGACGATCGTCAGCCGGCAAATCGACATCACGGCATTGCCGGCAGTCGTCACCGTCGGGGCGATCAAGGGCGGCATCCGCTTCAACATCATTCCCGACCAGGTCGAGATGATCGGTACCGTGCGCACCTTCAGCATCGACATGCGCAACGACATCGCCCGCCGCATGCAAGCCACAGCGAGCAATATCGCCGAGGCAGCGGGCGCAACCGCAACGGTGCGGTTCAAAGATCTGTCGAAGCCGGGCTCCGCGGACGAGTATTCGATTCCGCCGGTCGTGAACGATGCCGCGGTCACCGCCGCGGCGTTGCCTGTCTTCGAGCGACTCGTCGGCAAGAGCAA
>DATEML010000321.1:0-4182 GCA_035275585.1 Steroidobacteraceae bacterium | reverse complement strand
TCCACGTGCAGCAGCAGGCGGCGGCCGAGACTGCCGCCCGGATGCGAGCGCGCGAAGTCGTGCTCACTGAAGCCGCGCGCTTCGAGCACGGCGACGGCGAGGGCATCGCCCATTGCCAGCGTCGCGGTCGTGCTGGCGGTCGGTGCGAGATTAAGCGGACACGCTTCTTCCGCGACGCTGACGTCGAGCACGGCCGCGGCCGCCTTACCGAGCGTCGATTGCAGGCGGCCCGTCATCGCGATCAGCGGCACGCCGAGCCGCTTGATGACCGGCAGGATCGTGAGCAGCTCGCCCGTCTCGCCGGAATTCGAGATCGCGATCACCACGTCGCCCTGCGTGATCATGCCGATGTCGCCGTGGCTCGCCTCGGCCGGGTGCAGGAAAAATGCCGGCGTGCCGGTGCTCGCCAGCGTGGCCGCAATCTTGTTGCCGATATGGCCCGACTTGCCCATGCCGGTCACGACGACGCGGCCGGTGCAGTCGTGCAAGAGCCGGCAAGCCTCGACGAATGCTGCGCCGAGCCGCCCTTCGAGCGCTGCGACGGCGGCGACTTCGGTTGCCAGCACGCGCCGGCCTCGCGCCAGCAACTGGTCTGGATCGAGCGCGGCGGGCCGGGGGCGGGACTGCATGCTGCGAATCATAGCGCGCCGCGTCGTTCCGCAGCGACGCCGCGCGCACTTGAGCTAATATCGCGCCCTCCATGAATGCCGCCCAAGTTCAGTCGCTGATCGAGGCCGGGCTGCCCGGCGCGCAGGTGCGCGTCAGCTCGCCGGATGACACTCATTTCGAGGCCGTCATCGTCGCCCCGCAGTTCGAAGGCAAGCGCACCCTCCAGCGTCACCAGCTCGTTTACGGCACGCTCGGCGCGCGCATGGGTCGCGAGATCCACGCTCTAACCATGCAGGTGCTGAGTCCACAGGAAGCGGCCGCTACGCCCGGTGGCGGGAATCCGGGTCGTGGATAAGCTGCAGATCCAGGGCGGCGTACCGCTCGAGGGCGAGGTGCGCATCTCGGGCGCCAAGAACGCCGCGCTGCCGATCCTCGCCGCGACGCTGTTGGCGGAAGGCACCGTCTCGGTCGGCAACGTGCCGCACCTGCAGGACGTGACCACCATGATCGAGCTGCTCGGTCGCATGGGTGTCAGCGTCACGATCGACGACAAGATGCGCGTGGAAGTCGACGCCGGCTCGATCCGCGAGCACGTCGCTCCCTATGAGCTGGTGCGCACGATGCGTGCATCGATCCTCGTGCTCGGTCCGCTGTTGGCACGCTTCGGCAAGGCCGACGTCTCGTTGCCGGGCGGCTGCGCCATCGGCGCGCGTCCCGTGAACATTCACGTCGACGGCTTACAGCAACTCGGCGCCGACATCCTGATCGAGAACGGCTACATCCGAGCGCGCGCCTCGCGTCTGCGCGGCGCGCGGCTCGTGCTCGAAACGGTGACGGTGACCGGCACCGAGAACCTGCTGATGGCCGCAGCGCTCGCCGAGGGTGAGACGATCATCGAGAACGCGGCGCGCGAGCCCGAGGTCGTCGACCTCGCAGATTTTCTCAATGCGATGGGCGCGAACATCCGCGGCGCGGGCACCGACACGATCGTGATCCAGGGTGTCGAGCGCTTGCTTGGCGCCAGCTATGACGTGCTGCCGGATCGGATCGAGACCGGCACCTACCTGGTTGCCGGCGCGATCACCGGCGGACGCGTGCGGGTCAAAGGCACCCGGCCGGATCATCTGGACGCAGTGGTGGCGAAGCTGCGCGAGGCCGGTGCGAAGGTCGACGTGGGCGACTCGTGGATTGCGCTCGACATGCGTGGGCAACGCCCGCACGCGGTCGACATCCGTACCGCCCCTTATCCAGCGTTCCCGACCGACATGCAGGCGCAGTTCGCTGCATTGAACACTGTCGCCGAGGGAGTCGGGGCGGTCACCGAGACGATCTTCGAGAACCGCTTCATGCACATGCTGGAGATGCGGCGTCTCGGCGCCGACATTCGCATCGAAGGCAGCACGGCGATCATCCGGGGCGTGCCGAAGCTGACCGCGGCGCCAGTCATGGCGACGGATCTGCGCGCGTCGGCAAGCCTGGTGCTGGCGGGACTGATTGCGCAGGGTGCGACGGAGATCCACCGCATCTATCACATCGACCGCGGCTACGAGTGCATCGAGGAAAAGCTCGAGCAGCTCGGCGCGCGTATCAAGCGCCTCGCGAGCTAGCCTCCGGTCTGGCGGTCGCCGCGCGGCGGGCGCTCTTCCAGCGTTGCCTTGAAGGTGAGCCGTTGCGTGCCGCGGCGGGCCTGGATGTTCAGCAGCGAGCCGGGCGGCATCGCGGCGACCCGGTTCAGCGCTTCCTGCGCGTTGAGGATCGGCTGGCCGTTCAGGTGGGTCACGAGATCGTCGGGCCGCAAGCCGACCAGCGCTGCAGGCCCGTCGGGAACCACCTCGCTGATCCGCAGTGCCGCGGGGGGATCGATACCGAGCGCCGCCGCCGTTGCGCGCGGCACCTCTTGTGAGGACACCCCCAGCCAGCCGCGCCGCACGCGGCCATGCGCCAGGATCTGGTCCATCACGCCGCGCACCATGTTCACCGGGATTGCGAAGCTGATGCCGTCGGTGCCGAGGTTCTGGGCGAGCACCGCGGTATTGATGCCTATCAACTCTCCCTCAGTGTTAATGAGCGCGCCGCCGGAATTGCCGAAATTGATGGCGGCGTCGGTCTGAATGAAATCCTCGAAATCCGTGACGCCGAGCCGGCCGCGCCCGGTGGCGCTCACGATGCCCTGCGTCACCGTCTGGCTGAGACCGAACGGATTGCCGATCGCCAGCACGACGTCGCCGGCGCGCAGATCGTCCGAGCGGCCCATCGCCATGACCGGCGGGTCCTTGATTGGCACGCGCAGAATCGCCAGATCGGTATCAGGATCCTTGCCGACGATTTCCGGCGTGGCGATCCGGCCGTCCGCTAGCTGGACCCGGATCTCGTCCGCGCCCTGCACGACGTGGTAGTTGGTGATGACGTGACCGGCCGTATCGACGATCACTCCGGAACCGAGGCTGCCCTCGACACGCTGACGCACGGCCGGCAGATGCTGCTGCAGCAGCGGATTGCCGCCCGGTGGGCGGGCAGCGGCGTCGACCACCCGCGCCGTGTAGATGTTGACGACGGCCGGTCCGGCGCGCCTCACGGCGTCGGCGAACGAGCGCCGCGGCTCGCCGACGTCGGCAGTCTGCGCGGCGCCGCTGCTCGACGCCGCCGTCGTGGCGTTGCCGAGCAGCGAGGGACGGATCAGCAGCAACACGCCGGCACCCGCCAGACCGACGATGGTCCAACGGAGCAGGAAGATGGCTGTTTGTCGCAGTGTGGGCACGGTGCGGAGCGCTCGAGTACGGTCCGATGCGGTGCCGCGCGTCGAAGTGCGGCGAGCGAAGTGTGTATAATGCGGAATTCCTTGGAAGTTTGGAACTACGCGTCTGCCGCGCGCGCAGCACGGGCGGCTACTCGCGGAGGTCGTGAATGAGCGAAGTCGGAAAAGCGGATACCGTCGACAGTGGGCGGCGACACTTTCTGTTGGTCGCCACTACCGTCACTGGAGTGGCGGGCGCGGCGCTGACAGCCGTGCCGTTCCTGGCATCGTGGAAACCGAGCGCGCGCGCGCAGGCGTTGGGCGCGCCGGTCGAAGCCGATATCAGCAAGCTCGAGCTGGGCGCGATGATGAAGATCACCTGGCGCGGCCAGGCGATCTACATCGTCCACCGCACGCCGCAGATGCGCGCCGAGCTGACCAAACCCGAGCTGACCTCGCGGCTGCGCGATCCGGAATCGAAGGACTCGGAGCAGCCCAAGTACGCGCAGAACAGCACGCGCGCGCTCAATCCGGAATTCCTGGTGCTGATCGGCGTCTGCACGCACCTCGGCTGTGCGCCGATGAATCGGTTCGAGCCCGCCGACGCCGAGCTCGGCGCCGACTGGCCGGGCGGCTTCTACTGCCCCTGTCACGGCTCGAAATTCGACCTGGCCGGCCGCGTGTTCAAGGACGTGCCGGCGCCGCTCAACCTCAGGGTGCCGCCGTATCGGTTCATGAATGAGGGCCTGGTGCAGATCGGCGTCGATGCGGAGGTTTCCTGATGAGCGCCAATCCCGAAGTCGGCGAACGCTCGCGATTCGGCGCGCTCGCCGACTGGA
>DATEML010000320.1:0-2512 GCA_035275585.1 Steroidobacteraceae bacterium | reverse complement strand
CGATCGCATCGACTTCGACGACCTGGTGAAGGGTCCGGTGGATAGCGTCGACGCCGCGGCGGGCACGCTCGTCGTGATGGGTCAGACCGTGCTCACCGACGCCGACACGTCGTTCGACGACAACATTCCAGGTGCATCGCTCGCGGGTCTCAATGCGGGCGACATCGTCGAGGTGAGCGGCATGCGTCGCGCCGACGGCGACATCCAGGCGACGCGTATCGAAGCGAAGCCGGCCGGAACGGTGTTCGAAGTCACCGGCATTGCGTCGGCTGTCGATACCGCTGCGCACAAGCTCAATGTGAACGCGCTGGTCGTCGACTACTCGGCCGCGACGGTCCGGGACTTCCCGAGCGGTCAGCCTGCCAACGGCGATCTCGTCGAGGCGAAGGGCAGCTCCGTCAACGCTGCGGGCGAGCTCGTGGCGAGCTCGATCGAGCGCAAGCGCGACGCGGATGACGCCGGTGCCGGCATGCAGGTCGAGATCGAGGGGTTGATCACGCGATTCGTGTCGGCCACCGACTTCGACGTCGCCGGCAAGCCCGTGACGACAAATTCTTCCACCCGGTTCGAGAACGGTTCGGCCGCCGACCTGGCACTCAATGCCAAGGTCGAAGCCGAGGGGCAGATCGACGCCAACGGTGTGCTGGTCGCGACCAAGGTGCAGTTCAAGCGCCAGGGGACCGCGCGCATCGAGGCGCGCGTCGATGCCGTCGACGTTGCGGCGAACAAGCTGGTCGTGCTCGGGATCGACGTGACGGTGAACGCCAATACGAGGGTCGAGGACAAGAGTGACCAGCGCGTGCCGATGTTCAACCTGGGCAGCATTGTCGCGGGCGATTTCGTCGAAGTGCGTGGCGCCGAGCTACCTGCCGACAGCAACGACGTTGTCGCCTCGCGACTCGAACGGCGTCGTCCCGAGGACGAAGTCCGGCTGCGCGGTGTCGTGGATACGGTCAGCGCTCCGAGCTTCACGATCCTCGGCGTGACGATCCAGACGAACGCGAGGACGGACTTCGAGAATTCGAGCGAGGGGTCGATGAGTGCGGATGAGTTCTTCACCGACGCAGTGGGCCGCATCGTGGAAGCGCAGGGCACTGTGAGCGGCGGAGTCTTCACCGCACGCGAGGTCGAATTCGAAAACGATTAGGCCCGAACGTGACGGTGGCCAGTCCCGGTCGGACACCGTCGCGCCCTGGGGGGCACGCAACCCGCGTAGGTTCACACCTGCGCGGGTTGTTGTGTCTTCTCGGGCACCGCAGTGATTGTGCCGAGCCGCAGGCGCAATTGCCGTTGCAGCAGCACGAAGCTCACGATCGTCTGCAGGATCACCGTGCCGACGGACAAGTACCAGACGTGCACGAGCTGGAACCACGGATGCGTTGAGACCCAGATCAGCGGCACGCTGTACGTGATCAGTCGCGTCGCTGAGCTGAGGAGCGAAGGCAATGTGTTGCCCATCGCCTGGAACATGCTCGAGCACGTGAAGATGATGCCGGACAGCACGAAATTCCACGAGATGATGTGGAGGAACTGCGAGCCGACGTCGATGACTGCCGGATCGTTCGAGAACACGCGAATCATTGCGTCCGGACGCCACTGGCATAGCAGCATCAGCACGAACATCAGGCTGGTGCACATCACCACCGCCGAGCGGAACGTTTCGCGCACGCGCTCGGGCTGGCGCGCGCCGAAGTTCTGACCTGCAACGGGTGCAGCGGAGAACGCGATCGCCATCACCGGCAGGAAGATGCCCTGCATGATGCGGCCGCCGATGCCGAATCCCGCTTGCGCTGCAGCGCCGAAGTCGCGCAGCGCCCAGTAAGTCACCGCAGTGAAGATGAACATCAGCGCGAACTCGCCGCCGGCAGGCAGGCCGATGTTGAGCATGCGCTTCCACACCACGACGCGGGGTTGCCACTGCTCCTTGTGGAAGGAGACGTATTTTTCGAGCCGCACGAAGTAGATGGAAAGCATGATCACGCCTGCGACGATCGCGATCGTGCTCGCAAGGCCGGCGCCCGCGACGCCCATCGGATAGCCCGTACCCCAGCCTGCGATGAAGACCGGCGCGAGGACCGTGTTGATGAGCAGCGTGAGCACCTGCACGATCATCGTCGGCTGCACGATGCCCGTACCGCGCAGCGCCGAACCCATCGCCACCATCGCGAACTGCAGCGCCATGCCCGGCATGAACCAATATAGATATGAGACGCCGGCCTGGACCGTCGCCTCGTCCGCGGCGATCGAGCGCACATAGGCCACCGATCCTGTGTAGCCGACGAGCAAAGTCAGTGCGCCGCATAGCGCGGCGAGCAGCAGCGACTGATTGAAGATGAGGTTCGCGTCCGGCTGGTCCTTGCGGCCGACCGCGTGCGAAATGAGTGCAACCGTGCCGACACCCAGCACCTGCGTCAGGGCAAGGATGATGAACATCGCGTTGCCGGCCGTGCTGACGCCCGCAACCGCTGCGTCACCGAGCTTCGCGACGAAATACAGGTCGACGAAGTAATAC
>DATEML010000319.1:0-19274 GCA_035275585.1 Steroidobacteraceae bacterium | reverse complement strand
CCGCGAGCTGCGCCTCACGCTGAATTCGTCCGCGTTCGGCCCGGGCGATTATCTCGTCAAGGTCGACGGCTACAACTGGCGCGGGCAGACGGAAAACGTCGGTTGGCTGATGTTGGGATTGCAGTGAGCCTACTGGCTTCTCAGGGTTGCCACCGGCGGGTGGTTGACGACCGAGCGCGTCGCGAGCGTGCCGCTGACTCCGACGAGCACAGCACCGGCAGCCAAGCCGATGCCCCACACAGCGAAGCTGAAGGTGTATTCCAGGTTGAACAGCTCTGTCGCCAGGAAGTAGCCTGCGGCAGTAGCGCCGACCGCGGCGAGCGTGCCCGCCAGTAGCCCGAGCGTCGTGAACTCCGCGGCAACACCTTGCAAGACGACGCGTCGGCTCGCGCCGAGCGTTCGCAGCATCGCGCTCTCATAGCGGCGCTCGTCGCGCGTCGACTGGATCGCGGCGAGCAGCACCGTGATGCCCGCCAGCAGTGTGAACGCGAAGACGTACTGCACGGCCAGCGACGCCTTGTCCATCACGCCGCGCACCTGCGTCAGGATCGCTTCCAGATCGATCGCCGTGACTTCCGGGAACTGCCGCGAGAAATCCAGCAGGATACTGCGCTGCTCGCGCGCAAGATGAACGCTGGTGATGTACGTGCCGCTGCTGTCGTCGAGCGTGCCGGGCGAGAACACCATGAAGAAATTCGGCCGGAACGAATCCCACTGCACCTCGCGAAAGCTCGTCACCTTCGCATCGACGATCTCGCCGGCGATGTCGTAGGTGAGCGTGTCGCCGACCTTCAGGCCGAGCGAATGCGCCAGCTCGATCTCCACCGACACGCGCGGCCCCCCGCCGTCGCCTTCGCGCCACCACTGGCCGGCGACGATCTTGTTGTCGCGTTGCATGGCCTGCGCCCATGTCAGATTGGCTTCGCGCTCGAGAAAATCGCGCGCCCGCTCGTTCTGCATGTTGAGCTGCGCGACGGGCGTGCCGTTGATCTGCGTGAGCCGCGCCCGGATCATCGGCACGAGCTCCGGCGGCGCGAGCGCGCGCTGGCTGAAGAACTCGCGGACCGCCGCGGTCTGATCGGGCCGGATATTGATCATGAAATGGTTCGGCGCGTTCTCGGGCAGGCTCGCGCGCCACTGGTGCATCAGGTCGTTGCGCACGACGGCGAGCAGCAACAGCACCATCAACCCGAGGCCGAACGCGACGATCTGGATGACGCTGTCCCGGCCGCGCCGCGCGATATTCGCCATGCCGTAGCGCCACGAGACCCCGACGCTGCCGCGCAAAGTACTCAGGGCGCGCACCAGCACCCATCCGGCAGCGATCAGCACCACGAACGTGCCGGCGGTTGCCGCGGCAACGTAAACGAGCAGCTTGCCGTCGCGCACGAGCCAGAACAGCAGCGCAGCCAGCGCCGCGAGCGCAGTACCGTAGACGACCGCGTAGCGCAGCGGCGGCGGCTCGAGGTTGTGACGGAGCACGCGGGCCGGCGGCACCTTGCGCAATTGCAGGAGCGGCGGCAGCGCGAAACCGATCAGGATCAGGATCGACGTCATCAGGCCGAGCCAGCCGGCACTCAGCGCGGGACGCGGGAGCTCGCCACGTACCAGGTCGCGCAGCAGATAAGCGATGCCCTCCTGCGCTGCGTAGCCGATCAATGCGCCGCATACTCCGGCAACGATCGCGATCGCGAGCAGCTCCAGCACGGTGATCGCGAGCACCAGGCGCTGCGAGGCTCCCATGCTCTTCATCAGCGCGACCGTATCGAGATGACGCGCGACGTAGCGTCGCGCGGCGATGGCGACCGCGATCGCGGCGAGCAGGATCGTGACCAGCGCCGACAGGTTGAGGAATCGCCCCGCGCGATCGACCGCCGAACGGATCTGCGGGCTCGCCTCGTCCACGTCGATGAGTCGCTGCCCGGGCCGCTTGCGCGCAGTCAGTTCCTGCTTGAAGCCCGCTATCGCCTGGGTCTCGCCTGCGAACAGCGCTGCGTAGCCGATGCGGCTGCCTTCCTGCGTGAGCTTCGTCGCCGGCACGTCTTCGAGACGCATCAGCAGCGTGGGCGCGAGGTCGACGAACTGCGAGCCCTGGTCCGGGCGGTAGTCGAGGACCTGGGTGATCGTCAGTTCGGTCTGCCCGACGCGAATGCGATCGCCGATGCGAGCGTTCAGCTGGCCGAACACTCGCGGCTCGAGCCACGCTTCGCCCGGGCCGGGCAACGCCGTCGTTTCATGTGCGGGACCGAAAGGCACGTCGGCCACTTTCAGGCGGCCGCGCAGCGGATAGCGCGAGGACACTGCGCGAATCGCGGTCAATGCGCTGTCTTCGCCCTTGAGCACGACGCTCGGGAACGTCGACACCTCGGCGGTCTGCAGACCTGCGGCGCTCGCCAGATCGAAGTAATCGCGCTCGATCGGCGAGCGCGACTGCAGGCGCAGGTCGGCCGCGAGCACCTCGCCGGCCTGTTGATCGACCGCGAGACTGACGCGACTCGTGAAGAAGCCGACGGCAGTGAGCGCCGAGACCGCAACGAGCAGAGCCAGCATCAGCACCCGCAGCTCACCCGACTTGCCGTCACGCAAGAGTGCGAGCAGCGCGAGTCGCAGCGCTTTGATCACGCCACCAGCCTCCCGGCTTCGATCTTGATGATCCTGCCGCACCGTCGCGCGATGGCTTCGTCGTGAGTCACGACGACCAGCGTCGTCTGCGTGACGCGATTGAGCTCGAACAGCAGCTCGATGATGCGCTCGCCGGTAACCGAGTCGAGGTTGCCCGTCGGCTCGTCTGCGAACAGCACTGCCGGCCGCGTCACGAACGCCCTTGCAATGGCAACGCGCTGCTGCTCGCCGCCCGATAGCTGCCGCGGATAGTGCTCGCGACGCGGGGTCAGATTGACCTGCGCGAGCACTTCGGCCGCGGCGTGACGCGCATTCGGCAGGCCCGCCAGCTCCAGCGGCAGCATCACGTTCTCGATCGCCGTCAGCGACGGCACCAGGTGAAAGCTCTGAAAGACGAAGCCGACATGCCGCGCGCGTACGGCCGCACGGCCGTCCTCGTCGAGCGCGGTCAGCTCGGCGCCGTTGAGCCAGACCCGCCCGGCGCTCGGCTCATCGAGCCCCGCGAGCAGCGCCAGCAACGTGGATTTGCCCGCGCCGGACGCGCCCACGATCGCGACGGTTTCTCCGCCGGCGATCTGCAGGTCGACTTCTGCCAGAATGGTCAGCGTTCCTTCCGGGCTGCTAACCTTTTTCGTGACGCTTTCTGCTCTGAGGACCGATCGCTGAATGTCTATGTCCCGTGCGCTCATGTCGCTGGCGAAAGTTGCTCTGCTTGCTTGGGTAGGACTGGCGTGGCCGCTGTCGGTTCATGCGAGCCCGGCGCAGCAGCCGGTCGTACTGGTCGTCGGCGACAGCCTCAGCGCCGGGTATGGCGTCGCCGTCGATGCCACCTGGGTGGCGCTGCTGCAACAGCGTCTCGCTACGCAAGGTTACGGTTACCGCGTAGTGAATGCCAGCATCAGCGGCGACACGACCGGCGGTGCACGCGCGCGCCTGCCTCGCGCTCTGGAGCTGCACAAACCGGCCGTCGTCATCCTGGAGCTCGGCGGCAATGACGGCCTGCGCGGTCTGCCGCTGCGCCAGGTGCGCGAGAACTTCCAGTTCCTGATCGAGCGCGCTCAGGCGGCCGGCGCCCAGGTCGTGCTCGTGGGCATGCGCATGCCGCCGAACTACGGCGCCGCCTACGCCGACGGGTTTCATGCACTATATGGCGAGCTGGCGCGCCGCTACGACACGCCGCTGGTCGGGTTCTTTCTCGAGGGGGTCGCGCTGGACGAGAAGCTGATGCAGGCCGACGGCATCCATCCGACGGCCGCAGCCCAGCCGCGATTGCTGGACAATCTGTGGCCGGCTCTGCAGAAAGTGCTGAAAAAATGAACAAGGTCTGGCTGAAGAACTATCCGACGGGCGTGCCGGCGGAAATCAATCCGAACGAGTACAGCTCGCTGACCGATCTGCTGGAAAGCAGTTGCAGCCGCTTCGGGGAGCTCGACGCCTTCACCAGCCTCGGCCGCACGCTCACCTACGCCGGGTTCGACCGTGCCGCGCGCGACTTTGCGGCGTGGCTGCAGCAGAGCGCGAAACTGCAGCGCGGCGACCGGATCGCGATCATGTTGCCGAACGTGTTGCAGTATCCGATCGCACTGTTCGGCGCGCTGCGCGCCGGGCTGGTCATCGTCAACACCAATCCGCTTTACACCGCGCGCGAGCTCGAGCATCAGCTGACCGATTCCGGCGCGAAGGCGATCGTGATCCTGGAGAACTTCGCGCACACGCTCGAGGAGGTGATCGAGCGCACGAACCTCGAGCACGTCATCGTCACGGGAGTCGGCGACCGGCTGGGCTGGCCGAAGTCCGCGGTCGTGAACCTGGTCGTGCGCTACGTGCGCAAACAGGTGCCGCGCTGGGAACTGCCGGGCGCGCTGCGCTTCAACGACGTGCTCCAGCAGGGCGCGTTCCTGCCGTTCGAGCCGGTCGTGACCGATCACGATGACATCGCGTTCCTGCAGTACACCGGTGGAACGACCGGCGTCGCCAAGGGGGCGATGCTCACCCATCGCAACATGATCGCGAACGTGCTGCAGGCAGGGGCGTGGCTCGGCACGGAGTCGCAGCTCGGGCGGGACACGGTCATCACACCGCTGCCGCTGTATCACATCTTCGCGCTCACCGGGAACCTGATGGTGTTCATCAAGCTCGGCGCGCTCAACGTGCTGATCGCCAATCCACGCGACTTCCCGGCGTTCGTCAAAGAGCTGCGCGGCCGTCGTTTCAGCTTCATCAGCGGAGTGAACACGCTGTTCAACGCACTGCTGCACACGCCCGGCTTCGCCGAGCTCGATTTCAGTGCGCTGCGCATCACGCTCGGCGGTGGCATGGCCGTGCAGCGGTCGGTGGCGGAGCACTGGCAACGCGTCACCGGCAATGTGCTGACGCAGGCGTGGGGCCTCACCGAAACCTCGCCCGCGGCGTGCGTCAATCCGTTCGGGCTGCACGAGTTCAACGGCTCGATCGGCCTGCCGATCTCCTCGACCGAGATCACGATCCGCAACGACGACGGCAAGGAGCTCGGCCTCGGCGAGGTCGGCGAGATCTGCGTGCGCGGGCCGCAGGTGATGCTCGGCTACTGGAACCGGCCGGACGAGACCGCCAAGGTGATGATCGGCGACTGGCTGCGCACCGGCGACATCGGGCGCATGGACGAGGGCGGGTTCGTCTACATCGAGGACCGCAAGAAGGACATGATCCTGGTGTCGGGCTTCAACGTGTATCCGAACGAGATCGAGAGCGTCGTCGCCGCGCATCCGGGTGTGCTGGAAGTCGCTGCCGTCGCGCAGGACGACGAGCGCTCGGGCGAAGCGGTCGCACTGTTCATCGTGCGCAAGGATCCGAACCTGACGGAGCAGCAGCTGATCGACTACTGCCGCGAGCAGCTCACGGGCTATAAGGTGCCGAGGCACGTCTACTTCAGGACGGAGCTGCCGAAAACGAACGTGGGCAAGATCCTGCGACGGGAGTTGCGGGACAGCCTGAAGAGTCAGGCCAAAGCCTGAGCCACACCAATTGTCGGGATCAGGCTTTGGCCTGACTTCTTCTAGTCCTTGTGGTACGGCGGACTGAGGTCGTGGACGGCGGCGATCATCGCGCCGGCGTGCTCGGGATCCACGGCGGGATGAATGCCGTGCCCGAGATTGAAAACATGTCCGTGGCCGCGCCCATAGCTCGCCAGCACGCGAGCGACTTCCGTGCGAATCGTCTGCGGCGAGGCGTACAGGCAGTTCGGATCGAGATTGCCCTGCAACGCGACGCTGTCCTGCACGGCGCGGCGCGCATCTGCGAGATCGATCGTCCAGTCGACACCGAGCGCATCGCAGCCGCTGCGCGCCATCGCATCGAGCCACGCTCCGCCACCCTTGGTGAACAGGATCACCGGCACGCGGCGACCCTCGTTCTCGCGCCGCAGCCCCGCCACGATGCGCTCCATCGGTTGCAGCGACACCTCGCGATACTGTTGCGGAGTCAGCACGCCGCCCCAGGTATCGAACACCATGACTGCCTGCGCGCCAGCCGCGATCTGCGCGTTCAAGTACTGGGTCGTCGCCTCGACGAGCAAACTCAGCAGCGAATGCAGCGTCCCCGGCTCTTCGTAGAGCAGCGCCTTGATGCGCGAAAACTCGCGTGAGCTGCCGCCCTCGACGATGTACGTCGCCACCGTCCACGGACTGCCCGCGAAACCGATCAGAGGCACGCGACCGGCCAGCTCGCGTCTGATCAGATGCACGGCATCGAGCACATAGCGCAGCTCGGTGCCCGGATCCGGCACGCCGAGGCGCGCGACATCGGCGCGCGAGCGCACCGGCCGCTCGATGCGCGGCCCCTCGCCGGTCTCGAATTGCAGCCCCAGGCCGAGCGCGTGCGGAATCGTCAGGATGTCCGAGAACAGGATCGCCGCGTCCAGCGGATAACGCGCCAGCGGTTGCAGCGTCACTTCGCAGGCCAGCTCCGGCGTCATGCAGAGCTTCAGGAAACTGCCGGCGCGCGCACGCGCCTCGCGATACTCAGGCAGATAGCGTCCGGCCTGACGCATCATCCACACGGGCGTGCGCTCGACCGGCTGCCGTAGCAGCGCCCGCAACAACAGGTCGTTCTTCAGGCTCATCTAACTTCCCACATCAACTTCTGTGGGCCGGATCGAACAGCCGCTCGTGCTCGACGATGGCGTAGCGGTCGGTCATGCCTGCAATGTAGTCGGCAACGGCGCGCGCGCGGCCGTCCTCGCCCGACTCCGATTCCATGTCCTTGGCCGCCTGGTAGTGCTCGTCCGGCAACAGCTCCGGCCGCGCAAAGAATGCTGCGAACATCGAGGTGATGACGGTGTTCGCCTTGTTCGTCATGCGCAGGACGCGATAGTGCCGGTAGACATGATCGCGCAGGTAGTGCTTCAGCTCGAGATGCTCGGCAGCGACCGTCTCGCTGAACTGCACCAGTGCCGCAGGCCGCAGGCGCACGTCGTCGACACTCGCCGGCGCCGCGTCGCGAATCGCAGCCTGTGTGGTCTCGACCAGGTCGGTGACGACGTAGTTGATCATGCGCCGCACGACCTCGTGGATCAGGCGGCGATCCTGCAGCTGCGGATACAGCGCCATCACGGCTTCGTATTGGTGCCTGAACAGCGGCACGTGCCGCAAGGCGTCGAGGTCGATCAGCCCTGCGCGCAAGCCGTCGTCGAGGTCGTGGTTGTTGTAGGCGATCTCGTCGGCCAGGTTGGCGATCTGCGCCTCGAGCGTCGGCTGGCGGCGCTTGATGAAGCGTTCGCCGAGCTCGCCGAGCTGGCGTGCGTTGTTGAGCGAGCAGTGCTTGAGGATTCCCTCGCGGGTCTCGAACGTCAGGTTCAGGCCGGGGAATGCCGCATAGCGCTCTTCGAGCTCGTCGACCACGCGCAGCGACTGCAGGTTGTGCTCGAAGCCGCCGTACGGCCGCATGCAATCATTCAGCGCGTCCTGGCCGGCATGCCCGAATGGCGTGTGGCCGAGGTCGTGCGCCAGACAGATCGCCTCGGCGAGCGTTTCGTTCAGCCGCAGCGCCCGGGCGATCGTACGTGCGATCTGCGCGACTTCGATCGAGTGCGTCAGCCGCGTCCGATAGAGATCGCCCTCGTGGTTGACGAATACCTGCGTCTTGTAGACGAGCCGCCGGAACGCGGTCGAGTGGATGATTCGATCGCGGTCGCGCTGGTACTCGCCGCGCAGGACCGGCGCCGGCTCAACGTGCACGCGTCCGCGCGAGGCGGCCTCGGTGGCGGCGTACGGGGCGAGGGATGCGAGGTCGGCAGTCATGCGCTGCAGGCGAGTATCAGCCGAAATGCGCTTGCAGAGTAGCGTCGAGAGCCTGCTCGGCGTAGTCGTCGACGACCGCTGCGCGCCCAAGCTCGCGCAGCAGCACCAGGCGAATACGTCCGCCGAGCACCTTCTTGTCCATGCCCATGAGCTCTCGCCCGCGCTGCGCGCCGATGCGCGGCGGGGCGACGGGCAGCCCCAGCCTTTCGAGCAACCGCACTGCCCGGTCGCGCTCGGCGGGCTGCAGCCAGCCCAGCCGGGCCGACATTTCCGCCGCCATCGCCATCCCGGCAGCCACAGCTTCGCCGTGCAGCCATGTGCCATAGCCCGCTGCGGTCTCGATCGCGTGACCGAACGTGTGGCCGAGATTGAGTATTGCGCGCAGACCTTGCTCGCGCTCGTCCTGAGCGACCACCTCCGCTTTGATCTCGCAGGAGCGGCGTACCGCGTGAATCACCGCGGCGTCCTCGCGCGCCAGCAGGCGTTCGACGTTCGTCTCGATCCACTGCAGGAACGCCGTGTCGCGGATGAAGCCGTACTTGACTACCTCCGCCATACCGGCGCGGTACTCGCGCTGCGAAAGCGTCTGCAGTGTGCTGGTGTCCGCGATCACGCAGCGGGGCTGATGAAAGGCGCCGATCATGTTCTTGCCGTGCGGATGATTGACGCCGGTCTTGCCGCCGACCGAAGAGTCCACCTGCGCGAGCAGCGTGGTCGGCACCTGCACGTAGTCGATGCCCCGCTGGTAGCAGGCCGCGGCAAAACCGACCATGTCGCCGATGACTCCGCCGCCGAGCGCCACGGCTGCCGCGTCTCGGTTCATGCGCCCGGCGACCAGCGCGTCGACGATTCGAGCGAAGCTATCGAGTGTCTTGTGCTGCTCGCCATCCGGCACGACCAGCGTCGCGGTGCGGCGGCCTTGCAACGCGTTCTGCAGCTTCGCCAGGTACAGCGGCGCGATCGTCTCGTTCGTCACGATCAGCAGATTGCGTGCGGCGATGTGCTGATTCAGGAGCTGGGCGTCTTCGAGCAGCCGCGGACCGATCAATATCGGATAGCTGCGCTCGCCCAGCGAGATGTCGACGCGTTCGTGCAACGGCGCGCTCATCAGGTCACGCGGCTCTGCAGCCGCTCGAGAATTTCGTCGGCGACGATGCGCACGTGTCGGCCATCGGTCGCGACAATCACGGCGGCGATGGCTTCGTACAAGGGTGCGCGCACTTCCATCAGCTCGCGCAATCGCGCTTCCGGATCGGCCGTGAACAGCAACGGTCGCTGCCGGCCCTGCCGCGTCCGTTCCAGCTGCTGGCGAATTCCCGTCCTGAGATAGACGACGTTGCCGCGCGCAGCGAGCCGCTCGCGGTTCTCGGGCAGCAATACCGCACCGCCGCCCGTCGCGACGACGACATCCTGGAGCTGCGTGAGAGAGTCGATCACTTCGCGCTCGCGCTCCCGGAACCCGGTCTCGCCCTCTTTCTCGAAGATGTAGGGAATGTCGACCCCGGTGCGCCGCTCGATCTCGACGTCGCTGTCGTAAAAGGTCAGATCCAGCAGGCGCGCCAGCTGCTTGCCGACGGCCGTCTTGCCCGAGCCCATCGGGCCGATCAGAAACACGTTCCTGCGAGGGGCCTGCGGGCTCATGGCGGTGACGGGGACTATAAACGAAAGCGGCCGCCCGAAGGCGGCCGCGGATCCGTCACCGGCAGCGGGCCGGATCAGTACAGGCTCGAGCCCTCGCGCAGGATGCGCGGGGTTACGAAGATCAGCAGCTCGTCCTTGTTGTCCGTCTTCGAGGTCGTCTTGAACAGGTGGCCGAGGACCGGGATGTCGCCGAGCCACGGCACCTTCTGCTCGTTGTCGCGGCGCTCGGTCTCGAGGATGCCGCCGAGAACGACGGTCTGGCCGTCGTTCACCAGCACCTGCGTGACGATCTCGCGCGTGTCGATGCTCGGCACGAAGCCGCCGGTCGCGCTCGCGACCAGCTGACCGACGCTGTCCTTCGCGACCGTGAGGTCGAGGATGACGCGGTTGTCCGGCGTGATCTGCGGCGTGACCTTGAGCGACAGCACCGCCTTCTTGAACTGCGTGGTCGTGGCACCGCTGGACGAGGACTCCTGGTACGGAATTTCCACGCCCTGCTCGATCGTCGCCTCGCGCTGGTTCGCCGTGATCAGGCGCGGCGAGGAGATGATCTCGCCGCGGCCTTCGGCTTGCGCGGCCGACAGCTCGAGGTCGACGATGTAGTCGGAGTCGAGCAGCGTCATCGCCAGACGGCCGGCCGGGTTCGCCACCGGCAGGTTGACCATGTAGCGCGAGGGCGGATCACCTATCGCGAAACCGCCACCCGTGTTCGAGAGGGCAGGATTGCGCGACAGCACTACGCCGTCGTCCTCGGTCACGAAGTTGTTGGCACCTACGATGCCTTTGCCATCGCTGCCGCCGTGGTCGAACGCGACGTTGGCGCCGAAGCGCACGCCGAGCTCGCGGCTGTAGTCGTCGTTGACGATCACGATGCGCGCCTCGATCAGCACCTGCCGCACCGGAATATCGAGCGTGGAGACCAGCCGGCGGATGTCGGCGAGACGCTCCGAGGTGTCCTGCAACAGCAGCGTGTTGGTGCGCTCATCGATCGCGACGCTGCCGCGCTCGGAGAGCAGTGAGCTCTTCTGGTTGGACTTGATCAGTGCGGCGAGGTCGCTCGCCTTGGCGTAGTTGATCTGCAGGTACTCGGTGCGCAGCGGAGCCAGCTGCTGCACCTGCTGGCGCGCCGACAGCAGCTCCTTCTCGCGCGCGGCGATTTCCGAGGCGGGGGCCACGAACATGACGTTGCCTTCGCGACGCATGTCGAGACCCTTGGTGCGCATGACGATGTCCAGCGCCTGGTCCCACGGCACGTTCTGCAGGCGCAGCGTGACGTTGCCGCCCACGGTGTCGCTGATGACCATGTTCTGGCCGCTGGTGTCAGCCAGCAGTTGCAGTACCGCGCGCGTCTCGATGTCCTGGAAGTTCAGGGTCAGGCGCTCGCCCGTGTATTCCTTCTGATCCTGCAGCTCCGGCGGCAGCTTCACGACCGGCTTGATCTCGATCGTGTAGACGTTCTCGGACTGGTACGCCAGTTGCTCGTAGTCGCCGCTCGCCTGGATTACCAGGCGCGTGCTGTCGCCGGCACGCAGCGCGTCGACGGAGCTGACCGGCGTCGCGAAGTCCGTGACGTCCAGGCGCTGCATCAGATTCTCGGGGAGCGAGGTCTTGGCGAAGTTGACGACGATGCGGCCGCCTTCCTGGCGCAGGTCGGCGGGCACCTTGGCGTCGGTGAGTTCGACGACGATGCGGCCGGAGCCGTCGCTGCCGCGGCGGAAGTCGATATTGTTGACGCTGCGCGTACCGGTGATCGGCGCGGCCGCGCGCGCGGTCGAGGTGGCTGCTGCGGCCGCGGTGGAAACCGCCGGGCCGCTGGCGGCGCGTGCGCCGCCGCCGACGGACACGATGATCGTGTTGCCCTGGACGCGCGTTTCGTACGGCACCAGGTTGTCGACGTTCAGGACGACGCGGGTACGGCCGTTCGCCTCGGCGACGTTCACGGTGTCGACCACGCCCTGCTTGACGTCGACGCGGCGCGAGGCCATCGCGACGGTCGTGTCGGGCAGGTCGAGCGCGATGCGCGCCGGATTGTCGACGGTGAACGTGAGCGGCGTCGGCGCGTTATCGCTGAGCCGCAGCGTCAGCTCGACCTTGTTGCCGGCACTGCTGGTGAACGTGATGCCTTCCAGGCGGTTGGCGTTCTGCGCCAGCGCCTGTAGCGTCATGCCTGCGAACAGCAGTACGCCGATACCGAGCCGCTGCAGCGACATCAGCATCGGCCGGACCGGGATGCCAGCAGACGTACGCGTGGCCGAAGTTGAGGACGACATTTTCGGGTTTCTCCCTGGGATCATTCTGTCAACGCCAGCGCGGCTGGACGCTCGATGTATCCGCCGAGACCGTCGGGGACGATTTCGATGATTGATATCTTGGTGCTGCTGATGCCGACGATCTTGCCGTCGTTCTGGCCGACGAAGTTGCCCGGCAGCACGCGATGTACCAGGCCGTCCTTGCCCTGCAACAGGCCATAGTTGCGGCCCTGCAGCTGCAGCGTGCCGACCATGCGCATGGTGTCGAGCGGGAACTGCTCGAGAAACTCGCGCGGGCGCTTCACGTCGGGACGCACGCCGGCCGCGAGATCGCTGCGCGCCGGCGCCGTCGGCACGAACGGCGAGCGCAACGCGCTCGCGTTATAGGCGAATGCCTCGTAGGGCTTGATCTCCGGCAGCGGATCGATCGCCTCGCCCGGCCGGCTCTTGATGTCGGCGACCTGCTGGCGCAGCTGGTCCATGCCGTTCGAGCAACCGCTCAGCGACAGCACTGCGAGTGCGGCGGCGGAAATCAGAATGGGTCTGGTCATAGGTGACGCTGCTTCGGTTCTGGCGGTTGTGTCAGCTGCCCGGCGGCTTGCGAGCGCCGGCCGGCCCCTGCGGCTGAGCCGCGGCCGCTTCTTCCTCGTCCAGGTAACGGTACGTCTTCGCCGTCAGGTTGAGCTGCAACTGATCGCTGCCGGGACTCTTGCCGATCTGCGTAACTTCGACGTCGTGCAGCGTCACGATGCGCGGCAGCGCGGCGATGCCGCTGACGAACGCGCCGATCGAATGGAAGCTGCCGGTCAGACGCATCTTGATCGGCAACTCGGCGTAGAAGTCCTTGATGATCTGCGCGCTCGGCTGGAACAGCTTCTGATCGAGGCCGGCGGCCGTGCCCTGCTGCGAGATATCGGTCAGCAGGCTCGGCACTTCGGTCTTGTTCGGGAGCTTGCGCAGCATCGCGCCGAAGGACTGCTCCATCTCCGCGAGCTGCGCCTTGTAGGCGTCGAGGTTCGCGGCTTTCCGCGCCTTCTGCTCGAGCGTGGCCAGCAGCCGCGTTTCTTCGGCGCGCGCGGCGTCCAGCTCCGGCTTCTTCGGCTTCCAGGCCAGGAAATAAGCGAGCAGCACCACGCCGACCACGAAGATCAGGCCGATCGCGCCGAGCCGGAACGTCAGCGGCCAGCGACCGGGATCATTGGGATCGAGCTCGCGAATCTGGTCGAGGACGCTCATCAGCGCGCTCCTGCGCGGGTCGCCGCGACCTGCGTATCCGCGTTCGGGTTCGGCACCTGCGGGTTCTCCTGCACGGCGTTCAGCGTGAACTCCGAGCCGCCGTCACCGCTGCCCTTGGTCTCGAGGATGTCCAGCGACGGATCGGTCAGCCACTCGGACGCGTCGATGTTGCGCATGTACGAGGCGACGCGCGTGCTCGACTGCGCGAGGCCCTTGATCTGCAGGCGGCGGTCCGTCTGCTTGAGCGAAGTCAGGCTGACGCCGTCGGGGATCGTGCGCACGAGCTGATCGAACACGTGCACGATCTCGGGCCGGCTGCGCTCGAGCTGCTCGATGACCTGGATGCGCGCGCGCAGGCGCTGCTTCTGCTGCTCCAGCGCGAGGATCTCGGTGATCTGCTTGTCGAGCTGCGCGATCTCGCCGGTGAGGTACTGGTTGCGCTCGAGCTGGTTGTCGATCGCCGCGCCCATCTGCAGGTTCACCAGGAACGCGATGGCGCCCGCCGCGACCAGCGCGCCGAGCGCGCCCACGCCGAATTCCTGGCGCTTGCGCTTGCGCTCGGCTTCGCGCCACGGGATTAGGTTGATTCTCGGCATCAGTCGAAACTCCGTAGTGCCAGGCCGCAGGCCGTCAGCAACGCGGTCGCGTCTTTCTTGACCGCCTGCGCCTTGGCCTTCTGGCTCACTTTCATCTGCCCGAGCGGATCGCCGCGCTGCGACTCGATGCCGACGCGGCTCTGGATCATTTCCGCGGCGCCCGGAATGTTGGCGCAGCCGCCGCAGATCAGGATCTGCTCGGGCTGCTCACGTCCGGCGCCGGAGGCGAGGAAGAACTGCAGCGAGCGGCTGACCTGCTGGCACATGTCGTCGATGAACGGTCCGAGCACCTCGGTCTCGTAGTTGCCCGGCAGGCCGCCTTCTTTCTTCGCGCGCCCGGCTTCCTCCATGCTCAGCCCGTAAGTGCGCATCACTTCCTCGGTGAGCTGCTGGCCGCCGAAGGCGAAGTCGCGTGTGTAGATGACCTTGAGATCGCGCAGCACGCTGAAGGTGGTGCTGCTCGCGCCGAAGTCGACGACTGCGATCACGCGGCTCAAGCCGCCGTCAGGCATCTGGTGAGTCAGCAGACGGCAGGCATTCTCGAGCGCGAACGCCTCGACGTCGACGATCTTGGCGGTGAGCCCGGCGGCCGCGCAGGCGGCGATGCGCTGCTCGACGTTCTCCGAACGCGTGGCCACCAGCAGCACGTCGAGCATGTCCGGATCCTTCTCCGACGGACCGATGACTTCGAAGTCGAAACTGACTTCTTCCATCGGGAAGGGGATGTACTGGTCGGCCTGCATCTCGACCTGACCCTCGAGCTCGTTCTCGCTGAGGGTGCGCGGCATCTGGATCACCTTGGTGATCGCAGCGTCGCCGCTGATCGCGACGGCGGCGTCCTTGGCGCGCGCGCCCGAGCGCTTCACGGCGCGCTTGATCGCTTCGCCGACTGCGCTGGCGTCGACGATTGCTTTTTCGTTGATCGAGTTCGGCGGTGTTGCTTCGGCCGCGTACGATTCGACGCGGTACTGGCCGCCGCTCATCGAGAGCTCGATCAGCTTCACCGAAGAGGTGGTGATGTCGAGTCCCAGGAGAGGCCGGGATTTTGCGGTGAGGAGCACGCGGTTTCCCTTTTCAGATCAAATAGTTGAGGCGCGATCGGAGACCGGACACGAAACTCGGGCGGCAACTATATACAGCCGGGCGTTAAGTTGAATGTGAGCAGCCTCACGAATTACCTTCGCGGCATTCCCGGATCCGGATCGCTCTTTTCCCTACGACTCGGGCCCCATGCTATGCGGACCGCATTCGAGCGGACCGACCAGAGACTGGCCAATCAAGCCTTTATGGCGGATCCGTAGCGCCGTGACCGCGCTGGACAATTCGCCAGGCAGAACGATAATCGACGCCGAAGGTAACCCCCACTGCGCGGATGCCGGGTTTTGCTCTCTTTACCCCGGTCTCCGATTCGCCTCTTATCATTCCTCACGCGCGATGGCCGGACGCGCGTGGACCCGCAAACGCCAGTTACTATGCATACGCCCCTTTTTATAAGCAAGGGTAAAGCAAGGACTTAGGATTTCTTGTTGTGATGCGACGTTACCTCTCGTCTCCGCCGCGCGTCCTGCTCGCGCTCGGCTTCAGCCTGGTCGGCGCGCTCGTGCTGGCGCTGCTCGGCGCGTATCAGTATCTGCATCCTTCGCTGCCCGACGTCACGACCATCAAGGACATCCGGCTGCGCGTGCCGCTGCGCGTCTACAGCCGCGACGGCAAGCTGATCGCGCAGTTCGGCGAGGAGCGGCGCATCCCGCTCGCGTTCGAAGCAATCCCGAACCAGATGATCAACGCGGTGCTCGCAGCGGAGGACGACAACTTCTTCCAGCACGGCGGCGTCGACTATCCGGGCCTGATCCGCGCGACCGCACGGCATTTGCTGTCGGGAGAAAAATCCGAAGGCGGCAGCACGATCACGATGCAGCTCGCGCGCGGCCTGTTCCTCAGTCCCGAAAAGAGCTATCGGCGCAAGCTGGTCGAGATCTTCACGACGTTCCGCATCGAGCAGGAGCTGAACAAGCAGGAGATCCTCGCGCTGTATCTCAACAAGATGTTTCTCGGGCAGCGCGCGTACGGTGTCGGCGCAGCGGCAGAGGTCTACTTCGGCAAGACGGTCGAGCAGCTGACGCTACCGGAGATCGCACTGATCGCCGGCACTTTCCGGCTGCCCTCACGCGACAATCCCGTCGCGAATGCGGACTTCGCGCGGCAACGGCGCGCTTACGTGCTGCGGCGAATGCACGAGAAGGAATTCATCACGCAGGACCAGTACGACATCGCGCTCAACTCGCCGGTCGAATCGCGGTTGCACGGGCCCGCAGTCGAAGTCGATGCGCCCTATGTGGCCGAGATGGCGCGCGTCGAGCTGTTCAACCGGCTCGGTGCCGAGGCTTACACCGCGGGGTACGAAGCAGTCACGACGCTCGATAGCCGCTTGCAGGGCGCGGCCGTGCGCGCTCTGCGCGCCGCGCTGATCGAGTACGACCAGCGTCATGGCTACCGCGGGCCGGCTGGGCGCGTCGCGTTACCCGACGGTGCGCGCGAGCGCGAGTGGTCGCAGGCACTCGAGGACTATTCGCCGCGCGGCGGACTCGTCCCTGCGCTGATTGTTTCGGTCGACGAAAAGAGTGCGGTCGCGTACACGCGCGCGAACGGCAGGGTCAGCCTGGCATGGCCCGCAATCAGCTGGGCGCGGCCGCCATTGCCCGATGGCAGTGTCGGGCCACAGCTGCAGCGCGCAGCCGACGTGCTCGCACCGAACGACGTGGTGTACGTCGCGCAGGAAGTGTCGGGGAACTGGCGCATGGTGCAGGTGCCAGACGTGCAGGGCGCGTTCGTGGCAATCGATCCGCAGGATGGCGCGATCTCCGCGCTCACGGGCGGCTTCGATTACTTCGCGAGCAACTACAACCGCGCGGTGCAGGCGAAGCGTCAGCCCGGCTCCGCGTTCAAACCGTTCCTGTATTCCGCCGCGCTCGAACAGGGATTCACGCCGGCGAGCATCATCAACGATGCCCCGCTCGTGATCGAGGATCCGACGCTCGAAGGCAGCTGGCGGCCGCAGAACGTGACACGCGAGTTCCGCGGGCCGATGCGGCTGCGCGAAGCGCTGGTCCGCTCGCGCAACCTGGTGTCGATCCGCATCATGAACACGCTCGGTCCCGCGTACGCGACGCAGTACATCGAGCGTTTCGGCTTTCCGGAAGACAGCCTGCCGCGCAACCTGTCGCTCGCGCTCGGCACTGCCTCGGTTTCGCCGCTGGAAATGGCGAGCGCCTATGCGATCTTCGCCAACGGCGGTTTTCGCGTGGAGCCGTACTACCTCGACCGGATCGTCAGCCCCGACGGCAAGATCCTCTACGAGGCGCAGCCGCGCTTTGCGTGCGCGGATTGCGCACAGACACCGACGGTCACACCGATTGGCGGCGCCGGGACGGAGGGCGGCGGCGAAGCACCGATCCGCGCGCCGAGCACCGGCGACGAGATGCGTTGGGGCGCAGAGACCTACCTGCAGGACGCCCGGCTGGCGCCATCGGCGATCTCGCCGCAGAACGATTTTCTGATGACGGACATGATGAGCGACGTCATCCGCCGCGGCACGGCCACGCGCGCGCTCGCATTGAAGCGCGGCGATCTCTCCGGCAAGACCGGCACCACCAACGACCGCCGCGACACGTGGTTCTGCGGTTTCAACGCCGGGCTGGTCGCGACCGCCTGGGTCGGCTTCGACCAGGAGCGCTCGCTCGGACCCGGCGAGGAAGGCGGCCGCACCGCGCTGCCGATGTGGGTATATTTCATGGCGGAGGCTCTGAAGGGCGTGCCGGAGCAGCGCCGGACGGCGCCGGCGGGGCTGGTGTCGATGCGCATCTCCGCGGACACCGGGCTGGCGGCGCGGCCGGGCGAACCGAACGCGATCTTCGAGACTTTCATGGCCGGGCACCTGCCCGCGGAGCCGCAGCTCGACGGCACGCTCCGCGAAACGCAGGACGGCACGGAGCAACAGAAGGAAGAAGACTCGCTATTCTGAAGCGATGAGCAAGCGAACCAATCCGCGCGCGGAACAACTGAGAAAGGCGCTGGCGCAGGAAGCGGCACGCATCATGTCCGAGCAGGGAATAGACGACTACGGGCTCGCGAAGCGCAAGGCCGCGGAGCGCTTCGGCGCGACCGACATCGCGGTGTTGCCGAAGAATACGGAAATCGAAGCGGCGCTCGCGGCGCACCATCGCCTGTTCGAGGCGCACACGCATTCGACGACGCTGAGCGCGCTGCGCCGGACGGCGTTGCAGGCGATGCGCCTGCTGCAGCGATTCGAGCCGCGACTGGTTGGGCCCGTGCTCAGCGGCACGGCGTCCGCACACTCCGAGGTGAACCTGCATCTGTTCGCCGAAGGCGCCGAGCCCGTCGCGTTGCATCTGATGGAGCGCGGCATCCCGCACCGCATGGGTGAGCGCAGGCTGCGCTACGAGCCGAACCGGCTGGTGGCGTATCCGGTCGTGCACTTCGTCGCCGGCGACAAGGAGATCGACGCGGTGGTGTTTCCGATCGACGGGATCCGGCAATCGCCCGCGAGCCCGGTGGACGGGCGGCCGATGAAAAGAGCCGACACCGCAGAGATCGAGGCGATGATCGACGAGAAGGAGTCAGGCTAAAGCCTGACTCCTAGCGCTTGTTCATTTCGATGTAGTCGCGCTTGCCCGGCCCGGTGTACAGCTGGCGCGGGCGGCCGATCTTCATCGCCGGATCGGCGATCATCTCCTGCCAGTGCGCCACCCAGCCGACGGTGCGCGCGATCGCGAACATCACCGTGAACATCGACTGCGGGATGCCGATCGCGCTGTAGATGATGCCCGAATAGAAGTCCACGTTCGGATACAGCTTGCGCTCGACGAAGTACTCGTCCTTGAGCGCGATCTCCTCCAGCTTCAGCGCCAGCTCGAACAGCGGGTTGTCGGACTTGCCGAGCTTCGCCAGCACCTTGTGGCACATCGCGCGGATGATCGTCGCGCGCGGATCGAAGTTCTTGTAGACGCGGTGGCCGAAGCCCATCAGCCGGAAGTTGTCGTTCTTGTCCTTGGCCTTCGCCAGGTACTTCGGCACGTTCTCGACCGTGCCGATCTGCTCGAGCATCGCCAGCACGGCTTCGTTCGCGCCGCCGTGCGCCGGGCCCCACAGCGCGGAGATGCCGGCGGAGATCGCCGCGTACGGATTCGCGCCGGTGCTGCCGGCGAGGCGTACTGTCGAGGTGCTCGCGTTCTGCTCGTGGTCGGCGTGCAGGATGAACAGCAGGTCGAGCGCCTGGGCCGTGACCGGGTCGACTCGGTACGACTCGCACGGCACCGCGAAGAACATGTGCAGCAGGTTCGAGCAGTAGTCGAGATCGTTGCGCGGATAGATGAACGGCTGGCCGAGCGAGTGCTTGTACGCCGCGGCGGCGATCGTCGGAATCTTGGCGATGATGCGGTGGGCGAAGATCTCGCGATGGCGCGGGTTATGGATGTCCATCGAGTCGTGATAGAAGGCCGCCATCGAGGCGACCACGCCCGACAGCATCGCCATCGGGTGCGCGTTGTACTGGAAGCCGTTGAAGAATCGCAGCAGCGATTCGTTGATCATCGTGTGGTACTGGACCGCGTGCGTGAACTCGTTGAGCTGGTCGC
>DATEML010000318.1:0-7336 GCA_035275585.1 Steroidobacteraceae bacterium | reverse complement strand
GGCGTCCGTCGACAGCTCGAACGCGGTTCCGAACCCACCGCCGACGATGTCGTGGCACACGGATACGTACGTAGGTGGCCCGTCGTGGGGCGAGGTCACGCGCGCGCTGCTGCCTGCGGCCACTGACCCGAAGGCGACGAGCTCGGTCTACATCGTCGCGGTGCATCGAGCGGTGCCGGGACACCGCTCGCAGCTCGACGGAGTGCTCAGGGAAGTGAACGCCAATGCCAAGGTGCCGATCAGCACCCTGGTGTTCACGCACCTCGAAGGCGGGCCCTGGCAGTTCCTGGCCGTCGACAGGTACAACTCGTGGCAGGATCTCGCCACGGACAGGAGCGCGACTGCTAACGATCCGGGCTGGCAGCAGCTGCGCGAGCATGTGGCGTTTCATCACGACACGATCGCCGACCGCATCGTGCCGAAGTGACATCGGGCGTGCTGCACTCGGAGGCGCTCACTCCGCCTCCGAGTCGCCGTCGCTGGCGACGCCGCGTTATTCGACGTACGTCAGCGTGGCCCGATAGTCGTCGAGGTCACGCTGATAGCCGACGAGCTCGCTCTCGAGCTGCGGAAGAAGCGCCTTGATCTCGCCCTTGCGCTCGGCCATGTGCTTGGTGTCGACCAGCAGCTGCGCGCGTTGCTCGTTCGTGATGGTCGGGTCAACCATCTGCGCGCCGATGCTCACGAAGTCGCGGTCGATCTGCTCCAGCTCGGCGTGCATGGAATAGATCTCGCTCTGGGTCGAGCTGACGCGCGAGCGCAGGGTGTAGAGCTGGCGTCCTGATTGATAGGCGTCGACGAACGGCGGATCGAGATCGGCCGGGCAGACACCGCTGTATCCGCCGCCGCGCGCGCCGACGCGAAAGCCGTTCACCGGCTTGCAGAACTCATGCAGGCCCTGGTCGCGACCGGTCTGGTACGCGTCCAGGTTGGGGGTGACACCGTGCTCGCTGCACGCGTTGCGATAGCGTCCGATGCGATCGCCGGTGTAACCGTTCACGCCGTCTTCATAGCCGACCGTCCGCCAATCGGTGGCCAGGCATTCCTGCGCGCTCATGGAATTGCAGCCCGAGAGGGCAGCCGTGGCGCCGACGGTGCAGAGCGTCAATATCAGCCTGGAAGAGAGCGTGCGCATACGTGCGGATCCGCTAGCCGAGATTGCGCTGAACTTAACGAGGCATCGGCCCGATGTGTGTGAGCGGTTTCACAGCTCCCGGGACTCGGACGGTCACTCCGCCTACATTTCGTCACGATTGCTCACCGTGCCTGCCCGGCACCGCGCCTAACCTCCGCCGACAGGGAGTTCGGGAGGTCATCATGAGCGCAGTCGCCAGTAGCGCCTTGCAGCGGGCCGCGTCGATGTGGTTTCTCACGGCGGTAGCCGGGCAGTGGCTGTTCGTCTATTACATTTCCGCCTTCTACGGACCCACCGCAATCACCGGCGACTATGCGGCCTGGGACCGGAATACGAACATGACCGACGGCTACCTCGCGGATGACGCTGCCGGAAACCTCTTCTTCCTTGCCCACGTCCTGGCCGCCGCAGTGCTGACGTTCGCAGGGACGCTGCAGCTGGTGCCGCAGATACGCGCGCGCGCCATTGCCTTCCATCGATGGAACGGGCGTATCTTCATGCTCGCAGCGATCGGCGGCGCCCTGGCCGGCCTGTATCTCGAGTGGATACGCGGTACGGGATTGCGCGCGCCGACCGGTTTGCCTTCGGCGTTCGGCGTCACGCTCAATGCAGTGCTGATTCTCGCGTTCGCGGTTCTGGCATGGCGCGCCGTGAGAAATCGCAACATCGCCTCGCATCGCGTGTGGGCGACACGGCTCTTCCTGGTGGTGAACGGAACCTGGTTCATGCGCGTCGGTTTCCGCGCCTGGATCGTGCTGACGGGCGGCGCTTTCGGCGGGCAGACGTTCTTCAGCTACTGGTCGTTCGCTGCCTACCTTCTGCCTCTGGCCGTCTACGAGCTCTACCTGCGCGCGAAGACCGCTGCGCCGCCATTCCAGTACGCGATGGCAGTCTGCCTGGTCGTGCTGACCGTGGTGATGGGAATAGGGCAGATCCACACCCTCTTTCGCAACTGGGCTCCGCTCCTTGCGTACAATTCCATGAGATGAACCCAGCCGCTCACATCGTCGTCGTGGATGACGATCACGAGATCCGCACGCTGCTCGCGGAATATCTCGAGAAGAACGGCCTGCGCGTGAGCGTGGCGCGCGACGGCAAGGAGATGCGCCGCGTCCTGGGCCGCTCTCGCGTGGATCTGATCGTGCTCGACGTCATGCTGCCGGGCGACGACGGGTTGACGCTGTGTCGCGAGCTGCGCGCGAGCTCGCAGGTGCCGATCATCATGCTCACCGCGCGCAATGAAGACGTAGACCGGATCCTGGGCCTCGAGATCGGCGCCGACGACTACGTGCCGAAGCCCTTCAAGCCGCGCGAGCTGCTCGCGCGCATTACCGCCGTCTTGCGTCGCACGTCGCACGTGGTGCGCGAACCGCTGGCGTCTGAAGTGCCTGGCTATCGCTTCGCGGGCTGGCGGCTCGACACGACAGCGCGCTCGCTCGCGGACGATGACGGTACCGTCGTCGCGCTGTCCGGTGCCGAGTTTCGCCTGCTCGCCGTCCTGCTGGCACACGCCGGCCAGGTGCTGTCGCGCCAGCAACTCATGGATCTGCTGCGCGGCCGCGATCTCGACCCGTTCGATCGCAGCATCGACCAGCGCGTGAGTCGCCTGCGGCAGATCCTGCGAGACGATGCCCGCTCGCCGCGCATCATCAAGACCGTCTACGGCGAAGGCTACGTGATCGGCGTGCCGGTCGAATCCGCATGAAGGCCGTGCGGGATCTGCTCGGGCGCCTGCTGCCGTCCACGATGTTCGGTCGTCTTGCGGCTTCGCTCGTGCTCGTGGTCGGGATCATGCTGGCCGTGATGCTCGCACTCATCCTGCGCGACCGCGCCGAGCTGAGCATGCGCGTCGGCGGCGTCGGCGACAGCTCGCATCGCATCGCTTACCTCACGCACGAGCTGGAAACTCTCGAGCGCGATGCGCGCGTCGCGGAGCGCAGGCGCCTGAGCGACGACAGCACACTGCAGGTCGAGCCGGATCGTTATCCCGGAAGAACATTGAACCGGCATGAGGTGGCGGCCATCGGGCGGGCGTTCGTTGCCGAGCTGCGCGATCGCTTGGGCGATCGCTACAAGGTCACGCTGGATCGCATCAGGCGCGGCAGCACGCGCCGGGACCTGATTCACCTGGTTCCGGAGCGACGGCATGCCAGCGGCACGACTGCCCTCGACGTCTCGGTCGGATTACCCGACGGCGACACGCTGATGTTTCGAGTGGCCGCGCCGCTGCCCGATCCGCCGTTGCCGTGGCAGCTCTTCGCGCAGATCGGCGTTCTGACGCTCGTTCTCGCCGTCGTGCTGTTCCTGGTGACGCGCAGCATCACGCGGCCTCTGTCGAAGCTCGCGGTCGCCGCCGACGCGATCGGCAAGAGCGTTCGGCATCCACCGCTCGCCGAGGAAGGGGTGCGCGAGATCCGTGACGCCACACGCGCATTCAACACGATGCAGGATCGCTTGCTGCGCTATCTCGACAGCCGCACGAGCGTCCTGGCGGCGATGTCTCACGATCTGCGTACGCCGCTCACGCGCTTGCGGCTGCGTGTCGAATCGGTGTCCGACGAACGGCTGCACGCGCGCTTTGCATCCGATCTCGATGAGATGGAGGCCCTGGTGTGGAGCGCGCTCGCACTGTTCAAAGGCCTCGACGACGACGAAAAATTCGAGGCCATCGACGTGAACGGGCTGCTCGACACGCTCGTCGCCGAGTACGCGGAGCTCGGCGCGCGCGTCGCGGTCGCTGGCCAGGCGCACGACCTGTTGCAGGGCAAGCCGCGCGCACTCAAGCGGTGCCTGGGAAACCTCGTGGACAACGCGCTGAAGTTCGGCAAGCAGGCGATGCTCGATGTCGAAGACGGCGACGCGCTGATCATTCGCGTCGCGGACGACGGCCCCGGAATCCCGGAAGAGATGCTCGAACGCGTATTCGAGCCGTTCTATCGGATCGAATCCTCACGCAGCCGCGACACCGGCGGCACCGGCCTCGGCCTCTCGATCGCACGCGATGTCGCGCAGGCGCACGGCGGCAGCCTCACGCTGCGCAATCGTTCCGAGGGCGGCTTGATGGCGGAGTTGCGCTTGCCGCGGAGGCGGTGACACTCGCCGCGAACCGAAAGTGCTCTAGGAGCGAGTGACGGGCAGAGCCAGCAGCGCGCAGCGCGCCTGGCGCAGAACTTGTTCGGAAGTGCTCCCGCGCAAGGCATCGAGAAAGCCGTGCGGACCCTCGGTCGTCATGACGATCAAGTCGGCTTGCGTGGCGTCGGCGACCTGCAGGATGACCTCGACGGGTTCGCCCGGCTGCGTAATCGTGTCCCACGTCCAGTCGGAACTCGCCGGAATGCTCAGCCGCGGCGCGTCCTCTGCCGCTCCGACATGCAGCAGCGTGACCCGGCCAGGCGGTAGCTGCAGACTGCTGATCATGCGCATGACGACTTCGACGCCCGCCTGCGGCTGCGGTTTTGTCGCCACCGGGACCAGGATACTGCGCAGCGACAGCGAGCCGTCATCGAGGGAGACGAAGCCCCGAACCTCCGGCGGCAGGTACAGCGTCGTCCCGCCGGCGCGTCGCGCAACGGTGCCGCCGACGCTTTTCTCCAGCCATTGCATGCGCCCTTCGAATTGCCGGACCGCCAGCACGATCAGGTCCGCGGGATGACGCTCCAGGAACTCCATGCAGGCCTTCACGGGCCGGCTGCTGCTGGCAATGATCTTGGTGACGTCGATGCCGAGCTGCGCGACCGCGCTCTTCGGACTTCCCGGCGGAATGAGGTTCCAGCGCTCGAGTGTCTCGCGCACACCCGGGAAGTCGCCCCAGTCCGCGTCGGGATCGGCGGCAACGTGCATCATGTCGAGCGCGGCGCCGCTGACCAGCGCGATCTTCAGGGCATGCGCGAAGGCGATTTCGCTCGCCGCGGAGAAATCGGACGGATGGAAGATGGACTCGATGCGTCGCACGGCCATGTCCGACGCTAGCACGGCGCATCCGGGCGCCAGCAGCGACAGGTCAGCCACGCCGGTCTGCCCAAAGTACTGATGGCGACCTACCGATTCGCTGGCAGCTAGCCGCCAGCAGCGCGCCGGCACCGCTCCAGCGCGCCGAATGCGATCAGCAACAGCGCCGCCAATACCGTCAGTCCCCACGGGATCGCGTCCACGCCGTAGCGATCGCCGAGCACGCCGACCAGCGTGGGTGCGAGCATGAGCCCGATGGCTGCCGATGCAATCTGTACGCCGATCGCATTCGCACCGTGGCGGGCGCCGAGACGCCGCGGTGTTTCGGCGATCAGCCACGGAAAGATCGGGCCGCATGCAAAACCGATCACGGCACTTGCTGCCATGCCGGCGCGCGAATCCAGGACAAGGCCCAGAGCAACTGTTGCAAGCAGGCTGACGCCCATGCACGCCACCAGCCACCTTGCCACCGGGCCGGAGACACGCACCAACCCAAACACGATGCGTGCGACCATCAGCGAGGCCCAGAACACGCTGACTGCCGCGCCCGCGGACGCGGTGCTGATAGCGCGGCCTTCATGCAGCAGGGTGTAGAGCCACGCGCCGCTGGATGCTTCGAGTCCGCAATACAGGATGAAGACAGCGGCGCTGAGCACAGTTGCCCGCAGTCGCAGCGTTTCCGCGAGCGATGCGCGCTCAGCCTGCGTTTGACCATTGCTGCTTTCGTCCGGCCAGAGACGGCGACTCGCAACGAAGCCGGCCGCCAGCACCAGTTGCGCAAGGCCGACGATGAGATAGCCGCGCTGCCAGCCTGCGTTCGCGAGCAGCACGGCAGTCATCAGTGCCGGACCGATGGTCGTACCGAATCCGTAGAACGCATGCAGCATGTTCACGGTACGCGCCGAATAGCTGTGCGCCGCGAATGTATTGAGCGCGCTGTCAATGGCTCCCGCGCCCAATCCCGCTGCGACGCCGAACGCAACGACGAGCGCCCAGTGGGAGGCCACTGAGTACACGATCATCGCCAGCGCGGTGGCGGCGCACGACAGTGCCAGCAGCGTGCCGAGCCGGACATGACGCAGGATTGCGCCGCTCAAGAAGCTGGACGTGACATAGCCGACAGTCGTGGAGATGAGGAGCGATCCCAACGCATCGAGCGGCAATCCGAACGACCGTCGCATCGAGGGCCATGCGACACCCAGCAGACCATCGGGCAGCCCGAGGCTGACGAAGGCGACAAACGCCAGAGCGAGCAGCAGACGCGGGCGCTCGGGCATCCTCACGCCTCGCCGTGAGCAGCGAACTCCCCCGCCGCCCAGTCGAGAAACACACGCACCCTCGGCGACAACTGCCGGTTCTGCGGATACAGCAGCGAGACTGGCACTGACGGCGGCGGGAACTCCTGCAGCACCGGTATGAGCGTGCCGCGCTCGAAATCGGTCGCCGCGTGGAAGTGCGGAATCTGCGCGAGGCCGAGCCCGAGCCGCGTAGTCGCGAGATAGCTCTCCGTGCCGGTCACCGACATGGGCGCCGGGAGCGTCACGTGGCGCAGAGCTCTCGCGACGACGAATTCGAGCGGCCGCAGGTTGCCGGTCGTGAGCGAGCGCAGACCGATCATGCGATGACTGCTCAAAGACTCGATGCTCGCCGGCGTGCCGAAGCGCTCCAGATACGATGGCGCCGCGCACGTCACGCGCGTCAGCGTCACCACGCGACGCGCGACGAGGTCGCTGTCCGGGAGATTGCCGAAGCGCAGCACGCAATCGACCCCTTCGCGCACGAGATCGATCCAGCGCTCGCCTTCACTCATCGACAGCTCGATGTCCGGATACGCCGCGAAGAACGACGGCAGGCTCGGCACGATGAAATGCCGCGCGAGCGTGCCCTGCACGTCCACGCGCAGCAGACCTTTCGGCTTCACGCCGGCGAACGCGCTCTCCGCGTCTTCGAGATCCGCAAGCAGCGCGAGGCAGCGGCGGTAGTAGGCCTCGCCGTCGAGTGTCGGGCTCACGTGCCGCGTCGTTCGCTGCAATAGCCGCACACCCAGCCGCGCTTCGAGCTGCTTGATGGCGTCAGTCACCGTCGAGCGCGGCAGGCCCAGGTCCTGCGCCGTCAACGTGAAGCTGCGCCGCTCGACCAGGCGCGAGAACACCTTCATTTCCCCAAATCGGTCCATGGGATTGTTCTGTATTGGCGAACAGTGTTAGCGAATCGTGCTGGATTATCCGGGAGAACAAAAGAGTCATAGTTGTA